>CAJWYI010000001.1 GCA_913049815.1 uncultured Gammaproteobacteria bacterium
TACTTTATCGCGAGCACCCCACATCGATAATACGTGAATGTTTCGAATGCATCGGATCACATCGGCCAAATAAATCGCAGCCCCTGGAAAAACCACATGAGCCTGCTACATCTTTCGCTGCTATCTCTTCTGCTTCTACCCGCTATCCTGGCAAACGCCGGTAAAGACGATACGCTACGCATTGTTGCCAATGGTCAAATCACAGACGAAGGCCTTAAAGAAATGGAGAACGTTTAAGCACCTCACACTGCAACCGGTCATCAAGTAGTGATACAACGGCTTAAGCTCGTGGATTTGCGCCGCCCAAAAAAAGCGCACCGGAAGGTCGCTAACCGACCTGCCATTGCAGCAATGTGAAGTCCGCATGATGCTCAAAGACAGCGGTAACCTTACTGCCAATCACAACATCCTGTTCTGGATCTCCGACTAAATTTCCAACCAGGCGCACGTTACCTGCGTGTGGGATCTCAACCAACACCACAATGTACGGACCCTGTTCCACCAAAGCTGGATGTACGGGATGCCAAACCCGCTCGAAACTGTAGATCTTGCCCTTGGCTTCCACCCGTTCGAACGTCACGTTTTCACTGTGGCAATGATGACAGATCCACTCCGGTCCCCATTGCCAGCCACCACAGTCGTTACAACGTTGTAACCACAACTGGTCGTTATCGAGACCTTCCCAGAATGGCTTGTCCAGATCGGTAGGGATTGGCTGCGCAAGGCCTTCGTTCAGATAGTAGTCACTCATAGTGTCGCCTCACTACCGAAGATGCTGGAACTGACTGGTGTCACCATGGGACCTGAAATACACATGGAAACATCGACGTCCGGTACCGGATTGCTGGATTCACCCCGTATTTGACGCACCGCCTCGATATTGAGCCCCAGCCCATGCATGTAGCACTCGGCCAGGTTCCCACCACTGGTGTTGAGCGGCAGGTCGCCTTCACCGGCGAAGAATCGTTCCTTTACGAAAAATTCGTTGCAAGCGTCAGGCTCACAGAAACCGTGTTCCACAATGCTCATCAACACACCACCGGTAAAGTTCTCATAGCTCTGCAAAACATTGACGTCAGTTGGCTTTACTTGCGCCATGTCGTACAGGTGTGGTGCCAGACTCTTAAAGGTTGATGTCGCATAGTCTGGCGTGTTGTGACTGCTGGCACCAGCACGGTAGTGGGAACCACCGACCGCTCCCAGGATATAGGCAGGCTTCTTCGGGAAGTCTTTGGCGCGCTCCGCCGACACCAGCACCATCGCCGCCGCACCGTCATTCTCCAGACAACAGTCGAACAGGTGGAAAGGCTCCACAATCCATCGAGAGCTATCGTACTTCTCTTCATCGAGCGGGCGTCCATGCATCACCGCGCGTGGATTGTTTTGTGCGTGATGATAGGACACGAGGGAAATCGACCGCAGTGCCTCTTGTCTCACGCGATGATCGTACATGAATCGGACAACCTTCATCGCAAAACTCTGTGCCGGGGACATCAGTCCGTAAGGCGTTGTATAAGCCCCCGCACCCGACACGCGATTACTGCGAGACCCTTGCCCGAAACGTCCAAACTGACCCTGTGCCAGCGCACGGAAAACCACAATCGTGTCAGCGACACCAGCATGAATCGCCGCAGCCGCATTCGAAATCGCGGCGGATCCACCACCACCACCCCCACCCCACTGCATATTCGAAAAACGGAGCTCCTTGCATCCAAGCGCCGATGCGAGCGCAGATGGATCATTACGGTCGTTGCTGTAGGACGCAAAACCGTCAATCTCTTTTGGAGAGATACCCGCATCCTCGCAAGCCTCGATGATCGACTTCAGCGCCAGTTTCATTTCAGCATCGGGAGACTGACCACGCTTGTAGTACTCGGTCTCACCCACCCCGACGACTGCCACCTGCCCCCTCATGGTGCCCATAGTGTGTCCCTCTATTCGTTTTTATAAATGAGAGCCGCTGCTAGCCAGCAAGCTGCGCCTGAACGTCCGCGAACGCCCGATACCGTTCTGGAATCGGTATGTTAAAGACCCTTGCCGCATTCAGTCCGAGAATCTGAGCACGCTCTTCATCCAACAACTCCGGCATGGTGCGCTCAATGGCTTCAGCTGAGTGGGGCCAAGTGCCTTCATGGTGCGGATAGTCATTCGCCCACATGTAGTTGTTGACCAGATTGTGTTCCCGGGCAAGATCCAGTCCGGGCTTGTCTTCCTGAAATGTTGCAAAGCCATTCGCTCTGAAATAGTCACTAGGTAACCCCTGCAGCTTCGGACGCACAAACATATGGTGCTTCCTATAAGCCTCATCCATGGCAGACAACGCCCATGCCACCCAACCGATACCCGCTTCGACCGATCCAAACCGAAGATTTGGAAAACGCTCGATGACACCTGAAGCGCACAGGTTCACAATAGGCTCCATTGTAGGTGCCAGCGAATGGACCGCATAATTGATGACCGCACCACCGTTTCCTCGTGAGGTTCGCGGGTCTCGTCCTGTCGACACATGAAATGTGATTGGTAAACCCGTTTCCGAGATCGCAGACCACAATGGGTCAAACTCCGGTAGATTGTAGTTCAGGTCCTCGTGGTTTGGCGCACCCCACACGGGTTTACAGGGCAATGACAATCCCTTGAACCCGCGGTCAGCGGAGCGCTCGATTTCGGCTATGGCACCATCAATATCGGCCGCCGCGACACATGCCATAGGGATCAATTGATCGTTGTGGTCCGAAAATGTCTCCCACGCCCAGTCGTTGTAGACCCGACACATCGCCTGACTGAACTCTGCATCCGGGGTCGCCCAGATCGTAAGGCCCTTGTTCGGAAACATGATCTCTGCATCGACGCCATCGAGAGCCAGGTCTTCAATGCGACCTTCTGGGGTCGTGCCAGCACCGTTGCGCAGGCCATCTTCGCCTTCAAACTTGATGTTACGGATACGGAGTGGTCGAAAACCTTCTGTTTTCTGAAACTTGTCGCCTTGCTTATCGATCGCGACGCCAGGAAGACGATCGCGGTATTTCTCGTCCATGCGCTTCAGCCACAGATCAAAGGGCTCCTGGACATGGCCGTCTGTTGAGACCATGAAGTACTTGTTTTCGGCGTCCGGTCGCGGCGATCGCGGCGAGTCCAACCCACCTGGCGATTTCAGCCGCCAGACATTATTTTCATCCGGTTGTGGGATTTCCTTCATGCCTGCTCCTGTTTACCAAGCCATTGGGTATAGAGTTCGTTCACCCGTATCGCACCTTTCAGCATATCGCCGACGTTCTCGGCAAACCCTGGCGTCGATTCACCTTCCTTCGGTGGTTGTGTGAATGGGTCCAGCCGAGATTTCATCAGCCATTGCTGCAGCTTGGGTACGGACGCCCAGATACCTCCGTTCTGCATGGTACCAAGCGTCGTGCGGAGCCAATCGATATCGCTATCTGGATGTGGTACCGGTGTACAAAGCCGGTTTTTTTCGTCCTCTTCTTCAATTGTCGCTTCGACAAACGCGATAAAGGCAGCACTGAATACCTGTTGGCACGTTCGTACTGTCTGCAGCGTCAACTGGTTTCCGGAGAACACAGGGACAGAGGGGCGTGTCGCCAAAGCGTCAGCAGTACAGTCAATATGCAACACATTGGCGGTGGTTGGGATACTGCCTTCCTCCAGCGTGATTTCGCTGTTGGTGATCTCTGTCACATGCCCCATGCGAACCACATTTTTGATGCTGCGAAGTGCTTCAATTTCGGCCATGGTCACCGTGGCGCAGCGATACATCGTTGGTTTGACGTCAGGATCGATCCGGAGCAGCTGACCCGACGACTCGAGAATATCGAACAGATCATTCGTATCCTTGGCGTCCCATTGATTCCGCTCGCCCGTTCGAGGGCTAGCCAGTTCCTCAGTGATGAGTTCCGGCTGCAGATTGGCCCGATTAAGAATCCAGGAATCTCTGGACATGATCCAGCAGATGTCATCCGCAGATGCACCATTAGCAAGTAGAAAAAGGCAGGCATCCATACCTGTCTTCCCAGCCCCGATGACCACGTAACCTTCTTTGGGTGTTGTCACCTTTACCAGGTCGTTGAGCGGCAGGCACGTCATGCTATCGGCCACCGGAAACGGTGGTGGACGCATCGATGGAACTGTCACGTTCATATAGGTCGAATCGACGATCTTGCCCGCTTTGACTTTGGTGACTTCACCACTGATGCAGGATACGAAATGACCATCACCTTCATAGTCACTCATTGGGAAATACCGGACACGCCCTGAGGGCAAAAATTGCTCACGCATCACTTGCTCAAAATAGCTGACAACCTCCTGCGCTGATGCCAGCTCGTAAAGACCCTTGTTGAACCCCACCTGGTCGATCTTGTTCTCACCCAGTGGTTTGGAATTGACACCGTAAAATGCCGAGGGCTGATGCAGTCGCACAAAGGGGTAGGCTGTGGTCCAGTGACCACCAGGCTTGTGGTTGCGATCTACCATGATGACAGTGGCGTTGGTCTCGGTCATCAGGACATCCGTGAATGCCATGCCCATTGCGCCTGCGCCCACGACGAGATAGTCCGCCTCAAGACACTCCGCTTCAAGATGGCCTGCTTCTGGTTGATTCATTAACTGGCTCCTGCGTAAGCCACCCATTTTCCAGAATTCAGACCGTGTGAGTCAAAACTGAGAACAACGCGCAAAACCTCACCCACCCGTCAAACGTTGCGCGTAGTGAATAGCATGGAGTAATGACGAAGTAAAAGCTTTGCCCTGCCAGGCGATATCAAACGCCGTACCGTGATCTACGGACGTACGCACGATCGGCAGACCAATGGTCACATTGACGCTATTCTCAAAGCCGATCAGTTTCATGGGTGCATGTCCCTGGTCGTGGTACATACAGATGATTGCGTCGTACTGGTCCTTGTGTACCGCCTGATAGAAAACCGTATCCGCAGGGTGTGGACCACTCACAGTGAGACCGTCAGCCATAGCAGTCTCAATGGCCGGTACGATCTGGTCAGCATCCTCATTCCCAAATATCCGATTTTCGCCAGCGTGGGGATTCAACCCACAGACGGCAATGCGCGGCTTCGCGATAAAGGCAGATAGCGCGTTGTGTGTCAGCCGGATCACCTGACCGATACGTTTTGGCTCCACAAGTTCAATCGCTTCACGGAGCGAAACATGTGCACTGACATGGCTGACTGCGACATCCTGTCTTGCCAGCATCATGGCATAGTCGTCAGTCCCGCAGAGTCCGGCAATCAACTCCGTGTGGCCGATGAATCCAGGTACGGAGGCTTGAGTTGCCTCCTTGTTCATTGGCAGCGTCACGATGGCAGAAACTTTGCCTGCGATGGCATCTTCCGTCGCCGTGACCACGTAGTGGTGCGCCGCAAGACCCGCGGCTTCTGACAGCACACCGGGTGTCAGTTCTGAGGCGGACAACATCCCCGCATCAACAATGTTCAACGCGCCTGTTTTTCGCCTCAATGGATCCTCGGTCGCATGGACTGGGACATCCAGTGAAAGCAGAGATGCACCTGCAATGAAAACAGACACATCACCGTACACGACGACGTCGTCCGGCAATTCACCGGCAGCAAACAGGCGCAGCGCGATCTCCGGCCCAACCCCGGACGCATCGCCTGCTGTGATGGCCAACGGTAAATCTGTCATGACGTCCGATAGTGCCTCCATTGCACATTTTCGCACAGAGTCAGGGTCCGATGATCGAATCGGAACATATTCCCGATGTTAGCGTCTGATATTTGAATCCTGCATCCGCTAGACCCCATGATAGGGTGGGGATAGACCCACCGGATCGGCGCCGGTCTCCTAGTGCCGATTACGATGGCCGCTCTTTCACTCGTCTGGCCAGCAATACTATTCGCGTATTCGGTCACTGCTGGGAGCCTGACGGTAGCTTCAGATCAGCCCATACCGCATACAGAGAGTCGCGCAATCCTTGAAAGGGACGTCCTGATAACTAACAGATTGATAGCCTTCAGAGACCAGTGCTTTCATTGCGGCTCCTGAATTGAGCTTCGAACCCGGTCTGTCACCACATCCAGCGGATCACGCCCATGTGCACTTCCCAGAATGCCACCAAAGCTGGTCTGATAACCCAAAAGGCGCTGTAGGGTTTTCGGCAATATAACTACCACCTCCTGCGGAATACACACAAACTGATTTTCCTGCTGCTTTAGCCACCCAGCGTTGTAGTTGATATTAAGTCCACAGCGTTCACCCCCGTCGTCCTGACTCGCCCCCCCTCCGTGCCAGGTAGCTCCATCCCAGGCTAATACAGAGCCGCGCGGCATCGCGACGGAGACACGCTCCGCCTCTTGATTCACCGGGTCAGTTGAAACATGGGAACCGGGAACCAATGTGGTTCCGCCATTGGCTTCCGTGAAGTCATCTATTGCATACATGGTATTCAACACAAACGGTTGGTGCGGCCTCGGCGCAGGCCACAAGCCATCATCCTGGTGCAGCGGTTGATGGCTTTCTCCAGGAAAGATCTTGATCATCGCGCTAATCGACAACTGGATATCCGGGCCCAGTACGCCACGCACCAATTCCAGCATACGTTCATCCGTGACAACACTATCGAAAGATCGAGTCATCCCCACAAGATTAGAAGAACGTTTGGTTCGCGTACCACTAAACATATCACGACCGAATTCAACCTGTGATTCGATTTTCACCAACGCTTCGGTTGAGGCGCGCAGCTGATCTTCGGAAAGAAAGTCCTCGATAACGGTGTACCCGTCCCGCGAAACTTCCCTGACCGCCTCGTCAATCGTCTTGTTCATGATCAGATCTCGGTTGAAAAAGGCATCTGTCCTTCCGTCCGCGGTCGACGCCCCCAGACCATCAATCCCGGTCTGATTTTAGACTGACCACCCAGTTGTACGTTTTCAGGATCCCGGTAACCCATACGCACTAGTCTGCGGACCCGGTCGGTCTGGTTGATACGAGAGCCATGAATCATATGCAGGTGAAAAATCACCACATCGCCCCGTTTAGCCGGAACAGGAACAGTGTCGTCCAGTGAGTACTGGTCCGTCGGCAAATGTGGTTCGCAGTAACTACCATCCGGGAACCTGGTGATGTGTTTCCGAACGCCACCTTTATGGGAGCCATCGAGGAATCGAATACACCCGTTTTCATCCGAGGTGTCATCTAGGTGGACCAGACAGTCGATGTAGCGCCCGTCTTCATGACGATAGAAGGCCCAATCCTGATGCATCGGAAATGGATGACCGGTTTCGGGGGGCTTCGCGTGCAGTGTCGTATGGTGTAGCTCGACGTTCTCTCCCAGCAGATCAGCAATCGATCCCGCCAATCGCTTGTTTGTGACAGCGTCACACCACGCCGTTGAGTACCGATGCAGATCGTGGAGCGCAGTGAGCTTCGAACGGCGTTCGGTGTCATCATCCATGTAGACCTTGCGCCATTCACCACGCCAACCGGGTCCAGTACCCGCCCAGTTATCGATCTGCCAATCGAGCTCCTCAGCCATCACGTCTACTTCCGCCGGGGAAAACACAGCCTCCAATCGCAGATAACCGTGCTCATTGAAGAACGTGACTTCATCGTCACTGAGTACATAGTTTTTCATAGTAGATTCCTGCACCACCTGTTTGCGCCTCTCTTTAGACCGTTGTCTACCGCTGCGCCAGCTAAAGTGCAACGCTAGTCAGTGCAAGCAACAAACCTACCGCACTGCCACGCCCCAGAGATATTCCCAGGGAGATGAGTCGCTGAATCAGTCAGTATATCGTGAGTCCAAGCAACGCACCTGCCATCAGTCAGAGATGAACAACAATGGACGTCTCCGTGTGCACCAGTGTGACAAATACAGAATCAGAGCCTAGACAAGGATCGATCAGACGACAAACGGCATCGGCCGCCGATCATCTGATGATTCCGATACGCTACTGAGCGCGCGATCAATGTGCACGCCGTGTATTGGGCAAATTCCTTATTCATGAGCAGACTCTGAAGAGCGGTCATTGTATGGCCAGCCTCAACACGAACATACCCTGCGGCATCGTGGGTTCTGTATTCACCATCCTCTAATCGCTAAACTGCCGGCCTCACAGTATGACAAGGTAATTCTGGTGGCTCCCACATTAAGCATCATCATTATCGGCGCCGGTCCGGGAGGTATTTGTACCGGAATTCAACTTCAGAAAGCGGGGATCACTGACTTCACCATTCTTGAAGCAGCTCCCGGAATTGGAGGTACCTGGTGGCACAACCGATATCCCGGGGCTGAGTGCGACGTACCCTCCCACCTTTATTCCTTCTCGTTTGAACCAAAGCGAGACTGGACTCGGCCTTATGCACGCCAACCTGAAATTCTCGGCTACATGCAACACTGTGTAGACAAATATGATCTGATGCCATACATCGAATTAAACACCCGGGTTGATTCCGCGCGATGGCAACAAGAGGACCGACACTGGTCGCTGACTCTGTCGAGTGGCAACACGCGTCAATCAAAGTTTCTGATATCCGGAGTCGGCATGTTCTGCGATCTGTCATGGCCAGACGTCCCCGGTATCGACACATTCGAAGGGACGTCCTTTCATACAGGTGACTGGAAAGATGGACATGATCTCCGCGGCGAGCATGTTGCTGTAATCGGTACCGCTGCCAGTGCCGTGCAGATGCTGCCTGAAATCGTCGATGACGTCGCCTCGCTGACCGTTTATCAACGAAAGCCACAATGGGTGACACCTAAGGAAGATGCACCCTACTCAGGGGAACAGCTCAAGCATTTCGAGGAAGATCCTGACGCACTCAACCGCTCACGTGCACGCATTCGCAGCGGTCTTGAGACCTTTATTACATTTTCAGACCAGGAGATTCTGCATAACGCACAAGCGGCAGGACTCAGAAACCTCGAGATCGTGGAAGACCCGGGCACCCGCCGCAAGCTGACCCCCGACTGGGATTTCGGTTGCAGGCGTCCCTTGTCATCGAACACCTTCTACCCGGTTTTCAATCAAGAACATGTAACGCTCGTCACCGACGCAGTCGAAAATATCGCACCCGATGGCGTAAGAGCGGGCGGACAGGTCAACCGTGTGGACACCATCATTTACGCGACAGGATTCGCTACAACTCGTTATCTTTCTGTCATTGATGTCTACGGTGCAGATGGTCAATCCATCCACGACGCCTGGGTGGACGGCGCGGTGGCTTACCTGGGAATCACCACGGCCGGGTTCCCAAACCTCTTTATGCTGTATGGACCCAATACGAACAATGGCTCGATTCTGGAGATGATCGAATATCAGGTGGGCTACATAGTCGATCATATTACTCGATGTCTCGGTCAGGGGATCGAAGTGCTCTCACTAAAGCGTGAACGCATGCAAGACTACAACCAGTCCTTGCAACAAGATCTGGACAATGTCCATGTGTGGCAAGGGGCATGCGGTGGTTACTATCGTGGCAATGGTGGGTATATCGTAACGCAATGGCCCCATACCATGGATGAGTACAGCCGCCGGTTAATCGACGACGTTGACAGCTTTAACGAACTGTCCAGCCACTAAACAATGCAACCACTCCTCCTAACTCTTTAACTAAGGGGTGATCATGTCACTGCCACGCGAAATCGCACTCTCTCCGGACCAGCTCGAAGACATGATGCTTACGACCTGGAATATCCGCATTGCGACCCATGGGCCGGGCGAGCATATTAATCTCACGCCAATGTGGTTTGGCTGGGCTGGTGGCAAGGTATATATGACGGCACGCGGACAGAAGGTTGTCAATGTGCGTCAGAACAGCAACTGTACATTGCTACTGGATCACAACGAGAAGTTCCCCGAACTCATGGGCATCATGATGCGCGCTACAGCTAAGGTACTGGAAAATAAAGCCACCGAGGACGCAGATCCGCATCTTGCCGAAGCCCGGGTCCAGATGGGTGTAAAATACAACGGCGGTCATGGGGCACCACCCACAGATCCTCCAGTTCCGAACAATAGTACTGCGAAAG
This sequence comes from uncultured Gammaproteobacteria bacterium, assembly GCA_913049815.1. Lineage (GTDB taxonomy): Bacteria > Pseudomonadota > Gammaproteobacteria > Pseudomonadales > Azotimanducaceae > UBA7451. The sequence continues at coordinate 10,013 of CAJWYI010000001.1, forward strand.
GAAGCAACCGACGCTGGATCGTTATCACACCACGCAAAACGGTGACCTGGGACAATCACAAACTGGATCGCATCCGATAACAACCCTGGTGGCCGGCTCGACGCTTGTTCTTGGGCACAGTCCATGTGACGATTACGCCCCCCCCCTTTTAAATCAAGAATTCCAAGAGTAACAAGGAGAGCGCAATGGGTTTCGCACTATCTGATATACAACTGACCAGTACCGCGTTTGCGACCGGCAGCAGCATTCCTTCAAAACACACGGGCGAGGGCGTGGATGTATCACCCGAACTCAGTTGGTCCAATGCACCAGAAGGCACCAAAGCGTTTGCAGTGATCTGTCACGATCCCGATGCACCGCTGGTCACGCCCAGAACGTACGGGTATGTCCACTGGGTGCTATACAATATTCCAGGCGATATCAGTTCTCTACCAGAAGCCGTCGATCAGTACACATCCGGCAACAGTGATTTTGGGAAGCCTGGCTACGGTGGCCCAATGCCTCCTGAAGGACACGGGGTCCATAACTACTTCTTCTGGATCCTCGCGCTCGATTCAGATGCGCCTCTTCCCGACGGATTGTCCATGTGGGATCTTCTGGAAGAAATCGAACCGAATCTGATCGGTATGAATCGGTTGGTAGGCACCTACCAACGTGATTGAGCGCACACTCTCCTTCACTCACGACTAATCGACAGTAGAGAGCGAGACATGGAAGGCACGGTCACACCTGGCTTCGAATCAGTCGGGGACGTACTCGAAACAGCGATCACCAACAAACTTGAATATGGTGCCTCCTTCACCGTCTACCTTGAAGGTGAATGTATCGTCGATATCTGGTCAGGTGAAGCCGAAGCGGGTAAACCCTGGCAGTCAGACACAATGACTAATGTGTTTTCGTGCGGTAAAGGTGCCACTGCGTTCTGTGCACAACTGCTCTACGACCGGGGTCAGTTGGATGTCGAAGCCAGGGTTTCGAGCTACTGGCCCGAGTTCGCACAAGCAGGGAAAGATCAAGTGACTGTGCGCATGCTGTTGAACCACACCGTGGGCCTACCTGAGTTGCCTCGTCCTGAAGGAGATGAGGCAGGCCGCATGCGTGAGATCCAGCTTGACCACGTACGATGCGCAGCGATACTTGCAGAGGCTTCGCCACAATGGAAACCAGGTGACCACGCCGCTTACCACTCTCTCACTTACGGCTGGCTCGTTGGGGAAGTCGTCAGACGTATCAGCGGACAGAGCCTGGGCGAGTTCTTTCGCGCAGAGCTTGGGGACCCCTTGGGTCTAGATTTCCACATTGGACTTCCCGATGCATGCCAGGAGCGCATGAGCGACATCCGCCCGCAGGCACCTGACCGCGGTGCCTTGAAGAAATGGCTCGATCAGATGAAAGATGAACAACCGGATCAGTTCAGAAATGCGACGGTTGCGGGAATCGTTGAACAACAAAGACGACAGTTGGACTGGTTTAATGAACCGGCGACGAGACGTGCACAAATTCCGGCGGCGAACGGGAGCGCTAACGCTCGCGGACTTGCGCGACTATATGCGCCATTGTCCTGCGAAGGCCGATTTGAGGGAAAACAGTGGGTATCGCCGGAGTCCATCGAGTACTTCAATACACCCAATCCCATTCAGATCGATTTTGGCAACATGACACCCGTTTGCCTTGGATATATGGGAGTCGCGCCACAGCGGCCCGAGATGGGCGCCGGCCTGAGATCTTTCGGACATGAGGGTATGGGTAACAGCATGGGATTCGCCGATCCCGATCACCGGTTAGCTATCGGCTTCGTGCACAATCAGCTCAACGATGGTCAGACCCGAAACGCCATCATCCAACAGGTCTATTCATGTATTGAGAAGATGCCGCGGACCTCGGTGGACGCCTGAAGGTCTATCAGAAGTTCCATCGCCTGCGTACCTGCACGCAAAGCGCAAAGACGTCGCAAGGTTCAGCGCATCGCATAGGATCAGCGGACGACTCAATGGTCTCTCTTCAAGCAGAAATTCACCACCGACAAGGATATGGACAACGTGGGTCACGTCGTACCTGCATTTAACCAACTTCGAAAAATTCTCCGTTTATCAACTGAGTGGACCACGGCGACCATCCGATTCAGAGACGGTTTGCTGCGAAGCCGTATTTTTCCTATTCACGACAATCGCCGTGAAATGAAAGAAACCGCTCACTTCGAAAACCAGACGGTCAGTCGTGTCAACGATGAATTCACTAACGACATTGCGTACCAGGGTCTTAAGGAGACCCCGAAGGAGAAGGAGGCACTACTCCCCGAGCTGAACCTGGTTCTTTAACAATTGAAACAGGATGCCGCCGGAGACAACCTCGATGGCGTCCACCTATTGAAAATTGAGTTCCTTCAATATGCAAAGAATGCACTAACAGATAAAGTTACGTCGCTGCATGTATGGAAGCTTGCGCCCGGCTATCTGACTTCGGCTCCGCCAGTCTGACGCACAGGTCCATCTCACATAAGAATTCCCCTCAGAACCCTGCCGTTGACGGGGACACTGGAACCAAGCAGTATCGGGCCACAGCAATTTTGTAGTGATCCCTGTCTCAGACACATCACTGCAACAGGCAGGGGGAGTCAATGTTTACGGACCGGAAACACCGGCGCGGCCTGACCGCGTGGCTGGTCCCAATGCTCCTGGGCGTCTCGGCGGTTTCCGTCGCCGCAGACGATGCAGTCTCTTCTATGCCTGATTCGTGGTTCGAGATACCCAAAACCGCATCTGAGGTTGGCATTACCTCGTTTTCACAGAGTCCAATGCTGGATGATGCGGGGCTACCCCCGGTGAACGAAAGACTCCCTGACGATCCCCCCGTGATCGAACCATTGAACAACATTGGCGTCTTCGGCGGTCGCGCCCAGATAACGCTTGGCGATTCCTGGCAATTCTTCAACTGGGAATCGGCGCTCACCATCTCAGCTGACCTTCGGAACTTTCTGCCTAACCTTGCCGAGTCCTGGGAAGTCAGTCCTGATGGTCGCATCACCACGATCAAGTTGCGATCGGGTCTGAAATGGTCAGACGGTCATCCATTAACCAGTGATGACTTCATCTTCACCTTCAACCATATCTGGCTCGACACTGATATCAATCCCGTGACCTCAATGTTGGTAATTGGCGGCCGCATCGAAAAAGTCGATAACTTGACGTTCCGCTACGTCTTCGAAAATCCGAACCCAATGTTCGAGAATCTGATTGCCCAGTACGGCAGCTTTATGGTGGACCCCAAACACTTCTTCGTGAAATACCATCCATCGTTTGCCGATCGGGAGTTCGTAGACGCCAAAGTTGATGAGATCGGTGTACCGACGTGGATGGCCCTGCTGGATGCACTAAGGAGCGCCATCATCGATGAAGGTCTCGATATGCCAACGTTACGCTCCTACAAAATCGTTCAGCGGACCCCAACGATGGTGCGTTTTGATCGAAACCCCTACTACCACAAGGTCGATCCACAAGGTCAGCAACTGCCATATATCGACGGCATCGACGCTGAGGATATCCTAGATAACGCAGAAGTTGTCACCGCCAAAGCGTCAACGGGGCAGCTGGATTTTGCAGCTTTCACCCTTAGAACGCAGGACATTCCATTACTCAAACTGGGTGAGCGCAACGGCGAAATCAAGGTCCATATCTGGCGAAGATTGCATTCCAGCGATGTCGCCATCCAGCCCAACTACAACTATGCCGACGCGAAGTATCGTGCGTTGCTATGGGATGTACGATTCCGCAAAGCGCTTTCACTCGCGATCAATCGGCCTGAAATGAACGAGATCATCTATTTTAGCCGCGGCGTCCCCCGGCAGGTGACCGTTCACCCCACCAGCTCATATTTTGAACCTCATTACGCAACCGCCCATACCGAATTTGATCCAGACCAGGCGCGGGCACTGTTTGCTGAGATTGGCCTCAAAGATATCGATGGCGACGGACTTGTCGAATACCCAGACGGAAGCCCGCTCACCATCACGCTCGAGTTCCTAGATTTTGAAACGCCCAAAGGTATCACCATGGAACTGGTGGCCAGCTATTGGCGTGAGGTCGGTCTCGATCTTCGTCTTAAACTCGTCGACCGCGCCCTGCAATCTGCCCGAGCGCAGGCCGGTGAAATGCAGATGACGCTTTGGCATGCGGATCGCGTCACGGACATTCTTTTCCCACTGGTTCCCGATTGGTGGGCACCCCGTTCAACCGGTTGGGACCGTGGCATGTGGAATGACTGGGCGCGCTACTACCAGACAGATGGGGAGCTCGGTGAAAACCCACCAGAGATCATTCGTCAGATGCAGCAGTGGACTGATGATATGCGTTATGAAACAGACATTAACAAACGCATCGCCATCGGGAAAAAGCTGCTGCAAGCCAACGCCGACAATCTGTGGACCATCGGCACTATCGGTCTGGCGCCCCACCCTGTTGTCGTGAGTAAGCGGCTTCGAAACGTTCTGCCGAAAGGTATCTGGGGCTGGGACAACCGTTGGACCCTCGCCTATCACCCTTCAACCTGGTACTTCGATGAAGACTAATTCAAACCGTCACTCGAGGAACCTTTATTGAGAGCGTACGTCATCAAACGCGTGTTCGGAATGATCCCGACACTGATCCTGATTTCGGGCCTGATCTTCATCGTCATCCAGCTGCCTCCTGGCGACATCGTCACTTCGACACTGGATCGCATGCAGTCCCAGGGACTGGAGGTCTCCGCCGAGGCTGTTGCCAACCTACGCGCTCAATACAACCTCGATCAGCCGCTCCTTATCCAGTATGTTCGCTGGATTGGTGGGTTCCTTATCGGTGATATGGGGTACTCGTACCTGTTTACACGACCCGTGTCCGAGCTTGTCTGGGAACGCCTCGGTTACACACTGATGATTACCGTGTCGTCTCTGATTTTTACCTGGGCGATCGCCATACCTGCGGGCATCTACTCTGCTGTTCGTCAGTACTCGTTTGTTGACTATCTCATCACCACCATCATGCTTGTTGGTCTCGCAACGCCCAGTTTTCTGCTCGCTCTGATGGCGATGTATGCAGGTTATGAACTATTTGGGATCAGTATCGGTGGTCTATTTTCGCCAGAGTATCGAGACGCCCCATGGTCTTTTGCCAAACTCATGGACTTCCTGAGCCATTTGTGGATCCCGATGGTGGTCCTGGGGCTAGGTGGGACCGCATCCACCATGCGGATTCTTCGCGCAAACCTCCTTGATGAGCTCAGCAAACCGTATGTGGTCACAGCACGTGCCAAAGGCGTTAAACCGCTGAAGTTGCTTTTCAAGTATCCACTTCGAATTGCCATAAACCCATTCATCAGCACGATCGGATTGCTCATGCCTGCATTGATATCCGGGGAAGCTATCGTTTCTATTGTGTTGGGGCTACCAACGATTGGGCCAGCCCTCATCCAGGCGCTTATTGCCCAGGACATGTATCTAGCAGGTAGTTTCCTGATGTTGCTGGCAGTGCTGACCGTTCTCGGCATGCTCCTGTCTGATCTGCTCCTCGCTTGGGCTGATCCGAGGATTCGATATGAATAAGATCCGTATTATGAAGGGTCGGGTATGAGTGATGTGACCATCAACCCAGCACCGGCCATCGCGGCAGATCTCGGCACCGATACACTGCAAGAAATCTCCCCACGCCAACTCGCCTGGATCCGATTCAAGCGCCATCGACTGGCAATGGTCTCCGCCGGATTCCTGATCGCCATGTATCTGATTGCAACGTTCTGTGAATTCATTTCTCCCTACAACACCGATACGCGCAATGTGAAAGCCATCAATGCGCCGCCGATGTCGATCCACTTCTTCGATCGCGAAGGTACCTTTCATCTACGCCCGTTTGTCTACGGTTATCACATGGAGGTGAACCCCGACACCTGGATGCGCGAGTACAGCGAGAATACCGAAGAGATGTATCCCATCTACTTTTTTGAAACTGGCGAAAGCTATGAGATGTGGAGTCTGTTCAAAGCGAAAACCCATCTGTTCACGACCCGGGAAGGCTACATCCACGTGTTTGGTACAGATCAACTGGGACGCGACATGTTCACCCGCGTGTTCTATGGCGCACGGATTTCGATGTCCATCGGTGTGGTGGGGGTCATGCTGACATTGTTTTTTGGCGTGCTGATTGGCGGGATCGCGGGCTACATGGGAGGTATTGTCGATCGGGGGGTGCAACGCATTATTGAGGTCTTGCTGTCGCTACCCACTTTGCCGTTCTGGATGGCGCTGTCGGCAGCGTTACCGGTCGAGTGGTCTTCACTGATGGTCTATTTTGGGATCACTATCATTCTCTCGTTGTTTGGATGGCCAGGTCTTGCAAGACAGGTCCGCGGAAAATTCCTCGCCCTTCGCGAAGAGGATTTTGTCATGGCCGCAAGACTGCTCGGGGCAGGTCGATTGCGCGTGATCTTCAAACACATGATGCCCAGCTTCACGAGCCACATCATCACGACCGCCACGCTCGCAGTTCCGGGCATGATCCTGGGCGAAACCGCGCTCAGTTTTCTGGGTATCGGGCTCCGTCCCCCCGTAGTGAGTTGGGGTGTACTAATGCAACAGGCTCAGAATTATCAGGTGATTGTCATGACACCCTGGCTGATGATTCCAGGACTTTTCGTCGTGCTCACTGTGATCGCGTTCAACCTTCTTGGTGATGGCTTACGAGATGCCGCAGACCCCTACAACACCGGGGGGAATCGGGACTGATGGTCGACAACCTTCTAGAAATCAGAGATCTTGCCGTTGAGTTCGGAACAGACATCGGCACGACATACGCTTTGCGAGAGGTCAGTTTTGATGTTCCCCGCGGCAAAGTCACGGCCATCGTCGGCGAATCAGGTTCCGGTAAATCAGTGACCGCAAACTGCATTATGAGATTGATCCAGTCACCGGGTCGCATTACTGGCGGACAGATACATTTTTCTCCCAATGATGTAACGGCGTACGACATTGCCGCGCTGCCAGATAAAGATCCACGACTTCTGGATCTTCGAGGCGGTTCTGTGAGTATGGTCTTTCAGGAACCCATGACCGCCTTATCACCTGTCTATACGGTGGGCAACCAGGTGGCCGAGGCGATTCTCTGCCACCGCAAGGTAAGCAAGGAGGAAGCGCTCGAAGAAGCCGCTGACATGTTGCGTCTTGTCGGAATAGACGATGTCGGACGCCGCATACACCAATACCCATTCGAATTCTCTGGCGGTATGCGACAACGTGTCGTTATCGCTATGGCACTAGTGTGCCATCCCCAGTTGTTGATCTGTGACGAACCCACTACGGCACTAGATGTCACGATACAGGCGGAAATACTTACATTGATCCGCGATCTGCAGAAAGACCTGAACAACTCAGTACTGTTCATCACTCATGATCTTGGCGTCGTTGCGCAGATGGCAGACCAGGTCGTGGTTATGTATCAAGGTCGTGTACTAGAGGTGGGAAGTGTCAGACAGGTTCTGAAAACTCCCGTGCATCCTTATACTCGCGGACTGTTAGCCGCAATTCCGGGTCTTGCGACCAAAGGCGAACGATTGGCTACTATCGCGAGTGTCGTCGGTGATGCCGACTTGATCACCCCACATCCCTTAGTGACACTCGCGGACGGGCGCCAGGTGAGCCTGCCGTCTGATCAACTTGCGGCCCTGGAGCTAGCGAATGGCTGACCCGTTGCTCGAAGTCACCGGACTCTACAAAAGCTTCGATGGTGCCGCCGCCGTTGACAATGTCAGCTTCACGGTAAGCGAATCCGAAACCCTCGGGATCGTCGGCGAATCAGGCTCTGGTAAAACCACACTCGCTCGTTGTGTATTGCGAGCGATCGACCCTGATCAGGGTATTGTGCGTTTTCGAACCTCTGACGGCGAGTGGACTGAACTGCACGATAAAACAGATGATGAACTAATTCCCCTGCGTCAACAAATGCAGATGGTGTTTCAGGACCCGTTTTCGTCACTCAATCCACGAATGACCGTACAGGAAATTCTAGAGGAACCACTCATCATCCACGGTATCGGTGACCGTTCTTCAAGACGTGTTGAGGTGCTCGATATTCTGGCGAAGGTCCAACTTGACCAGGATTCGCTGACCCGTTATCCACACGCGTTTTCAGGTGGTCAACGTCAGAGAATCGGTATCGCTCGAGCGCTCATTCTACGACCGAAGCTTGTTGTCTGTGATGAATCGGTATCGGCACTCGACGTCTCGGTCCAGGCACAGATAATCAACCTGCTCGAAGACCTACAGGAAGAATTCGGGCTTACCTATCTGTTTGTGGCCCACGACCTCTCGGTTGTGCATCACATCTGCGATCGCATTCTTGTGATGCACCAGGGTCGAGTTGTGGAACAGGGAACTGTCCAGGAGGTTTTCGAAAACCCCCAGGAGGACTACACCCGTTTACTGTTATCGGCCATCCCATCCCCAGATCCGGACGAGCCGCTTAATCCGCTCGACCGGAAATCACTTGGGCTCTAGCACGACCAAGAACTTTTACATGTCGCTTGCTGGTTTGGACCTGCTAAATTAAATCGAGCGTTATCGCCACCCCCCCAACAGGGTTGTTGGATATTTTCGCCCCATAGCTTCACACTGTTGTACTGGAGCAGCTCACCGGTCAATGACCTCGCACCTCATTCTCCTGGGATTCACTTTCGATCAGATAAGCTTCAGTGTCCGCCTGAGGACGTTTGGTGTTAGCGTCGACACCGCTGCCTATTAACGCGCTTGCGCCTTCTTAACATGTTGCCGGATTTGCCGCTCAACATTCTGAAGCTGCGCTTTTTAACGCTCCAATTGCTCCCGACGCGATTTGGTTTGAACCACCGCAGACATGACCACTGGCAGACTTGTGTTATCTAGGAATAACACGGTGTAAGAAATGACTCACTTTACATAGAGGTCGTCGCGAAACAGGGCTTCTATCATGGGAGTCTGCCTGACGCCATAGAAGCCATAGGGGGACAATGGGATCGTAACTCAATCCAAACCAGAATCGCACGTGTTGGCCACGGACACCTATGTCGCGACGATGCTATATTCGCAGATAAGTTCCTGTGTCCGATGGAGGCGCCATGCGCGGCCGACATGTTTTTCTCGATAGCCTGCGCCTGCACGGTGTAACCAAAATTTTTGGCAATCCCGGTACCACGGAAACCCCCATGCTGGACACGCTGATCGATTACCCGGACATCGATTACATCATGCACCTCCATGAGGGTGTGGCGGTGGGTGCTGCAAACCTCTATGCACAGGCGTCCAATTCAACCGGAGTTGCGAATATGCACGTGGCACCGGGCCTGGGGAATGCCATCGGTATGATCTATGGCGGTTTGAAAAATTCTTCGCCCATGGTCATCACCGCGGGTGCGCAGGATACCCGAATCCGGCTTCGGGGACCGCTGCTGGGTCATGATCTCGTCGCAATGGCAAAGCCCGTCGTGAAATGGAGTATCCAGGTAGAGCACGCAGACGAGATGGCAATGATTATGGCCCGGGCTTTCAAGATCGCGCATGAACACCCTCAGGGGCCAGTATTCGTCGCCTTGCCGATCAACGTTATGGAAGAGGATACGGAAAACGCAGCCTACCATGCCGGTAAGCTCAGCATGGAGGGTAACGCCAGTGATTCGCATCTTCAGCAAGTGGCAGAGCTGATCAATGCCGCGTCAAATCCCGTGATCGTAGCCGGGGATGATGTGGTACGCGACGAGGCAAGAGACACCCTCGTCGCGCTATCCGAGAAGGCTGGCATTGGCGTTCACCTGGAGCTGATTACGGCACGTTTTGCGTTTCCCTCTGACCACGACCACTTCCGTAACAAGCTCGGGCCGGACTACACAGCCATCAACGGCTCATTGGGAGATCACGACGTGGTCATACTGATCGGAGGTGCGTTCTTTGAAGAGGTCTGGTACTCGCCAGACTCTCCTTTCGCAGACAACGCGCGGGTGATTCAGCTGGAATCCGGCCCGAGTCGCCTCGCCGAGAACATAGGGGTGGATATCGGTATCGCAGGGCAGCTTGCCGACAGTTTGTCCCGCCTCACTTCACTCGTGAACGATGCGCCAGATCGTCGAGAGCTGCTCAGCCAACTGAAACGAGCTGAAAATGACGCGGCTGCAGAGAGAATTGCAGCGCTTCACGATCGCGATCCGATGACCCCCTATCGTGCACTCACAGAAGTGGCGGCCGCCTTGCCCGATGATGCAGTAATTGCGGACGAGAGCATCACGGCGAGCACTGACGTCATACGCAACTTCAAGCTGGGAAGTACCCACCTGTTCTACGGTGCTAAAGGTGGCGGCATCGGCCAGGGTGTCGCCGGAGCGCCAGGTGTTGCCGTCGCTCAGCCTAATCGGCCTGTTGTCTGTATCTCCGGTGACGGGTCGTCCATGTACAGCATTCAGGCTCTGTGGACCGCCGCGCATCACAAACTAAATATACTGTTCGTAATCCTATCGAACCGCGAATATCGCGTACTTAAGCACAATGTCGACCAATATCGCCGACGCTTCAACGCACAATCGAACAAGCCTTATCCACATATGGATCTGTCAGATCCGGTTATGTCTTTCACGTCAATGGCTGAAGGTATGGGTGTTCCAGGTGCACAGGTTAGTAAACCGGGGGAAATCGCTGGCGCGATTGCCGATGCGCTCAACCAAGAAGGTCCCTTTATGCTCGATCTGGTGGTCGAAGGCCTGGAAACCCGCTAACGACCTCGCTGTATCTGATAACTGGCATACGCTTCTGTGGCTTGACGTACCTGTTCTGACGACCAGGATTCAAATTCTTGACCCCAGCTAGAGGGCGCCGAAAAAGGCGGGTTGTCAATCCGCGTATAGTTGGTGATTAGCGCCCAACGAGGGAGATCACTCAGATTCGGTGCCGAGTGATGCAGCATGTTGGAGTGAAAAAATAGCACCGTGCCAGGGGACATCTCACAGTACACCCGCTCACATCGTTCCATCAGCACCTTAACGCGTCTGGGATCCGCCGCTGTTTCGTACTCACTCTGATCGCCGAGCCGAGTATGGTTCACGCGACCGAATTGATGAGAACCTCGTAGCACTTCAAGGCATCCGTTCTCTCGTGACGCCTCATCGATAGCGATCATGACACCACCCATGTCCGCACGTAGGTAGTGCTCGTAGTAGTATCCGTAGTCCTGATGCCACTCCCATGCACCGGGAGTTTTCGGTTCTTTCATCATCATCTTGTGATGAAAGTAGGTGACGGGACCACCCAGAAACTGCGCCCACGGTGTCACCAACGCTTGATGGCGTGCGTACGCACTATAGATATCGTCTCTCAGCTTAGACCAGACAAACAGTTTCGTCGGGCGACCATCGGCATCCAGTGAGGTATATGGATAGTTAAGCAGTATTTCTCTGTCTCTCCTGACGATCTCTGAAAACCGTTCCATTTCATCCAGAGGAAAATAATCAGGAATCATCAGGAATCCATCTTCATGGAAATGATCTACTGCTGTTTGACCCAGCTGATACCCGGAAGACGATGACATGCTTGCACGTGCTGACAGGGAGTTGGAAAAATACCACGTGCAAAGCTTGGATACGACTGGTCTAAGGCCATAATAGTCTCGAAGCTCACGACAACCCCCTTCACGTCGTGCCATAGTATTCATTCGAACCTCCACAACAGGATTACCGTGTACCGAACCGGACAATGCTTACTCAATCCATGTGTCGTACTCCCATTAGCGCTCGCGTGCTGCCCGGTAACGATCGCGGCGTCGAGCGTCCCAACCCACCCTGTCACCACAACCAGCGGCGTCCTCACTGGCATCGTGGATGAGGAAGGCATCCAGAGTTTCAAGGGCATCCGATATGCCCGATCCCCGACTGGTCGGCATCGATGGCAACCGCCTAGACCCTTTCGCTCACAACGACCGTTGTCCGCCACTTCCTATGGTCCACGTTGTTTACAAGCGACGAGACAGCCCGCTACCGACCTGAGCGAAGATTGCCTGTTTCTGAATGTATGGACACCCTCGCCTCAGGGTAGCCTGCCCGTCATGGTGAACATTCACGGAGGGGGTTTCCGCGCAGGTTCCGGGAACGCCTCCTCGCACCTTGCCAGGGAAGACGTCGTTTACGTGACCATGAACTACCGTCTCGGTCCTCTGGGTTTCTTCGCACACGATGCGTTGAAGCAACAAGAGGCCAACTTCGGATTGCTCGATATCATGCTGGCACTTCGCTGGGTCCAGGACAACATTGCCGCGTTCGGTGGAGACCGCCGCAAGGTGACTATATTTGGTGTGTCGGCGGGCGGCATGGCTGTTAATCTGCTGATGGCGAATCCTGCTTCCACAGACCTTTTTCGTGGTGCGATCTCGCAAAGCGGCTATGCAACCTGGGCATTACCCCGCTCTCGGCACGCCCCACCGTCCGATGTTCGGAATATGTATCTGGCACCTGCTGCGAAGGCGGAAACTCTGGGTCGTAATCTGATCGCCTCAATCACTGATGAAAATCATACTGCACAGATCCTGCGACGACTGGATGGCGAAGGACTGGTGAACGCTTTGCGGGGGTTTCAGTTACCCATTGTTGATGGCCGGTCGGTGCCCGAAGAACCGGGGATCCAATTTATGTCGGGACACCAACAACCTGTGCCGTATATCAGTGGAGGAAACAGCTTTGAAGGTTCGGTGATGCCAGCTTCCGGCATCTCTCCAGAAGACTACCAACTATACTGGGGGGCGATGTTCGAGTCCACAGCCCGACTCTACAAGGATGATTTCAATATCGAGAGCGTTCAGGGTATTCGCCGAATGTTCGGCGATCATCGCTACCTATTGTCCGCTCACGTTCTGACGAACGCGATGGCAAAGATCAATGTGCCTTCTTGGCGTTACTACATTGATCACGCCGATGAAGACAAACCGGGCACCAACCATGGTATGGACGGGTACTACCTACTATCCGGCCATCGACTACCCTCGGGTCCGACACGTGACATGGCTTTGCGGCTACGACAGCATTGGTTGTTATTCGCCAAAACCGGTGCACCCGGAGCCACCTGGCCCACCTCGGACCAACAAGGCCACTGGTACATCTTCGACAAAACTGATCACATCGGGGACGTGCTTACGGCGAAATTGGACCTAATGGTAGACCATTACTTAAAACGAACGGCCGTTCAGGCGCCAGCGGCTCCCTGAGGTTCGTGCGTCCATCAATTTATCAAGCAAAAACCCGCCGGAGGTGCGCGTCAGACGGTATGCGCGTTGACGTAGCTTTTGACACCACAAGGTAAATCAGTGATGACAGGAAAAATGCCGGAATGATCTCGTGAAAATCTGAGAGAGCCTCGTACTCAAAACGAAAAAGAAATCGCCAAACAAGACAGCCCGCAATACCGGCAATCATTGAGGCCAGCGCGCCGAGATCAGTGCCCCACCTCAGGTACAAACCGCCAAAAATCGCAGGGAAAAAGCTGGCGGCGAAGACGGCGCCAGAAAACGCCGTCATTTCTACAATTCCTGCAGGTGGATAGAGAGTTACACCGTAAAGCAGGACACAGTAGGCAGCCATCGTCCAGCGCGTGTAATTTACCACCTTCACCTCAGGGACATCGCTGACCACATCCCACATGTCTTTCACAAACGCCGTGCCGACAATCAACATCACAGACGCGAGCGAAGACATACCCGCCGCAAACAGTCCGGCCACACAGACTCCACTGATGATTGGATTGTCAAACTTCGCCAGCATAAAGCCCACCACCTCATCGGTATTGTTGATGAGGTAAGCCGCTTCTTCTTCGGTGGCCATCCCATGAACAAGCGCACCAAGTCCCATGACGCAGATCAAAGAGATACCCAGAAAAACCGGAGTCCAGATCATGGCAAACTTCATACTGCGGGCGTTGTCGATGGAGTAGAAGCGAATCAGGCAACGGGGCTCGGCGATCTGTTTCATACCGACCGCAAGACCAATCCCAAGAATATAGAAAAACGAGACCAACGCACCGAAGGTAACCAGCCCATTACCCATCGGCTCTCCCGACTTGGCAATATGTGAGGTTTCGTTGATTTTTAGCATCAGCTCATCCACACCACCAACAAAGATGAAGGGCAGCGTTACCATGATGATGGCCACCGCAAACATCATGATGCCCTGCACCGCATCGGTCCAGAGTACGCTGTACATGCCGCCAAACACCGTATAAGCACAGGTTACGAATACGACTGCCGCGGTACCCGCCGCATAGGGAATGCCCAACACAGACGTGATGACATGACCGAGACCTTTGGTAATCCCGACCATGTACCAAAGTGTTGCAAACAAAATCACAATGGCGCTCAGCAAACGGATGGCCCGCGCGAAGTCACTGTTGTATCTGAAGTAGAAGTAGTCTGGAATCGTCAGCGATCCCAATCGGGCGGTCTGTTGTCGCATGCGCGGCCCAAGAACCAGCCATGAGATGACACAAAAAAATGCCCAAAACAAGCCAACCCATGCCCATGAGAGACCAAACTGAAACGACTTTCCAGCCTGACCAATATAGGTATTCGTACTGGCAAACGTTGAAAAAAACGCAAGCGAGACGACCCAACCGGGAATTTCACGCCTAGCGACATAGAATGACTCCACACCTTCCTCTGCCCGGGCCCGGAAATACCATCCAACCCACAAGCAAAAAACCAGATAGATAAAGGTGAGCAGCAGCACGATCCAGTGCTGGGCGAGATACTCAATCATCTGACTCGTCATCCAGGGTAACGTCCATTCTTGAGACGATGACCGTGTTAACAGCAATAATCAGAAGAATGCCCCAGTAAGGCAGGCTCGTCATGAAATCCATCGCTACTCCCTCTAAGCCAAACAGGGCGCCTCATCGCGCGCTAGTCGATTTTCTCGCCACCCAAAGGACTGGGTTGTTCAGGTTCTGCCGGGTCGGCATGAAGGCTCTCTTCATCAGCTTCATCCCAGCCCGTCTCCGTGATAGCTACAACCCGATCGACATCACTCAAGGTCGTCTCACCAGAAAGTTCCTTGGCGATCTCAGCATCCTGAAACTGCAATTCGTGGAGCGTGTAGTAGATACCCTTCTTCGCCAGCAACTCTTCGTGCGTACCGTGCTCATGAACAACCCCATGGTGCAACACCAGAATTCGGTCACATTCTCGAATCGTCTGTAGACGATGAGCGATCATGATCGATGTTCGCCCCTCAGTGAGCTTGTGCAGCGCGTCCTGAATAACCAGCTCTGTCGCGGTATCAATGCTAGCGGTCGCTTCATCCAGAACTAGTATCTCCGGGTCCGCGGCAAGAACACGAGCAAATGCCAGTAATTGTCGTTGCCCCTGTGAAAGCGACTTACCTCGCTCACCAAGTTCCGCATCATAGCCGGCTGGTAACTGTTGAATAAATCGGTGGGCATTCACCACGCGAGCGGCCCATTCCGCACGCTCGTCGGTGATGTCAGGGTTACCCAGAGTGATGTTGTCCCTTACAGTGCCAGAGAAAATGTGGAAATCCTGAAGCACCACTCCGACACGTCGATGTAGTTCGTGGCTGTTGATCTGATTCACATCGACGCCATCGAGAAAAATCATGTCGTCTCGGAAGTCGTAGAAACGCATCAACAACCGAATGATGGTGCTTTTGCCTGATCCAGTGGGACCCACAATTGCGAGTTTCTCCCCCGGTTCGATACGGAAAGAAACATCCTTCAAAATGGGATCATCCGCGTAGTAACCAAAATCGACATGGCGAAATTCAACCTCTCCAGCGAGTCGCTCCGGTAATTGGGCAGGCTCTTTGGGCTCGTGGATGGACTCTTCCCAATCAATCGCTTGAAAAATGCGTTCCCCAGATGCCATCGACCGGAACAATACGTTGAACTGCTGCCCAAGCATCACAACAGGTTGCACCATAAGGTTGATCAAATGCGTAAACAGGACCAGAGCGCCCAGGGAAATAGACTCCTGAACAACGGAGCCACCGCCGTACCAGACGATGCCTGCAGTAGCCATACTCGCCAACGAGTTGTTGAAGTTCTCGTACAACACCTCGTAATTGATGGCGCGGAATTCCTGGTGACGGTTTTCTTTGTTGCGTTCACCGTACTGGTCGATATTCAGCGCTTCCCTGCCTGACAGCTGTACAACATCAATACCCGAAAGATCTTCCTGCATGTACTGATTGAGTGATGACACAGAATCACGAATTAGACGAAAGATGCGTGACATGACCATTCGGAAGGCATAGGTCCCAACAGCAGCGACAGGGAGCGTTATCGCAACGACCATTGTCAGTTCAATGCTGATATGCAACATCAGAAATAATGCCAGGAAAAACGGTACGAATTCCCCCATCAACATGCCGAACCCGGTCAACAGTGCAAACAAATTTTCAACGTCATTGCTGACACGCGTCATCACGCGACCCACCGCGACGTGATCGTAGAAGGCAATCGGCTTGTTTTGAAGACTCGCGAACAGGTCCATACGAAGATCCCGAAGGGCCTTCAGAGCACTGCTGACGAGCGTCAGCTGATGTAGAAACATCAAGAATGCATGGCCTATGTGCATCACGATGTAGATAACACCTGCAGCAACGAGCAGATCCACGGACCATGCGTCAGCGAGCCAATGCGTGAGATCAACCAGACCATAGTCCGGCAGATCGTCGCTGGCTGCACTAGGTAGCAGTACCGTATCGATCAGTACCCGTCCTGTCACCACCGGCAACAATACGGACGTGGTTGCTCCCAGCAACACAAGTGCGATGCTGACCCCAAGGGTGATCCGGTAGGGGTGCATCCATTTCAGCAACCGGCCAAACAGACGAATATTGAGCGCCTGATGCGTCAGCTCGACATCGAATGCGGAATAATCACGCGGCGACTGGTTCGCTTGTCCACTCACGCCACTACCTCTCTACCTTCATCCTCGAGGTCATGCAACAGACGTGTTTTACGCTCGTGATCGGTGTCCTGATCACTTTGAATCGCAGCGAGATCCGAGTAGTACCCACCCAGTTCCATCAGTTCATCGTGGGTTCCCGATTCACTGATATGGCCATTGTCGACAATATAGATCCTATCGGCGTGTCGAGCCGTTGAGACGCGATGCGAGATCAACACAGTCGTCTTATTAGAGCGCAGACGCGCAAGGCCGGAGAGAATACGTTCTTCCGTCTCGGTATCGACGGCTGAAAAACAATCATCAAGCAATAAAAGTGGCGACTGACGAACCATACCCCTCGCCAACGTAGAACGTTGCTTCTGCCCACCGGACAGAGTCTGACCACGCTCACCGACCATGGTCTCCATTCCATCAGGAAACTCACGGATACTACCTGCAACACCAGCAGCTTCTGCCGCATCCCAGAGCTGAGCCTCATCACGCCCGGGCAAATCGTAGGTCAGATTCTCCCGAAGGGTTGTCGAAAACAAAAACGGATCCTGCGGTACCAGTGTCGCTAGTTTTCGCAGGTCAGTCAGAGGAATATCACAAACATCGTGGCCATCGATATAAACCGTATCTCGTGGTGTATTAACGAGCCTAACCACCGCGCGCAAGATCGTGGACTTACCAGCGCCAACCCGTCCCAGGATGGCGACTGTCTGGCCGGCTTTCACTTCAATATCAACATTTTCAATCGTTGGTCTGGCCGCTCCCGGATGCCAGAACGACAGCCCTTTGATCGTGAGATCACCTCTCAGGTTCTCAGGTTGCGCAGCCTTATCGCCATCCTTCACTTCAGGTTCCGTATCCAGCACTTCGAAGATCCGCTGAGTACCAGCAGCAGCTCCTGTAAACATTGAGAGGGTCATGCCGATATGTCGAATCGGCCAGATCACCATCCACATATACGCGGCAAATGCCGTATACGTACCAATGGTAATTTCGCCTCGCAGTGCAAGCGCCCCACCATATAAGAAAAGTACCGCCGGCGCCGCGGAACTCAGAACCGGCATAATCAGGGCAATCCATGCATTGAACCTGCTCGCCCGGTAGACCTTCTTGACATAGTTGGTAGACACCGCATGGAAGCGGTCAACTTCCTTCTCTTCCTGAGACATGGCTTTGATCGTCCGAATTCCATTCAGGTTTTCCTGCGTAAAATTGGTGACTTCTGCCATGGCCTCCTGCTGGTCCCGATAGTATGGAAACATCATGCGTGCCATGATGAAGCCCACGACCGCGACAACCGGCAACGGAATGATGACCCATCGCGCCAGCTCCGATGAGAGATCAAACATGAAGTAGAGCCCCGCCGAGATCGTAAACACAAACAAAATCATGTCGACCCAGCCAAACGACACCACCATGCGCACCATATTGATGTCGTTAATAGTCCGAGACATCAGGTCACCGGTACTAAAACGGTTGAAGAACGTGGGCCCCTGATACTGGATGTGACTAAACATGCGCTTGCGAAGATCGTACGCCACACCGATCGACACCCGTCGCATAATCCGCCGGGAGAAGACGAAGATAATGAAGCGAAACACGACGATCACAAGAATCCCGATCGCCGGCCAGGTGTAGTTGGGTTCAATCGCGTCATCAGCCAGGCTATCGATCGCGGTTTTCATCATCAACGGCACAATCGCATCCAGGATACGCGTGAGCAGTAATCCGAAGATCGCTGCCACCAGCACCCACGCATAATGATTGAAATACGTACCGAGCCGGGCGAGGTGACCCAGTTGTTTGAACGACGAACGTTCCCGTTTTTGATAATGATCCATGTGTTCCTGCCTGCCAGGTCCCCCGGATGGCAGCTAGTACTTGAAAGGAGCCAAATGAAAAATGCCGCGTACAGATTTCAAAATCTGCAGCGCGGCATTATATCGAGTCATGCAACAGACGGCACTCCGTCCTTCGATCGATTTCAGAAGTTAGTAATCCTCACCTCGCGGTGCACGCTCTACGCCAGTGTCCGCCCGCGCTTCACGTAGCTCCTGTCCTGCAAGCTTACCCATCCAGGCGGTGTCGCTTCCCAGCATGACCATGTCAAACCCGTGCTTCAGCCAACGTTTGGTGAACTCTAAACTGCCTGTGTGTGCGCCAACGTGAATACCGTGCTTTCGTGCCGTGTCATAGATGTGGTGGACGGTTTCAACGTGCTTTGGATCATCATTGTCGCCTCGTGGTGGCAGGCCGATGGCGTAGGCCAGATCTGAAGGTCCGATATAGACTGCATCTAGACCCGGGGTTGAGCAGATTTCATCGAGGTTCTGGAGAGCTTCTGCCGTTTCAATCATTGCGATGACCGCGATCTCGTCGTTAGCGTGCTGAACGTAACCGCGGCCCCCATACATACCTGCACGAATCGGTCCCATTGACCGCATGCCATCTGGTGGATAGCGGCAGGCCGCCACCGCTTTTTCGGCCTCTTCACGATTGTTGACCAAAGGCACAATGACGCCGTACGCGCCCGCATCCAGCACTTTCATCATGATGTAGGGCTCGTTCCACGGTACCCGAACGAACGGCATGGTGTCGGACAGTGAAATAGCCGGCAACATGTCCCGAACATCGTTGTAGTCCAGCAGGCCGTGCTGCATATCCAGACACAACCAGTCAAAACCGGTTCGACCCATCATTTCCGCCACGTAGACAGAATCACAGGAAATCCAACCGCCAATGGTCTGCTTGCCATTTTTCCAGGCGTTCTTCACGCTGTTTGGGCGCATAAAGCTCTCTCGTTTTGCTCCTTCAGGGAGCGGGCATCATCTGCGAATGCCGGGTGCAGGTCAAGTCGCGCCAAAGTGTGATCAAACACGAATCACACCTCAGTAGAACTGGTTATCAACGGTTACGTATTTTCAGTGGGTGTCGTATAAAACAATTACTCAGATAGGTAAAACGTACTCAACTCATCCGGAGTCGACAACAGGTAGGTGGGACCCTCCAGTAGCAGTTCTTCCTTTGACCCATATCCCCACAACACACCCGCCGATTGAAGTCCGTTCAGGGCGGCCGCAGCGAGGTCAAATCGTCGATCACCGATCATGATAGCCGGCCCCTCAATGGTCCCGGCGTCCAGCAAGCGGCCGAGCTGCATATCTTTTGTCAATCCAATATCACCGCCACTGACGAAATCGAAACAGTCGATCAACTCGTGCTGCATCAAGACACGTTCCACCATGTCGACACGTTTGGTAGAACATACGCCCATGGTGACACCCTCATCGAGCAGTTCGGACAACCCGCCGATAATGCCATCGTAGAGCACGTTCTCCGCAAAACCGATCTCAATGTAGCGCTCACGATACTTCTCAATCAGCTCACCAATAAAATCCGGATCTTCGGTCTGCGTCAGAATCGCGATGGACTCATCCAGAGGAGGGCCGACATGCGCGCGCAGATCATCCTCCGAGACGGATTCCAAACCAAAATGGTCGAACGCGTAGTTAATGGACAGCGTAAATCCCTTCAGAGGGTCACTCAGCGTTCCATCGAGGTCGAAAATCAGTGTGGGTGTTGTCAATCTAATGGACTCCGAAAAACCTGCATAGGTCCGATTGGAACGTCCAGTGGACCAGATCGCACTTCTTGAAACTGCCCATGGGTATAGCGATCAATCACTCGCCGCCATAACGCAGTCGCGCCAGTAGCAAATCAGGCTGTCATACTCAAATGTGATGTGGGCACCTACCTCTTCCCACGCGAACTCGCTCAGATCATACAGATAAAGTTGAAGCAACTGTTCCATGATCGAAAGCTGCTGCTTTGTCGCAATCCGAATCTCCAACATCGTATCAACACAATCGGTTGGACCACTCACCCGGAGTTGATACAGCATGCCGGTTTCCGCATTGACCCACCATTGATTGCTATCCGGCTATACCGCGGTGAAGCTGTGGGAAATCATCGATCTCTCCGGGCTTTGCGTAATGCTCGCGCTGGCTGCAATCGCCTTTGCATAGATCTCGTCGACCGCCACAACTTGGGAAGACCAGATGAGCGGGAAGACTTCGCGCGTGCCTTCCCACATCGAATCAGGACTCAGCCTTCTTGCGGATGAAGATCGACGAGATCAGTCCGATCAGTGTCCCGGTAATTAGGAGGGAAACACCGCTTGCCAACGGAGCGACTGCCGGACCACTCATAGTTCGAGCCGTCGCGAGTTGGGTATCAATCTGCTCTTCGGTCATCCCTATCTGACGCCATTGTTCCACCGTTGTCTCGAGCGTTCGTTCTACGACGCCCGGATCAATAATACTGAGGTAAATCGCACTGTAGATGCCCGTCACTATTCCAAAATACAGGACTGCGACAACCCCAACACCGAGCGCCTCCCCATAGTCAATGGGCGGCTGCTCCGATTGCCGGTAGCTGACCTGTGCCCAGATCATCGTACCGATCATCAACAGAAACCCGACTAACCCGGTGGACCAGTGTTGTGTCATGTCCACAAAAAAATAGACCAGCGAGAATGCCACCGAGACGCCGCCACCAATGGCGCCGTATTTCAGGCTGAACGCGAAGATCGAGGTGTCCTCCTCGAAATCGGCACTGGGTGGTTGGCTGCTGGTTTCGTTCTCAGACATAGTTCAATTCCCTCAGCTTCCTTGTTCAACCACATTAGTACACCGATGTATCATCGATGCAACCAACATCCACCTGCTTCGGATCAGGCGGACGCCATCTGGTCCCGAACCCGTTTAGTCAGATCATCATCCGTTGTGATGGCGAACAAACCGGCAGGTCCCATGATCTTGTGTACCATCAAGTTGTCGAGCTCCTTGCAATCTCGCGCCGTCAACTGGTCCGCAGTATCGCTTTCAAGAAACATCTTGTACATATTCGAAGTGTCCATAAACGGAATGATAAACCCGGGAATGAATGCCTGAATCATGGCGCCACGCTTACGATCGGTATTGTTGACGCCAGCTCGGTGCCACGTCCGGGAATCGTAGAGCACCATCGATCCAGCAGGTGCAACGATGACATCGGTATCCGGACCCCCGTATGGCAAGCCGTGTTCCGCTCGGTATCCCCTGCGGAATGTATGGTTGGTGATACCCCACTCATCAGGCGGTGCGGCATTCGAAGCGTGGCTACCCAGCTTGAAAATCGTCGCACCGTTCTCCTGAGTGAACTCCGAGATGCAGGTATTGCGCTGCATGCCCAACACCAGATCGCCTGATGGCAACGGCACACGATCGCCGGTACCCCACAAATATGGAAAGTCCGTGTGCCACCCTTGAACCTCTCTCTTACCGTCATCACGCGTCAGCGCAGAAACGCCCGGTGGGTGCCCAAGTTTCACATCACGTGTCTGCATATATTCGCGCATTATCCACAGGGAGATGGGTTCAACGGTCACTTTCGTCATTGCTGGATGTACGATCGGATTCACTCGTTCAGGTGATTCGTTCTCGTAATCGTCAACGCATCCGATGCGCTGGAGATCGTCGACCACGCTGGGCGACAGAATACAGGTCAAGGAGACCCATCCTTTCTCTCGCAATTCCGCGAGATACTCCGAGGGCAATCGTTCAGGACCGTGGTTAACCATAAAGTCCGCAGCTTCGCCGGTGCGCCCACCACTCGACACCGCATCGCCCACGAGGGTCAGTTGCGTGGTGTGTTCGATCTCAGTGCTGGTGGCACCTATGGAAATATCGGCTACGGCATGACTGAAGCCGGCTCCATCGACTCTCCAAATGGCCGCATCATTGACATAACTCTGAGTCGTCAACACGCCGCTGTCATCGACACAGAGCCAGTCCCCATTGGCGTTATTCAAATAGGAAAAGCGCTCACCCGTTGCCTCCACCCGGACAACCGTTGAATCGTAGACCGGCCGTGACATTTTCCTCTCCTCATTTATTCACTAGTTACAGTTGCGCATTGTACACCGGTTGGGATGGGTGTTTGTCGGAAGGACGAGATCCTGGCTTCATCCCTTGGCCCTATATCTGCGCCCTTCGCCCTTCGCCCTTCGCCCTTCAAACCGCACCATGGCAAAGCGGCTTGCGGAATCAGGTTACGCCATACTCGTTGTGAATCCATCCTATCTTGACACCCGCGCACCAGTCCTGGTGTAGGGCGCATCACTAAGGGATCAGGAAGCGCTTCGAAAAGCCCATCAGTGCGCGGGATTGAATGCAGAGGTCGATTACACGAAGGCGCGGCATGGATTCTGCTCTTTGGACTCACAGGCATACCTCGATATACAGGCGGAGAAGGCATGAGCTCGCCTGCCCCACCTTCCATCGCAATCTGATCTAACGACTGAGTAAAGGTCTAACCAAACGCACCGTCGTTTCGCATCGACTTTATTTCGTCGTCAGAGTAGCCCAGTTCGCGCGCGACAGCTTCATTATCGGCCCCAACATCGGGTGCAGAGAAGTTGATCTCACCCGGTTCGTTCTGGAACTTAATGGGAATGCCAAGGTGTTCATGACCTCGCTCATCCGTCACAACCATATCTCGCGCACGAACCTGAGGGTCGTCCATCGCTTCCCTTAGGTTGTTCACCGGTGCAAATGCCGCGTCTACATCCTCGAACCACTCGATCCATTCCGCCTGTGTTCGTGTCTTAAATGTATCCCTGAAAAACGCTCGAACGGGCTCCTGGCTAGGTCCTGGAGGTGGCTCGCACAATGGAATGAGATCTCGGCGCTCAAGTTTATTTAATACCGCTTCCGCAAAATGGATCTCAGAAGCACCGAGCACAATAAACCGCTCGTCTTTCGTCTCATAGATGTTGTACATCGCATAGCCCCCCCAGATCCGCTCATCCTTCACAGTTGGTGGTACTTTCTCAGCAAACACAGCCCCCATGGAGTTCGGCAGACTCGCGACGAGAGAGTCCATCATGGCAAGGTCAATATAGTCTCCCTGACCTGTCGTGTGTCGCCGGAACAGAGCCATCACAACGGCTGACAACCCCAACATACTTGTCAACATATCGGCAGCCGGGACGGCCGGAATCGCTGGCTTGCCATCAAACCCAAGATTCGTCGAGATCACGCCAGCATAGGCCTCGGTCGCCAGATCGTGCGCCGGCTTTTTGACATAGGGACCTGTCTGGCCAAATGCAGACAGGGACGCATAGATCACACGTGGGTTGATCGCCGAGACGGCGTCGTAATCGAGTCCCAACCGATTGATGACACCCGGACGAAATGCCTCAATGACAACGTCCGCGCGCTCCGCAAGCTTCAGAGACATCTCCCGACCCGATTTGTTCTTCAAATCGAGTTGCACACTACGTTTTCCCCGGTGGGTATTCGCGAAGTACACAGAAACGCCATCGCGTTTCGGACCAATTTCGCGATTCGGTTCCCCGCCACCACGCACGGGTTCCAGCTTTACCACTTCAGCACCGTGATCTGCCATCATCTGGGTCAGCAGCGGACCCGGTAGGAACAGCGACAGATCCAGTACACGCACACCTTCCAGCTTCATCTGTTTCCTCTTCCGTTCGGCCCCATTTACTCGCGGGGGGAGTTTGTCATCGCAACCGAGTTTAAGACAATGCTGGCGACAATTGCGCTGCGCCACTTGTTCACCTATGGTCGATCTTTGCATCCATCGATTCTTTGAGGATCTCTATGAAACCAGTGTGTCTTGTGATCGGCGCGGGAGCCGGTATTGGAGGTACGGTCGGTAAGCGATTCGCCGCGGAGGGTTACCACGCGGTCCTGTGTCGCCGTAGCGATCAAGCCGGTCTGGACACATTGATCAGCGATATCGAAGCCGGCGGCGGGAGCGCCAGTGGCTACCTTTTGAACGCGGTAGACGAAGGTACGATCGAGGAGCGGGTCGCGGATATCGAAGCCAATATCGGTCCTATTGAAGTGGTTGTATTCAACCTGGGCGCGCAGATTGGCAATCGCCCACTCGCGGAAACGAGCTACAAGGCATTTGAACTGGGGTGGAGGATGGCAACGTTTGCGCTCTTTCGCCTGGCGCAGTGTGTCTGTCCGAAGATGGTGGCACGCGGAAAAGGCTGCATTCTCGTCACCTCCGCCACCTCAGCCATGCGCGGCAACAAAGGACAGCATTCCCATTCCGCGGCCATGGGTGGAAGACGCCTGCTCTGCCAGTCATTGAACGCGGAATTCGCCAGCCAAGGTGTCCACGTCGCCCACATCGTGGTTGACGGCTCTGTCGATGCACCGGATACCCTGGGCAAGATGATTGGTAAGGAGCAGTTTAAACGACTGCGGGAAACCAAAGGGGCTGAGGACGGCCTGATGCTTCCCGCCGAAATCGCCGACACCTACTACCATGTGGCGAAACAGCATCGATCCACATGGACGTTTGAGATGGACCTGCGAGCCTTCTCAGATCTAGCCTGGTGGAATCACTGAATCTCCTTTTTGACGGTCAACATGACTTCTTTCAGTAGCGATGCCTGGTCGACGCCCGACCCGTCCGGATCAATGACGGAGGTCGGTCCATAGCTTATCCTTTGATGTCTCGCATCCGTTACGTCATTCCGAATATCGGGTACCTGACAACACGCGGCGACCCTCAATGCAATAGGACTATGAGGGCATCCAGTGAGAGGTACAACATCAGTACAATCAAAAGGTATATCGCCATCAGCCGAATTGATGTTGTCTGACCAACCATCGTGACCAGACCCCGCGCTACAAGAACACCGATTCGGTAGAGCCCATCACCTATATAGAGTGCCGATCGCTCACCAATTTTTGAGAGGTGCGGCAATAGAGCGGCTGTCGAACGCGGTACGACCTTGCGATAGATCCAGTCCACATCCAGATTCACCGAAGGTAACTCGGGTGGATACCACCCCCTCAAATTCAGCCAGACAAACGCCAGTGCAGAGAACCAGAGCAACTGCAATTGGGCCAGCACATGCGTAGCGTCGTACGGTGTGTAATCCATATCAAAAGGCAACATCTGGTATAGCAACGTCGGATAGATGCCGATACCAATACACAATACTGCAGCGATACTCATGGCAATCAGCACGTTGGTGGGCGGCTCGGAAGGTCGTAACCCACTATCGTGAGCAAAGAATGCAAAGTAGGGGATTTTGATACCCGCGTGATGGAACACACCCGCAGAAGCAAACAGCAGCGCCAGCCAGACCCATTCATAGTGTTCTTCCAGTACCGCGGTGACAATCATCGCCTTGCTGACAAAACCGGAGAGAAGAGGGAATGCTGAAATCGACATGGCCCCGACAATACAGAGCACCGTGGTCTTCGGCATCGTGCGATACAATCCGCCCAGTTCCGAGCCGTTGATTCTCCCTGTTTGCATCAGCACAGCGCCCATCGACATGAACAGCAGTCCTTTGAAGATTACGTCGTTGAACGCATGTGCAACCGCCCCGTTGACAGCAAGCGTGGTACCGACACCGATACCACACACCATGAAACCCAACTGGTTGATCATGCTGTAAGCCAGCACACGACGAAGATCATTCTCGATGACGGCGTAGAAAATTGGAAAGCACGTCATCGTCACACCGATATAGACAAGCAGTTCCTCCCCTTGAAAACCCCTCGCCAATGCATAGACCGCAACCTTGGTGGTAATGGCTGCCATGAAGACTGCGCCAGCTTCCGTCGCCGCGGGGTAGGCTTCTGTAATCCATCCGTGGAGTAGCGGGAACCCACATTTGATACCAAAGGCAATCAGGATAAGCCATCCCGCAGGACCATCCAGGCCGATATGATTGAAGAGCAGTGAGCCCGTCTGCCCATAGAGATACAACGCACCCGCCAGCAACAGAAGTCCCGACACTACCTGCACCAGCAGATATCGCATCCCCGCACCCATTGACTCCGGTTGTCTTCGAGCCCAAATGAACCCCACAGACGAGAGTGCCAGTAGCTCCCAGAAGATAAATAATGTGAGTAGATCACCCGCAAAGACGGCACCCAGGGCACTTCCGACATAGCACATGGCGCTCACGGACTGGAGTCGGTCACGGACATGCATGGCGTAGATCACACCAATCAAGGCGGCAATGTTAAATAGCAGCGCAAACAACAAGGACAGGGCATCGACACGCAGGATCACGAGCGACATGTCGAGCAACGCCAACGTTACATTAGGCTGGACCGCGACCATGACAACAAGTTGGAACACCGTCAAAAACGGCATCGCAAACATCACCACACGACCAACGCGGTGACTTGACCAGAGCACAGTTAACGCCGCCAGAAAGTAAATAATCGCGGGTGGTATAAGTGCGAGAGTCTGGAATTGAGCCGCCCATTCAAGAAACGAGACAATGAACGCGCTTTCCATCACGACCGATCCTCATCGTGGGGGGAGATACTGCCGCTATCGAGAGGTACCTCGTCTAGCGTCTTCTCTACGTCCGCCAGTTCGTCATAGTAGTCCTGCGGCCGCATCACGATACGTCGCATCGCCGTCGCTGCGAATACCAACACAACACACGCGACGAAGCCGAACAGTGGATAGAAGGCAAACCAGGATTCAGCCGGATGGCTGACATGCCTATGAATCAGAACATCAGCAAAAACAAGGCAAGCCGCGAGACCATAGAAGACATACAGCAGACGCTGGACGGCGGTGGGTACAGTGGGCTTACTCATTGCAATGACTCATCAATGCTGAGGCTCATCATCGTATACTCAATGTCAGGACAACCAGCCACTCATGAAGCGGCATAGGAATCAGAAACAGCAACACGGTCATCCCTGTCGCAATCAACATAGCAGCCCGCATACTCCACGGCACTGCCTCAATTGTGGCAGCCCCCGAAAACGGTTTGATAAAGGCACGGACCGCAATGCCCAACAAATAGATACTGTTCAGGAGCGCGCTCAACAAAATCACCCCCAACAGAAGCCACGCGCCTGGATACTCTGAGGCCACAATGGCCTGCCCAAGAAACCACTTGCTCCATAATCCGCCGGCAGGCGGCAGACCCACGATACTCAAACTGCCAATCGCGAAACAAACAAACACCAGTGGCATCTGACGGCCCATGCCATCCAATTCAGACACCTTTGTGCAGTGTGAGGCAATCAGAATCGCGCCAGCGCCAAAAAACAGCGTGATCTTTGCAAAGGCGTGCATGGTGATGTGCAGACCTGCCGCCAACGTACCTTCCGGTGAAAACAGCAACACCGCCAGGACGATATAACTGAGCTGACTGATCGTCGAATACGCCAGTCGGCGCTTAAGATTGTCTTCCCGCATCGCGATAAGCGACGCAACGAGAATTGTGATCGCCGGTAGCCAGATGATCCAGTGTGCAAGGACGTCCGATGAGATGTTCAGCCCAAAGATGTATACAACGATCTTGGCGAGTGCAAACACACCTGCCTTGACGACCGCAACAGCGTGGAGAAATGCGCTGACCGGGGTAGGTGCCACCATCGCCGCAGGTAACCAGCGATGCAACGGCATGACGGCACTCTTGCCTACACCAAGGACAAACAACAGCAGCAGTAACGACACAACAACGCCTGAGGTTTCAGCAGGTAGCACACCACCGGGTGTAAAAGTCACAGTTCCTGCGAGCTGATAGACCCAGACAATCGCCGGCAAGAACAAGCCAATCGAGGTCGCGATTAGAACGCCGAGATACGTGCGTCCACCGCGCCGTGCCGTCTCATCCTCTGTGTGAACTACAAGTGGCCACGTTGAGAGTGTCAGGATCTCGTAGAAAACAAACATCGTGAACAGATTCGCCGAGAAAGCGAGCGCCAGCGTCGCACTAATCGAGATACCCAGGAAACAATAGAACCGGGGTAGTGCCGTCTCGCCATGTGCGCGCATGTAGCCGGAGGCGTAGAGTGTCGTGGCGAACCAAAGAATAGAGGCAATCACTGCGAATAGCAGTGACAGTGGCTCGAAATGAAACGCCAGCGTGATGCCCGGAATGGGTTCCGCCAATACCCAGGGTCCCGCCGAGAACGTCGCGACGGTCACAAACTGAAACACGATGAAAAACATTATGGCAGCCTGGACAAACGCACCAAGCATCGCCAGGCGTTCCGGCACCCGACTCTGAGGGGATAAGCGAGGCGCCAACATCGCGGTCACAAGCGCCGCAGCCAGAGGAATGAGTACGATCCAGATCACTGGACGCCCATAATGTTCGTGGCCGCGAGCTTCGCCACAGACAAGGAATGCTCTGTAAACAGACCAAACCAGAGGCAAGCAATCGCCAACACCCACAAAGCCGTTATCATCGGAAACGGGACAGTCAGTGTTTCATCAGGCATGTGTTCGGATACCTTCTCCGGCGCTCGGAAGTACATGACATCCAGGAGCCTCAATAGATAGATACATGCCAACAGGGACCCAATCACGATCACCCCGGCGATAAAGTACGCCTCCTGCGCCATCGCAGCATCAAGCAATGCCCACTTACTGATGAAGCCGGCCGTGCCGGGGATGCCCACCAGAGAGAACGCCGTGATGACCACCGCAGCACTTGTCCAGGGCATCCGCCGCCCCAATCCCGCAACTGAAGGTAACTTTGCGTCGACCGTGTTCAGCAGCATGATGCCCACCGCCATGAACAATCCTGTCTTGGTCAACGCATGGTTGAAAAGGTGAACAAATCCAGCCGTCAGACCTTCCACCGTCAGCAGACCTACCCCGATGACCATATAGCCAATCTGGGCGACGCTGGAATAGGCCAGTAGCCGTTTGATATTGACCTGGAGGATCGCCTGGGCGGAGGTCACAATCACCGCCAGCGCACCAACGATCAGCAGTATTAGCGGCAACGGCGTATCCGCTATTGTTTCAAGGCCAAAGACCGATACGGTCATGCGTACCAGTGCGTAGAAGGCCACTTTCGTCGACGTCCCCGCCAACAGCGCTGTGACCACTGATGGTGCCTCTGTATAAGCATTAGGTAACCAAAGGTGCAGGGGAAAGACGGCGAGCTTCAGAGCCAGCCCAATGATGACAAACGTCATCCCTGTAAAGGTTGTCCGCCTGTCGACCAGTTCCGGCATCAACGTCGACATTTCCTGCATGTTGAGCGTTCCCGTTTCGGCATACAGCAGGCCTACCCCAATCAGGAAAAAGGTCGCCCCAATAGTCCCCAACACCAGATACTGGAAGGCGGCTGTCAAAGCGCGCCGTTGACGACCGAGGCTGATCATCGCGTAGGTCGCTAGTGAGGCAATCTCCAGGAACACAAATAGATTGAATACGTCACCCGTAACGACAATCCCCATCAGACCTGAAATGCATAGTAGCGTTGCTGCAAAGAAGGTCGGCGCAATCGCCAGCGGAATCTCCTTAATACCCGACTTTCCCGTCAACGAACCTGCATACAGCTGACACACCAGGAAGATGGCAGTCAGCACCAACAATACAAATGCAGCAAATACATCCAGGCGATATTCAATCCCGACTGGCGGCGCCCACCCGCCAAGGTGATAGCTGAATCCGCCGCCGTCCAACACAGCCAGCAACAGCTGTACTGCAATCAGGAAGCAGCTCATGGCCGTGGCGAGGGTCAGCAACCAGGCAACCCGTGGTGAAGGCACCACATAACAAACCGGCGCCACAACAAGCGGCAACAGGATGACCACTATCAATTGTGTTTCGTAGCTCAACCGTCGCTATCCTGATCCAATTTCAGAATATCGTTTTCTTCCAGGGTCCCGTAGGCGTCCCGTATTCGGATGATCAACGCAAGGGCCAGCGCTGTCGTCGAGACTCCCACGACAATCGCGGTCAGGATCAATACGTGCGGCAATGGATTTGCATACACAACGTCACCGGTGTTCCCGACCACCTGCCCTGCAACAATCGGGACCGTACCGCCTTCGATATAGCCAATACTGATGTAAAGGATGAAAACGGAGGTCTGAAATATATTTAGACCAATGACCTTCTTCAGCAGATGCCCGCGACTGATCACGGTATACATTCCGATCATCATCAGAAAGATGACAACCCAGTAGTTAAAATGCTGAAGAACAAAATCAGTCATGACCTTCCTGGTCAGCAAATACCGCAAAGATCAACAGCATGGTGCTGGCAACTGTTATACCAACACCCAGTTCGACGAGGAAAATCCCAAGGTGTTGCCCCGTGACGGCGTTCTCCGCAAGCAGGTTGTAGTTCAGGAACTCGCCACCCAGCAGCATTGTCACCACACCGGTACCCGCAAACAATAGCACTCCCAGTGACGACAGGACTTTAAGCACAAACACGGGAATGCTCTGGGTCAATCGGTAAAGGCCAAATACCAGCGCATAGAGAATCAGTCCTGCACTGAAGATGACACCCGCCTGAAAACCGCCACCAGGCCCCAGTTCACCATGAAATTGGACATACAATCCCATCAACAGAATGAGTGGTATCAAGAACTTTGCCGTGACGCGCAGGATAAGGTAGTCCGTCATCCGCTCTGTTCCTGCGTATCAGAAGATTGGCCTTCTTGAGAATTCAGCCGCGATCCAATCGCGGGGTGAATCCCTCCCAGCACCAATAGAACACCAAGACCTGCGGTGAAGATAACAAGCACCTCGCCCAGCGTATCCAGACCTCGGTAACTCGCGAGAATGGACGTCACCATGTTCGGTATGCCGGTCTCCACAGGGGCGTTTTCGATGTACTGTGCTGCCACACCTCTATGTGCAGCGGTGTCGGCGTTGCCAAAGCCAGGCATATCTATGGTGCCGTAGATCAGCAATACGCCAGTCGCAGTCACAAGCACCAACGGCCAGAACTGACCGCGGGATCTTGCTTCTTCTTTCTCTGCGGGCAAACGGGCTAGTGCAGCCAGCATCAGCACAGTCGCTATGCCTGCACCGACAGCAGCTTCAGTAAACGCAACGTCGGCTGCCAGCATCACGACAAAAATGGAAGCCGTCAGCAGGCTGTAGAGACCAAACATCATCACGCTCACAAGTAGCTGTCGTAGACGTACAACCGCGATCGCGACAATCAACAGAAACAGGAGCAACGCGCTGTTGACGATCAGTTCAATCATCATTGAAGGCACCCAGTAGCGGCTTATCGCCACTCTTGATAGCCGCGTTGGCAAGCGAGTGTGCCGCGACCGGACTGGTGAAAAACAAAAAACTGAAAACCAGCAGCAACTTTAGTGCGTCGCCGGCGTCAGCCTGCATGGCAAGGCCGGTCAACAGCAGAATCGTACCAAGGGTATCAGTGATACCCGCAGCGTGCAGCCGGCTATAGAAGTCCGGGAATCGATGCATGCCGATACTGCCCAGCAGGCAAAACAAGGCACCCGCAAGCATCAATCCGTCTGCCAGCCATTCTATCATCGCTGGTGTTCCGGGGAGGACGCCGCCAGGTCGCCACGCACAATCAGTTTTAGAAAAGCGATCACAGCAATGAAATTGATCAGTGCATAGACGATAGCAATATCCAGAATATCAGGTCGATCGATGATCCATGCGTAAACCGCGATCAACAGCGCCGTCTTGGTACTGAACACATTGACCGCCAGAATGCGATCAAACAACGACGGCCCGAGCAACGCACGGATCAGGATAATGCCCATCGAGAGCAGCAACACTAAAGCGACAATCTCAATCATGCTTCTGGAACCTCTCGCCATGCCTCGTCGGATTTGTCCGATTGCGCTGCGGCTTCATTCAACCCATGAACGAGCAAACAGTCCTGATCGATAGAGACCGTGTATGTCCCTGGCGTCAAGGTGATGGCGTTAGCGTAGATGGTCCTGCCAAGATCAGTCTTCAGCTCGGGAGAAATAGTGACGAGACCGGGTTTAACACGTCCTTTCGGCCTTAGGATGGTGTAAGCAACGATGACGTTATCCCTGACAATCTTGAGCGCCAGTATGGACCAATAGATGATCAATCTGGGTAATAGATGAAACGGCAACCCTTCACGATCGACGATACCCAGGCTCAGACAGAGACCGACCACACCAACGACGGATACGAGACCGATTCCGATAAGAAGAGGTTCGAAGTGCCCTGACAAGACCAGCCAAAGAGCGGCAAGCATGACACCCAATCCAAACGCCAGTCCGACTACCCGTCCCAATGCTGCCTCCCTTTTGCCCCGTCACCTTAACTCTTTCCATGAGTGACGCCCAGTGTTTCAGCCCAGACGCTTGTCGTAGTGCCCCAGTTCGTAGAAAGTCACGTGCTGGACGTCATTGAACACCGATTGCAACCGGAACCGTCCGCCTTCTTGTAGCACCAGGAATCGCTCGGAGAGTCGTTCAATACAGATGTCCAGAAACGTGGACGAGAGGCGCTGCGTACGCGGCACATAGGGACTCAACCGTTGGCGCTCATAAAGCTCTTCCCAGGTGAACGTCACGTCCAGCATCGGATTCAGATCATCGTCCATGAAAAGATAGATCAACGGTAACCACTCGCGATCCAGTCGTCGAAGCAGGCCTTCCTGCATCACCCAGAGACGACCGAATCGCCGAGCTCCCTGATCGTAGTCCATCAGCGACACAAACCGAGAGGGATCTGTTCGCATCGTCTCGGGCTTCATGAATTGAAGCTCCTCTTCCGATTTCTGACGCATCGTCACCTCAATGATGCGACTTGGTTCATCTCCGCTGTAATGAAAAACCACTTCCGGATACTTTCCAGGCGTGAAGATCGGTTCCACAAAATACTGATAGCCCTCGTACCGGCCTGGACGACGCCCCAATTCACTATGGACCCGTTCGACACGAGGTTGGTGGTCTGAATGATAGGGGCCGTCTTCACGCAGGTGATGAATCAGTGCTTGGTGCACCACGGCACGCCCAAGCCGCAACGTATGCGGATCCTGCATGCGCTGAAAACAACAGGGGCTGTCGAAAACTTCCTCGTACGCATCATGGATGGGCTGACGCGCATCTGGTTTCCTCTCCGCATTCGGGAACTTCACTGTCATACGGTCGATTGGACCACTCGCAATGCCGCGTTCGGCGGCTTCCTGGAACATCCGAAATACTTCGGCCACAAGCGGTTGCCGATCCTTCTCCCTGATCGCCAGTCGGCTGATTTCTAGCCGAGTACCGATTGAGATTCCCCGCATGTCCGTATGGATCACCGGCGTGCCTGCGTGTGCGCCCGTCATCAGCGTACTACCACGGTAGTCCCGACCCAGCTCCTTAACGGCGGCACGAATGCTATGTGTCAAAGAAAAGTCTGATCTTGGCTCGTAGTGTGCAACCAGATCGTACACCTGGGGACGCCACATCAGGTTGCGGACTCCCGGGCCTCGGCTTCTGCCAGCGCACGAAGCTCTTCTTCCTCTTGCTTTTCTTTGTCTCGCGCCCACAGCGGGTCGTAGAGCTTGCGGAACAACCCATCACTGTTGATCAATTGCTCGTGGGTCCCAGTCTGAACAATGCGACCATCATCAAGGACAAGAATGACGTCAGCGTCGCGAATGGTCGAGAGCCGGTGAGCAATGATAAAAGTTGTTCGATCAGACATCAGCGTAGACAACGCTTCCTGCACCTTCATCTCTGAGGCAGTGTCCAACGCGCTCGTCGCTTCATCCAATATCAACAGTCTGGGATCACGAATCAGTGCCCGAGCAATCGCGAGTCGCTGCCGTTGACCCACAGAGATACGCGCGCCGTGCGCACCCAGGATCGTGTCGTACCCATAAGGCAGCGCCTGCACAAATTCATGAGCGTTGGCGAGCGTCGCCGCCTGGATCACTTCAGTATCAGTGGCGTCCGGCTTACCGTACAGGAGATTTTCCCGAACAGTCCCCCGAAACAGATAGGTTTCCTGAAGCACCATGCTCATCTGATTGCGGAGATTGTGGATGGCATATTCCCCGATGTCGATGCCATCGATCCGAATACTGCCCTCTGACGCGTCATAGAACCGTGCGATGAGGTTCGCAACCGTCGTCTTGCCAGCACCACTCGGCCCAACGAGCGCTATGGATTGACCGGGTTCTGCGGTAAATGTGATGTCGGTCAGGACCTGTTTGCTCATCGGATAGGCAAATCCAACACCTTCAAACTCGACACGTCCGACCACATCTCGCCTTATCGCATGATCCTCGTCAACAATATCCGGTTCGAGATCCAGAATTTCATAGACACGCATCAGACCAACGCGCGCGGGGATAATCTGTCCCATCACACCAATCAATTGAGAGATAGGGGCATACAACATGCCCACGTAGGCGATCATCGCCGAGAACGTGACCACGCCCTGCTGGATTGCATCTTTGCCTTCCGCTTCTGTAAAACCATCCAAGTCGAGCCACATGACAACCAGACCACAGGCCACCATCACAATCAGTGTCCCGACGTGCGAGACGGAATTGGTGAATGCGCTCCAACTGCTCGACAGCCAGCCTGACTGAAGTTGAATCTCGTGGCCTTCCCTCAGTTGTCCAACCAGAGTACGAACCTCCCGACGTTCCGCCGAGTAGCCCTTCACGACTTTGGAAGCATCGAACACCTCATGGGTCTTGCCACTGACCTGGGAATTTTTCTCCGTCGCCTTCCATGACTCGTGGCTGAGTCGTCGCTCGAACATAAAGTAGCTCATGAAATGCAAGGGTGTAACCGCAAGCGCAACCAGCGCGATGCGCCAGTCGAGGTAAAACAAGAGGCACACAATGATGATTGCCGTGAATACCGCTTCAATGGTTCTCAGTAAGGTGCCTGTCACCAGATTTGTGAGAGAGGCGGTATCTCCCATAAGCCGAGCATTGATTTCACCCGGGCTTCGGCTTTCAAAAAAGCCCAACGACAACTTCTGAACATGGTCGTACATCTTCTTGCGCAGACTGAAGATCACTCGACCTCCCACCAGGCGCAGCAAGTGACCGTTCCACAATCCCAGACCCTCACCAATCATCCTGATCGACAGCATGCCAATCAGGCACGACATAAACAGTTCCATATCCTGGTTGGGTAAGGCACGACCAATGATTTCTGCAAACAAGAGTGGGTAAAACATGTTGAGGCCCGAGAGCAGCAACATGATCGCCAGACACTGCATCAGCGTGAAGCGATATGGACGTACCAGGCGCAACAGTTGACGGAACCGTGAAGGTCGTTGTGCGACCTGATGCGTAGACGCCGACGGTTCGGGATCGGAGGTCGATCCGTTGAGTGTGGAAGACGACATGAGGCCGCACATTCTCTCAAACCGCCCACCATCCGGCAACGCGATTCGTCAGAAACCGTTTCCATAATTTGATCAACATCCCAATACGGTTTCCGCTATCCCGCCTATTCACCGAGATAAATACACCAAATTCATGCACCGGGAAAACAGCCATGTAGCTGGCAAGCCCAAGAGCGCCAATGGAGCGCTCCAACATCGGTCGGCCTGTTCTGCGCTCGCCCGCCCATCCAAGTGCCATACCTACAATGAACCAGTTTGGGAGAACTGGCCTGTCTGCGTCATCGCGGGGCCAGTGTCCGGTCCCCACTCAAGCTGGAAGATGAGCGACTATCCGCATTAGGTTACACAGATGAGCTAACATACGCGCCGGATTTACCGATAGGCAGAGCAAGCATGACCTGGATTCGTAATCGCCCGGAAGGACTTGTCTACCGCGACGCAGAAAAATCCCACGATGGTCTAACCCTCTTCTGCTCAGTCACCGGAAAACATGCGACTCTGCTCAACCCGGAAGGAGAGGTGGTACACCGATGGCACAACAGCGAAGGTATTCAGCATGCCCATATGCTTGAAAATGGTCACCTGCTGATTCAGACCGGTCCATTTCGACATGCTGAGGGTCGCCAGAATATGGGCGGGAATTCGGGCGCCATGATGGAGCTTGACTGGGACAGCAACGTGGTCTGGGCTTACCGTAATCCTGCTCAGCACCATGCATATGAAAGACTCGAGAACGGCCATCATCTGGTCTTAGGATGGTATCCGGTCCCATTGGATATCGTTAGCAAAGTCCAGGGTGGATATGAGGATCCCAAGGCAGACACCGATAACCCCATCATGTGGGGTGATGTCATCCTAGAAGTGAACCCGTCAGGACGCGAGATCAAGCGATGGAACTCCTGGGAACATTTCGATACATCGCTCGATGTCATCTGCCCGCTAGAAAATCGGAAAGAATGGGCTCACGCCAACGCGTTATCCACAACCCCGAACGGAGACTGGTTAGTAAGTTTCCGTAACACGAGTCAGGTCATGCTCATCGATCCGGAGAGTGGTGATATAAAATGGCGATTTGGTGACGCTACAAAAGACTTCCCGCTGGCCCTGAATCATCAGCACGCCGCGACCTGGCTCGACAATGGCAACATTCTGATCTTCGACAATGGCTGCCATCGCCAGGGTCCAAGCTTCTCTCGTGTCGTTGAGATCAACCCTGAAACCAACAAGGCCGAATGGAGCTATCAGGCTGATGTCATCCTGGCGTTTCACTCGTTCATGTGTTCGGGCGCAAGCCGACTCCCCAACGGCAATACGCTGATTACCGAATCAGCAACTGCAAGACTTTTTGAAGTAACGCCAGAGGGCGAGACTGTCTGGGAATGGGTATCCCCATTTTTCTTCCAGAGCCGATTTGGTCGAACCCCTTTCGTATTCCGAGCCTACCGTTATGAGCTCGACGATCCTCGCTTCGATGGACGAGTGCTGGACCCATCACTTCACAGAGAGGTCAACCAACGGATTAAAGATGGGGATGTGCCGGAGAATTATCATGGTCCAGGGAACGAGAGGCGGTAGCGTACCTTTCCACGTCACCCCTGCGAACGTGACCGCAGTGCATTTCTACCCGGAGATCCTGCGACTTTGCTCAGGATGAGCCCGCTAGGGGTGCTCACGCCACAAATGTCGCAAAGGACGACAACGGCTCGCGATCGCTCTCCAGTGAGTTTACAGGTGCTTCCGGATTCGCATGACCAATTGCCACCCCACAGAAAAGCATCAACTCCTCCGGTGCATCAACAAAGGTGGAGACCGTTTCAGGTTTCGACGCCCATGCCTCCTGCGGACACGTATCCAGACCCGCCTCCTGGGCCAACAACATGAAACTCTGCAGGAACATACCCAGATCTGACCACTGAGGCGGACCCATAATTCGATCCACAAAACAGAAGATTGATGCTGGCGCACCAAAGAAATCGTAGTTTCGTGCCAGGTGCTCAAATCGCGCAGGTTTGTCGTCACGGGGAATTCCCAACAAGCCATACATGTCCTCACCGACCTTGAACCGCGATGATCGATAGGGCTCTTTCAGAGAAGGCGGATAGACGGCATATTCCGGCGTTTCACGGACAGAAGCACGGCTTTCGACATGGGTGCGGAATCGCGTCATGGCGCCCCCATTCAACACATAGATGCGCCATGGCTGCACATTTCCTCCCGAAGGCGCACGTGCTGCCTTCGTCAGCAATTCAGCTATCACCTCGTTGCTGACAGGTGTGTCAAGGAAGTTGCGGATGGTCTTGCGCGCATACATCGCGTCAGTGACATTCATGGTCGATCCCGGCTATGACTGGTCTGAGAGCGGCCAAAGTATAACAGCCACAGGAGGATCAGTTACTAGAAGACCACTGTTCTCTGACCGTTGATCATCACACGTCTTTCTGCGTGATATCGCACTGCACGGGCCAGCACGATACGTTCTACGTCGCGACCCGCCGCAGACAACTGGCCAGCGGTCATCCGGTGATCCACACGTTCGACGGCCTGTTCAATGATAGGACCTTCATCCAACTGATCCGTCACATAGTGTGCGGTGGCACCGATCAACTTCACACCGCGATCGAACGCCTGGTGGTAAGGTTTCGCGCCTTTGAAACTGGGCAGAAATGAATGATGGATATTGATGATCTGCCCCGGGAGCTCCGCACAGAACTCTGCCGTCAGAACTTGCATGTATCGCGCGAGCACTACCATTTCGATGTTCCGACTCCGAATCTCTTCAATCAGGCGAGATTCCTGGGTGGACTTGGTGTCGGGCGTGACAGGTAGATGCAGAAAGTCGATGTCCTCCGCGGCAGCGAGGGGGTATGCGTCACGGTGATTCGACACAATCAGTGAGATGTCGATCGGCAGCTCGCCGATACGCGTCCGGTAAAGCAGGTCTACCAAACAATGATCCATACGCGACACCATGATCAATGCCTTGGGTCTTCTACTCGCAGGCCATAGCTGCCACACCATCTGATGTTCTTCACCTACACGCACAAAAGACTCATACAGCCGTTCGATGGTGCTGCCTGGCTTATCTTCAAGCGAAAAGTGCACACGCATGAAGAAGGTCTGGCTGTCAGGATCACCAAACTGATCGCTATCGATGATGTTGCCATTCTCTGCGTACAACCAACCGGAGACGGTCTTCACCAAACCGAGCTTGTCGGGGCAGGATAGGTTGAGAATACAGTCCAAAACGGCTCGCACAATGGATTAAGCGGGCCCTAACTTTACTGAAATTACGTTGAGTCAACCAGAGACCATTTGTGCTGAATCCGCGCCTGCTCGCGATCTTTAGCTGCAATCTGCGCAGAAAGGTCTACTTCGAGACAAACGATCCGGAGATCAACGCCATCCCGCGTGTCAGCTATAAATTGTAGTGGCCGACAACACGCATGCACTCACCCAATGTGCGTTGCGAAGAAAGCGAGTGTCCGCGCCTTAGCCTGTCTTGCCGCCGGCTCGCTGTAAGAAGCACGGTGGTTACAATTGAATCCGTGGTCCGCGTCATAGGTATGGACAAACGCATCAGGGATGACTTCTTTGATCTTTTCAACATCGGCCATCGGAATATGGGCATCCTGCTCGCCGAAATGAAGCATCAAAGGAATTCTAGGACGCTGTGCCAGCTGATTGGCGATGCCGCCACCGTAATAACCGACCGAACAACTCAGCGAATCGATGTTGCAGGCGGACAGGTAAGCCATGAGACCACCGTAGCAGTATCCAACCGCACCCACGTTGCCGTAATGCGCCAGGACCTCGACAGAGGCCATCAGGTCACGAATGGTGGTCGGCATTTTCAGTTCGTTGAAAGCAAGACCTGCACCTTTCCCAAAATCGTCTCCCTCGTAACCCAGTTCGACATCGCGTTCTGCACGATCAAAAAGCGCCGGCGCCAGGGCCGCGTAGCCATCCGCGGCATAACCGTCGACTACCTCACGAATGTGGGCGTTCACACCGAAAATCTCCTGAATCACCAGCACGCCTCCTTTTGGCGTTCCTTCGGGCAGCGCCAGCCAGGCATCCAGCTCGAAACCATCACTTGAGACGACTGTTGTCTTGTCTCCCATCGCGATCTCCATTTCCTATGTCGCATTTGAGTAATTATCGTAGCGATGACATTGCCAACATGCCACTTATCCAAGACGGGCTTTCAGCTCAGTGAACTGACAGAAGATCGTTGCAAGGGCTATCTGAAACGACAAGGCATCGAGACCTATCACCGGATGCTAGCTTCGATGGTTAAAACAGTCCTGATTCCTCCAGACCTGCACGCAGGGGAAATACTGACCAATAACAATGGCTGGACGCTGATCGATCCAAAGCCGTACACCGGCGATCCTACGCACGACGTCACGCAGCATCTGCTGAACTGCACCGAACACCTCATGGAAGGTCCGCTGGCGCTCATCGACCGGATGGCATCACTCACAGACCAGGATCCGGATCGCATCCGACTCTGGTTATTCGCTCGCTTTCCATGTGCGATTGCGCGTACCGACCAATATGGTGTTTATTGTCCAACAACTGGAAGCGGTTTCCCGTTAATCAGCATCAAAGATGCTGTCAACAATGCCAGCTTCATCGTCACCAGGCCATGGCGGCACCTGGACAGCAATGATATCCAGGTCAACGCGACCTGAATTCCTGCATTGAAATGCGGTGCCTTGAGGAATCGCCAGGGACAGCCCTGGTCTCAATGCAACTTGCTGCACCGCGACAGCGCCGTTGTTGCTCATCCAGATTTCCCCCTCGCCTGTCGTCACGTACCAGATTTCATCAATGCTACGATGCATCACAGCACGCGTCACCTGACCAGGGTGTATACGAAAGTGCGCCGTACTCGCATTTTCGGTCCGCGCCAGAAGCCTGACTTCTGCGCCATCCGGCGCCACTTCGTCAGGTTCTATCGGGAGCCGACGCACGCTGCGATCCACATCCACCAAGAGTATCTCCGCGACCTCGAATTATCAGCCCATCATACTCTGCGACTTGTCTCATGTCGGTGAAGGTCCTAGGCTGACTGCATGCTGTATTCACTTGCGGTGCAAAACTATCGGTCTTTAAAGGAAATGATACTGCCTCTCGATCAGTGCAACCTTGTGACGGGTGCTAACGGAAGTGGCAAATCGAATCTGTACCGCGGACTCCGGTTGCTTGCGGAGACCGCCACAGGGACGTCCACTTCCTCAATTGCAGCAGAGGGCGGCATCGAGTCTTTGCTCTGGGCCGGACCGGGCGCATTCTCCAGAAAAGAACTTGCCGGTGACCATCCGGTTCAAGGAAAGGTAAAACAGGGCCCGGTGAGTCTTCGATTTGGTTTTGCCGCAGAACAGCTCAGCTATGCCATCGACTATGGTCTGCCGGAACCCGTGCCACGCACCATGTTCGGCAAGGATCCTTGCGTTAAGCGCGAGGTCATCTGGCACGGTCCTGTCTGGCACCCCAGCCGTACCATGGTGGAACGC
The DNA here is from genome assembly GCA_913049815.1 of uncultured Gammaproteobacteria bacterium. Taxonomy (GTDB): domain Bacteria; phylum Pseudomonadota; class Gammaproteobacteria; order Pseudomonadales; family Azotimanducaceae; genus UBA7451. Next base: position 51,617 of record CAJWYI010000001.1, read on the forward strand.
CGAGGACCGATGGTTCGTGCTCGAGATGACAACGGAAAATGGCAGGTGATTGAGGAGCACATGCAACCCTACGACAGCATGCTCGCGCGCCTACCTGATCCTGTCAGAGCTCCGGAAGTTTACGTCTTGCGAGAAGCGATCCAGTCCTGGCGGTTCTATGATCATTTCCGTTCGGACCAGGATGCGCCGGCCAGGCAATCAAATATCGGTACACGCACACCGGTGCTCAGCAATGACGGCCATGATCTTGCGTCGGCCTGGCGCACAATTGTGGAGGTGGGAGACCACGAAGGACTGGAAGCCGCGGTCTCCGACGCGTTCCCCGGCGCCCACGTGGATATTGTGCAGAAAGCGGGTCGCTTTGATCTCAGCTTTCAGCAGGATGGATTGCTTCGTCCCTTGTCACAGGCAGAATTGTCCGATGGCACGCTGCGCTACCTATTGTGGATTGCAGCACTTCTGACGCCCAGACCACCGGCGCTGATGGTTCTGAACGAACCCGAAACGAGCCTACATCCGGAACTTTTACCACCTTTAGGCCGGTTGATGAAGAAGTGTGCGGAGAGTACGCAGCTGTGGGTCATCTCTCATGCACTTGGACTGATCGAGGCACTCAGCGAGGAAAGCAATCACGTGCACCTAACGAAACGCCTGGGTGAGACCATGATCGAAGGCATGGGGACCCTTGATTTTGAGACGCCCGCATGGAAGTGGCCGGTCCGATAAACCAAGACAAGCTCTTTACTCCACCTGAACTGTACCTACAATATCCCACCCCCCTTGAGTGAACGACGTTGTGTCTATCGTCACCTGCACCAACCTGCACGTCTCGTTTGGCGAAGACGTGATTCTCGACCATATCGATCTTGCCATCGAGAAGAACGAGCGGCTGTGTGTGACTGGTCGAAACGGGAGCGGAAAGAGCACGTTACTTAGATTGCTCGCGGGTGAGGCAGAGCCTGATGACGGTACCATCTGGTACCAAGAAGGTTTGAGAGTCAGTGCGCTACCCCAGACATTGCCCGAACGTTCGCAGAAAACGATCTTTGATGTCGTCGCTGAAGCTTTTGCAGAGACCGGATCCCTGTTACAGCAGTACCACCAATTAGCAACCAGCCCAGACCCGGACATGAATCTCATGGATCGACTGCAACAACAAATTGAACGTGATGATGGCTGGAACATCGACCATCGCATCATGGCTACGATCGATCGTCTCGGTCTGATCCCAAGCGAGACGCTGATGCATCTCTCAGGGGGCTGGTTACGCCGGGTCGCTATCGCCCGCTCGCTGGCAGCAGATCCCGATCTCTGGCTTCTGGACGAGCCCACGAACCACCTGGATATCCCGGCGATTCAGTGGCTCGAAGGTGTCATAAGCGATTTTCAGGGCACTGCCATGGTCATCAGCCACGACCGGCGCCTGCTTGACCGGGTGGCCTCTGCGGTTGTGGATATCGATCGTGGTCGAGTCACACGTTGGGATGTCGGCTATCAGCGATTTCTTGAGCGCAGAACACATGAACTGGAGGTGGAAGAGCGGAACGCGAAGCTAGAGGATGCAAGGCTTGCCCAGGAGGAAGCGTGGATCCGAGAAGGAGTCAAAGCCAGGCGGACACGTAACGAGGGTCGTGTCCGCGCGTTGATGGAGATGCGCGAAGAACGGAAAAAAAGGCGTGAAAGAGAAACCCTGAATATGGAAATCGATGCTGCACGCAAGTCTGGCAGGATCGTCAAGGAGTTGGAGCATATCTCCAAGTCATTCGATGATCAGCGCATCCTTAACGATCTTGATCTTGTGATACAGCGCGGCGATCGCATCGGACTGATGGGACCCAATGGCACAGGTAAGACGACACTGATCAGGACTATTCTTGGCGAAGAAGTGCCTGACGATGGTCATGTTAAAACTGGCACCAAGCTGGAGGTCGCTTATTTTGATCAAAGCCGGGAACAGCTTGATCCGGAGGCTTCTGTCATCGATTGTGTCGCGGAAGGTCGCGCCTTCATCACGATCAACGGGCGACCTGTCCATATCATTACCTACCTCAGCAACTTCATGTTCTCAAAAGACAAAGCTCGCTCCGCCGTACGAGTACTGTCCGGTGGTGAACAGAATCGACTCCTACTCGCCAAACTGTTCATGAAGTCCTCGAACTTCATGGTTCTTGATGAGCCCACCAACGATCTTGATATCGAAACACTCGAGATGCTGGAGGAACTGTTGCATACGTACGATGGTACAGTCCTCGTGATTACGCACGACCGAGCCTTTCTCGACAACGTCGTCGGCAGCATGTTGGTCTTCGAAGGAGATGGTGTTATCACCGAACATGTCGGCGGCTATACAGACTGGGAAGCGCGAGGCGGCAGGTTTCGCGACACATCTCAAGCAACATCCCAAGCCGAGCCTAAAGCCGTCAACAAGCCGCAGAGGCGCAAGGGATCATCGAACCGTGAACGCGAACGTGCACAGGAGCTGACCAACCTGCCAAGTCGCATTGAGGAACTGGAGACTAACATCGCGACGCTCCATGAGCAGATGGCAGACCCTGATTTCTACAGCCAGTCAAAGGAATACCAACAGTCGACACAAGATCATCTCAAGATCCTGGAATCTGATCTCTCCGCGTTGTTCGAGCGCTGGGAGGAACTAGAAACAGACCGTGAACCCTAACCACGGCTCGGTATCACGGATAACTTCTATCGATGATCTGTGGGTTCGCACTGCTAAAACCTCAGACATGGATGACATCCACGGCTTGATTGCCGCCGATCGCGGTCACCTGACCAACACAATGACTATCATAGACTAGTTGCCGCAGGCATGAACAAAGACAGTCAGCAACACTTGGTCATGTGCCGTTATAGGAAACGTCTCACTGATCCAATACCAACCCACCGTGTTTGGTCTGGGATACTGGATTGGTGCTCCGTTTGCCCGAGGGAGATTCACCAGCGCAGCCTTGGACGCAGTCATCCAACACGCGATCTCAAATCGACAAGCCACAGAGGTCTGGGCAGTTATCAAACACGTCAACACACCAGGCATTCGACTAATGACAAGACTGGTACTCAAGCTGGCGCGCGAACAGGATACCCATCTCAGCTATTGTCTAAACGTTCTATGGGGCACAAATGAATAGTGCTCCCCCTAGTTTTTTCGTTAGTAATCACATTGATCTGATCCGCGCGGGAGGACGTGTACTAGATCTTGCTTGTGGTAACGGCCGTCATACTCGAATGCTCCTTGAAAAGGGTTTTGAGGTCACAGCCGTCGACATCAAAGTGGATGGTATCTCGGATATCAGTGATCACCCAAGGCTCACGTCGCTAGAACTGGATATGGAGCAAGCGGGTGATCCGTGGCCCTTACCAAATTACCCGACCAAAAGATTCGACGGTATCATCGTGACCAACTACCTCCATCGGCCCCAGTTCCCACATATAGCAGCATCACTTGCGGCAGAAGGTATCCTTGTCTACGAGACGTTCATGATCGGCAATGAAAAGTACGGTAAACCTTCAAACCCAAGCTTCCTGCTCAGGGAAGACGAGCTGACAGAGGCTTTCGAATCGCTGACTGTTCTGGACTTCGAACAGGGATTTCGGGACTCACCTTCACCGGCGATGGTGCAATCCTTGTGTGCCCGCGCTGATTGAGTTTTACGATCGCGCCAGAGCCTTTCGAGTGTTAGATCTCTACGTGCAGCAGGGCCAGAAAGGATGCTTTCTGTTCATCGGTCATCGCGTCAAAATCCGGTACAAGCATCTCGGTGACCGGCAGGTCGGCAAATTCAGGTGACTGTTTCTGCATGGTTGCGGCGATGTTGTGGAGACCGTTTCCCTCTTCAGAACCGGCCATCAGTGGTCCACCAATCTCAGGTGGCCAGAAAATCTCGATACCGGTTGACTCGCCATACGGATTTTCGTGGCCTACGTGTTTTTCGATGGCGGCGCGTAACGCCACCTCACCTTCACGACGCTTTGCGCCGCCCTCCGCACCATACAGTGCACCTGATTGATTGCAGATTGCCGCCCAGCGAGCCCTGATGTGGAATCCTGGTAACTCAAGGGCTTCGTCAGGAATACCATCACCGCCGGTGACTTTGCCATCCTTCACCATGATGTAGTATCCAGCTTTGTCACCACGACCATTTCCCATGAGTCGCTCTGGCGGGTGGGTATAGTGTTCCGTAAACGCCCATACAAAGTCATCAGGTAGATTCTCGCGCTCCAGGATCTTCACGGAAGCATCCGCACACGCCTGACCCCACTCCCGGGAGCCAAACTCTCCCACCTCGCTCAACGTCGACATATCAATCACGTACATGGGATGTCCAAAAATCTGTTATCTATTGCGCACCGTACAGGGAAACGCTTAGTCCCGCCACAACCAGCGAAGACTTTCCGCGAAGAGCGCGCCGCCATGCCTGAGACTGTGGCCACCCTTCCCAAACTCAAAGCGGTAGTCGTATCCGGCGTACTCAAAAGCGTTGGCCATCGTCTTGTTAGCGATCGGCCAATCGCCCAATGGAATCGCCGCATCTGCTTCACCGCTCTGCAGAAACACACGAATCGGCTTTCGCTCGGTGGTGCGAATCAAGTACGGGAAGTTGTGACCACCACGGATATTCGTGAACGAGCCACAGTGACTAAGCACACGTCCGAAACTATCGGGGTGATGCCAGGCCAGATTGAAGGCGCAGATGCCGCCACTGGAAATGCCGCAGATTGTTCGCTTATTGGGATCCAGGGAAAACATCACCCCCATCTCTGCAGCTATAAACGGCAACACCTCGTCGATGATGAAGTAGCCATAGTCCGGTGTCACAGAATCGTACTCATAACTCCGCTGGTTGCTCGGTCCATTCGAAGCGACGGGTTGTCCTGGGTTCAAAAACACACCCACGGTCGGTGCGATCTCTCCTGCGGCGATCATGTTGTTCAGCACCACACCCGCGCGGACCGGTCCTTCACGATTGAGGTATCCAGCACCATCGTTGAAGACAATGACAGGCGATTCACCTGTCAGTCCTTCAGGCACAAACACCCACATGTCTCGTTTAGTCTCAGGGTAGACCCTGGTCTTGCGCCAGTCAGTGAAAGCGACGACGTTTTCCGATGTCACGTCGGACCTAGGGTACGCATCCGAACAAGGGTGATACATCGCGTCACCGGGCACATTTAATGCGTCCCGAATCTCCATCGTGCTGCGCCCGTTGACCTCCATCGGGAACGGCTGATCTAGACCCAGCGCCTGATGGGTCTCTATGTTCATGGGCATGCGATGTCTCCTGATGTTTTCAGTATTTGTTCTTTGACAGAGGGGCCTATTGAAGTTCTGTTCAGTCGCCAACAATCCACCGAGGCTAATACCCAGTTGTCGCTCAACCGGATCTATCGGCGCAATCCTTAGAGGATGGTGACAAATCCAACAAGACCAAAGACCAGAAATTTCAGCCCTCTTACCAAAACACTATTCATCGACCAGCACGTTCTCTCGACTTTCCAGGGACAGCGTAACTGTTCTTCAGAGAGAGGCACGTTGGCCTTTGCCGGGTCGAGGTAGGGACACTCTCCCTTAAATTGGCCCCTGAACTAACTGTTCCTGGTCACAAATTGTTGCGCAAACTTTTCAGCCGCCGGCGAAATCGCCGTCGCCTTACGCCGCGCCAATCCCAAGCGCCGAGTAATCTCGAGACCCCTGACTGGGATCTGTCGTACCAGATCCTGATTCTGCACACCCATCTGGGAGACAAATGCCAGCAAACCGGTATTCGCCACCATCTGCACGATCGCTGGGATCGATCTCAACTCCATGACCACATTGGTTTCGATACCCGCTTCCAACAGCGCGCTGTCGACAAGCTGGCGTATCGCACTCCCCGCCTCGAAACCGACGATGTTCTGACCATCCAACTCAAGGACATCTACTTCTGCCATCGCCGCAAGTGGGTGATCCGGAGATGCGACCAATACGATGTGGTCCTCCGCTATAGGCTGTATCTTTAACTCAGTAGTCCTCACCGGCAACGTGACAAGCCCCAGCTCCAATGCGCCCGTCGCAACATCCGCAGCAATCTCAGCCGAGCCCGCCTCTTTTACTTGGAAAAGAACGTCAGGGTAGTCAGACTGAAATCGCGTGATCGCGTCCGGCAACACAAATGAGACCGCCGTCGCCCCACCACCGATTCGGACGTTGCCACCAGAGACACTCTGTCTTCGCAGCACCTCTGATTTCAGATGCTCGTAGCGTCCGATGAGTACCCTGGCTTCGATATCCACTAGTTGACCCAGCTCTGTCAATCTGGCGCCGCGCCGACTTCGACTCAACAGTTCCGTACCAAATTCCTCCTCTAACTGTTGAATTCTGCGCGTTAACGCAGGTTGCGTAAGGCCCAGACGACTAGCTGCCTCAGTTATGGCGCCTGCATCGCTGACTGCAACCAGAGACTTAAGAAGCTCCATATCCAACGCTGAGCTATCCCCTATGTCCATATAATATTTCTATGTTATACATCAAAACTATCCATTTTACGCATGCATTTAAAACATCTAAGGTTGCGGCCCATCGATAAAACCGTTCACTCACTGAACACAGTCGCGAAAAAACCGATAGAGGTCACTGATGCTGGAAGCATACCGAGCCCACGTAGAAGAACGTGCCGAACAGGGCATACCCCCAAAACCACTTTCTGCCGAGCAGGTGACAGAGCTCGTTGAACTACTTAAAAACCCTCCGGAGGGAGAAGAAGAGTTTCTCATGCTTCTTCTTGTAGAACGCGTACCACCTGGTGTTGATGATGCCGCGTATGTGAAAGCTGCGTTCCTCGCTGACATCGCAAAAGGCGAAGCCGACTGTGGGCTGATCGACAAACCGCGCGCTATTGAGTTGCTGGGCACGATGCTTGGCGGCTACAACATAATGCCTCTCGTTGATCTGCTTGATGACGAAGATCTCGCGCCACTCGCCGCTCACCAATTGAAATATACACTGCTGATGTTCGATGCCTTTCACGACGTCGCCGAAAAAGCCAAAGGAGGTAACGTCCACGCACAGGCAGTGATTCAGTCCTGGGCGGATGCTGATTGGTTCAAGGCGAAAAAAGATGTCCCGGAGGAAATCCAACTGACTGTTTTCAAGGTTACTGGAGAGACAAACACAGACGATCTTTCACCCGCGCAGGACGCGTGGTCGCGACCGGATATCCCACTGCATGCACTAGCCATGCTGAAAAACCCGCGCGACGGTATTACCGATGCGATCGATCAAATCGAAGCGCTAAAGAACAAGGGGAACCCTGTCGCGTACGTCGGCGACGTTGTTGGTACGGGCTCTTCACGTAAAAGTGCAACCAACTCTGTACTCTGGCACATGGGTGATGACATCCCATTTGTCCCCAACAAGCGGCAAGGTGGCGTTGTCCTAGGCGGCAAGATCGCACCCATCTTTTTTAATACCGTCGAAGATTCTGGCGCACTGCCGATCGAATGTCCTGTCGATAACATCGCCATGGGTGACACCATCATCGTCAAACCCTACGAAGGCAAGATCGTCAACGAAGCGGGTGACGTTATCAGCGAGTTTGAACTGAAGACCAACGTACTGCTGGATGAGGCGAAAGCCGGTGGACGCATTCCTCTTATTATTGGACGTAGCCTGACAGAACGAGCACGCGAAAATCTAGGGCTGAGCGCTACGGACGCGTTCAGACGCCCTGAAGACCCCAGCACATCAGATGCAGGATTTACGCTTGCACAGAAGATTGTAGGCCGTGCCTGTGGACTGGGTGAGGGTCACGGTATTCGCCCAGGGACCTATTGTGAACCCCGCATGGGGACCGTTGGATCTCAGGACACCACGGGTCCTATGACGCGCGATGAGTTGAAAGAGCTCGCCTGTCTTGGCTTCTCTGCCGATCTTGTCATGCAGAGTTTCTGTCACACCGCGGCGTATCCGAAGCCTGTCGATATTGAAACCCAACACACGCTGCCGGATTTCATTCATAACCGCGGTGGCGTATCGCTCAGGCCAGGTGACGGTATCATTCACAGCTGGCTGAATCGAATGCTGCTGCCGGACCAGGTCGGGACCGGTGGCGATTCTCACACCCGATTTCCACTGGGCGTTTCATTTCCCGCGGGTTCCGGCCTTGTGGCCTTCGGTGCGGCGCTGGGTGTCATCCCACTCGATATGCCCGAATCGGTCCTGGTGAAGTTCACCGGTGAGATGCAACCTGGCATTACATTGCGCGACCTGGTCAATGCTATTCCCTACGCGGCGATTCAACGGGGTTTACTGACCGTCGAAAAGGCCGGCAAGAAGAATGTGTACAACGGTCGCATCCTTGAAATTGAGGGACTACCCGACCTGACCGTCGAGCAGGCGTTTGAACTGTCGGACGCCTCGGCAGAGCGATCAGCAGGTGGTTGTACCATTGCGCTCTCCGAAGAATCCGTCTCAGAGTATCTGCGTTCGAATGTTGTCATGCTGCGTTGGATGATCGCGAATGGCTATCGCGACGTCCGCACCCTGGAACGGCGCGCTCGCGCCATGGAAGAGTGGTTAGAAGATCCCTCACTGATGCGAGCCGACAACAATGCAGAATACGCAGAAGTGATCGAAATCAACATGTCAGAGATTACCGAACCGCTGCTTGCCTGCCCGAACGATCCAGACGACGTGAAACCGCTTTCGGAAGTCGCCGGGACGCAGATCGATGAAGTTTTCATCGGTTCCTGCATGACCAATATCGGTCACTTCCGCGCCGCCGGGAAGCTGCTTCAGGCATCAGGTGAAGTCATCCCATCACGTCTCTGGATCGCACCACCCACACGCATGGACGAACAGCAGTTGATGGAAGAAGGTTATTTCAACATCTTTGCACAGGCTGGTGCGCGCACAGAAATGCCAGGTTGCAGCCTGTGCATGGGTAATCAGGCGCGGATTCAGGCGGGGTCTACCTGCGTGTCGACCTCCACCCGGAACTTTCCAAACCGTCTGGGCCAGGGCTCCAATGTCTATCTCGCATCCGCTGAACTCGCCGCCATCGCTTCGGTGAAGGGTAAGTTGCCTTCAAAAGAAGAGTATCTGGAGTTTGCGACACAGATCGATTCCATGGCACCTGAGATCTACAACTACCTGAATTTTGATAAGCTACCGGAGTTTCTTGAGGCAGCGGAAGAAGGGCGGTCATTGGCACAGGAAGTGGTGGTTCAAGCCTGACCCTAGTAACCACTTTAGTCGCGGCATCTGCGAAGTTGTCGTGCACAACCAATACGTTTCTGACACTTCAAAATATCCGCGCGTGAGACTTCCAGCATCTCGTGTCGCAGCTCACTGGCCATGGCACCGAAAGAGTCTGAAACCCCTTGTGAGGTAACAGGCCATCCAGCTTCGTTCGCCCAAGCGTCTCAAGACTCTTGAGTCCAAAATCGATCAATAGCGGATGACAGACCATCGCATGCCAGGGTTTCGACGCTAGTGCGCCCGTAATTCGGGTCGTATGCATCTCTACCTGACAAAACTCAGGCTTGAAGAGGAAATGTTGGAAGCCGTGAACGATGAAGTCGTCTACGCGGTGAGGGAACGGGAAGAAGTTACTCGGTTACGATCGGTCATTGATCACCTGCCGAGCTGATTGCGAAACTCAACTACTCTTCGTTACCGCTCGACTCCGCCAGGTACACAGCGATACCTTCCAACAGGGCGATGTGCCTGACCTGGCACGACATGATCGCGTCATCGACGCCCTCAGGATCATCCAGTTGATCGGGCACATGACGCACACGCTCACTCAATTCAACGGCGCCGATGTCCTGCAATGCTGACGACGCCCCCTCCAGCAGCACGAGTGCACCGGGTTTATCACCAGCGTCCAGTTTGACGAACACCTGCTCAAAGTCGGCGGGATGTTGCTGATAGAAAGCAGCGAGTTTGAATTGATAAGCCGATTCGTCATCCCCTGCATTGTATAGCCCCTGCAAACTGTCGATCCCCGCATCCTCGAGACGCTGGATTTTTTTTTCGTCTTCAGTAGTCATTTCTGTGGCTGCCTCAATGCTCGCCAGCAACGCTTGCTTGGCGGCTACGTCCGCCGCGAGATCAGTCGGATCCGATACAGGTAGAGTGTGCCTCGCCTCGTTTTCTATTCGGTCTGTCCTGTCGAACCCAACGTCGTTTGCAACTGGCAACAGGCTCACGTAAGTGAGGCCCATCAAGACAAACGCTATGAACGTCAGATAGCCGAAAGTAGACTGGCCACCAGTGATGAGCAATGCCAGCATCAAGCCACCCAGTGATACCCATGCGAACGAAAGGACCACTGTCCACCGCGCCATGGCTATCCGCGCGATCAGAGCGCTCACCATGACGGCGTTGGCTACCACAAGATCATGAATTCTCGTTGCCTCAAGACCTGTCAAGAGAAACGGTGCAGCCGCCCAGGACAGCCCAGCGCAAGACGCACACGCGATGACTAGGCGCGACAGCACTTGGTCGTCAGTATTCAGACCGCGACGTAATGAAATCGCAAGCGCCATAAAGGGCACATGCAGTACAACGAGGACCAATAGCCACGCGATACTTCCTTCGCCCACAAAAATCTGCAGCAGAAATCCTGCCAGCATGCTGACAGTGACCATCGGCAGGATCAGTGCCTGAACATGTTTCATCGTCTTCGAGCAACTCCGGCGGTGTCGAAATAGTGGTCCATATTCCATTCTGGCCAACGGGCCTGTGTGATCCGCAGTGTCCTATCCGTCCAGAATGGATCACCCGGCTCGGGAATACCCAGACAGGCCAGCTGTTCTGAACTACCATGGTTGATGACGCGCTCCCAGGGCCGATTTGCAGCGCTCTGCCAGACATGGAAGTTGATCATCTCGTTACCCCGGGCTTTGTAACCAACGGTCATTGTAAATCGGCGGCCATTCTCCTCAGTGAGATTCGTCCCACGATGAAACGTGTCGATACTGTGCGCCAGCAGGCTCCCAGCAGGTCCCGCACCTGATCTTTCTCGCGACAGCAGATCGTGCTGCTGCTTAGGGGTCGGTGCCCATACGCGGCCTTCTCCCAGCACGTCATTACAGTCGGGACGCGTCACATAATGGAGGGCACCGGTTTCGTCAGTGACATCTGTCATGTAAAAGATGAAATCCACACACCGTAACGCAACATCATCTGACGGAACGGTGAGCGTGTGGTTGCCAAAGTCACAATGGAATCCCTGATCGTAGTCCGCCTCGCCAGTGAATTTCGCCCAGGTATGTGATTGATAAAGACTGACCTCTTCCACACCCAGCAAGGCTCGCGAAAATGCAATGAGTGCAGGATGCAGCGAGATCATGTTGATCGCTTGCGAACCCATGTAGGGCAATGTATCGATATTCTTGAACTGTGCCGGATGCGAGGAACCAATCGATCCCTCCTCTTTCGACACCAGCGCCGACCCAATACCTTCTCCCTGTACGCAGTCGGCGTACATCGTTTCAAAATCCTCAAGCACCGGTCCATACTCTTCCGGTGTGAAGAAATTTTCGATCAGAACGAACCCTTCTTCACGCCATTGCCTGACGTGATCTTCGTTGAAACGGATTTCTGAACTCATTGTTGCCTCTCAGGTGACAGCCAACCAGGAAATGTGTAGCCGGCATCATACCCAACGACTCATCGCTGTAAACTCGGGATATCTCACGCCGACGCCGCATGACAGGTCTTGCCGCTCTTATCCATGGTGCCTATAGTGCCCGTCCGTTCCAATCCACAACTACATTATGTCTGAGGCACATTTCAAAGAACGACTGGTCCAGGTGGACCTGCCAACACACCACTACGCGCTGATTACTGCCCCTGATGGCCGGTTCCTGGCAATGGTCAACGACGAATTGATTGTGACCACGGTGACTGATGATGCCGCAATCTGGGACTGGCGGAACAACGAGTTGGTAAACGTCACTACCGGCAAGACCCTGTCGACGTCCATGATCGATAGCGGTGTTCACCTGACCTTCGATGGGCAGCCAGTTAACGAGATTGGAGAGATAGGAACTCCTGCGACGTTCACCATCGGACACGGTCCCGAAAAAATGCCGAGCGAATACCTCGAATTTTTTCAGGCGCACGGTTGGGTCTGCCTGACCAGTATTCTGCCCCCGGATGTTCTCGAAGAGTTGGAGAGGGTGTCATGCACCGATCGATATCAGGACCGCAAATTCGACACCAGCGCGCCACCGTTCAACCAGTCACCCGCGATGGCCAGGACTGCCGCTGAACCAGTCTCGCTCTGGCTGATGCGACGTTACATGCAAACTGATGAGATCCGTCTTGGGCATACACCCAGTCTTGCGATCGTCGGTAAGGATGATGGCAAAAGGAACGTACAGGGATGGCATTCCGATTTCCCGTATCTCTGGGGAATCTCCGGTTCTGTCAATGAAGGACGCGAGACGATTCCAGATGGCAGAGTACCCACACCGTCAGGACCAACAGTGCTAGGTGTTCAACGCAACGTATGTATTTCACCGTTCACCGGGGTCGGCGGTGCGACGGCCTTCAAGCTCGGATCTCGAGATAAGGACCAGGGGCCACCGCATGACTGGGGTACTGGCACATCGCACGGTCGTCCTGGCTATCGCGCGGAACATGGTCTGCCCTACACCGGTGAAAACGCCGACATCGTTGAAGCGCCGGGCGGTTCCATTATTCTGTATGACTCTCGTACCTGGCATCGCGCCGGCATCAATCGGACCGAGAAGCGCCGCTCTGCCATGCTGCAAGCCATGATACCGATGTACATCATGCCTTTTTATGACCTGAGCGCCTCGTATAAGTCCTTCTTGAAGAGTGACGCCTATCAGGCCCTGAACGAGCGCGAACGTGATGAGATGCGACGACTGATGGTGCATTACATGGCGGGGCCCGGGGGATTGCAGGCAATTACTGTGGATCAGGAACTGACCGAACATGTGAAAGATGCCGGTGCAAGATGGGGCGCCTATTCCTGAGGCCTAATGCCGAGAGCTCTCGTCACTGCACACGCGTCGTGTTATCGTCGCGACGCGTTCTAACATTCAAATCAGGGAACCAAGCCAATGAAACTCTACGACTCTAAAGGCGCACCAAACCCTCGCCGGGTCCGCATGTTCATGGCTGAGAAAGGTTTGGATTATGAAAAGGAAGAGATCAACATCGTTAAAGGTGAGAACCTGACCGACGAGTTTCTCGCCGTGAATCCTCGCGGTATGTTGCCGACCCTCGTGCTCGATGACGGAACGGCCCTTGATGAGACCGTTGCCATCTGCCGCTATATCGAAGAACAACACCCAGAGCCCCCTTTGATGGGGACCGACGCAGTCTCCAAAGCACAGGTGGAGGCACGGCAGCGCCATATGGAGTGGGACGGACTGCTACCTGCCATGGAAGCATTCCGCAATGCGTTTCCAGGCTTTGCAAAAAGGGGCCTCGGTGGGAGTGTGGGTGAGGTTCACGCCATTGAAGAACTGTCAGCACGCGGCAAGACCTCGCTCGGTAGGTTTTACGAACGACTAGATCAGCATCTGGCGGACAACCATTTTATCGCCGGTGACAATTTCTCGATTGCTGACATCACGGCGCTCTGTACATGCGACTTTGCTGCAGGCGCAGCCCGTGTACCCATGCCTGAATCATTGTCCAATCTCAGACGTTGGTATGATGAAGTGTCGGCGCGACCTTCCGCCAGTGCGTGACCTACATCGTCCTCGAGGTACAAACTAGACGAGTTGCTTGGGGAGAGCGTGAAGCTCCGGACAATGTCGAACCGCTTTTCGCAGAATCGACAGGTCTTTTTCATCGATGATTAGGGGTGGACGCAAGAACGAACCCTTGGATGAATATTGGCAAAAGCGAATCTGATGTTGACCCTGGCGATGTCGTCGGTGAGCTTCGGGAGCTAAATGGTGGGGTAATTGATCTTCATCTCCCAACGATCTGTCCCGCTCGCGCGCCCGTATGTTCGTCATCCCGAAGGATTGTTACACCATTGCAAATAGTCGCCTGGTAACCAGCGCCACGCTGAATAAAGCGCGGGGCTTCAAACGGGAAGTCGTGAACGATCTCGGGTTGTTTCTCGCCCAGCCGATCGAGATTGAAGACGTTGATATCCGCTCGCATGCCTACGGCCAGAACACCACGATCATCAACACCAATAATTCGAGCGGGCGCTGACGTCAATCGGCGCACTGCCTCCGGAATTGAGTAATGTCCCGTATCCCGGCACCAATGTGACATGACCCAGGTCGCCCAACCTGCGTCCATGACCTGACTAACATGGGCACCGGCATCCCCAAGACCTGGCAGGCAGTGTTCACAGGAGAAGAGATTCGCCAACGCCTTCATGTTCTTGTTGAAGACCCGCTGAGTAAAAAGCGCTTTACCAGCGGATTCACGAGACAATCGAAGGAATGTCTCTGCGGGATGTTCACCTTGCTCTGCGGCCAGTGACGTCAGTGAGTTCTCCGGTCCTGAGCCGTACGCCGGCTGGTCCACCGGACCCATCCAGAAAATATCCTCGGAAGGTCTACCGTTGTCTCGCTGCGCATCGGTCACCAAACGCTCGCAAAACGAAGTGTCTGCAATAGCCGCCAGCCTAGCGGCAAGATCCATCGACGAGAGTTCGTTCCACGCTCCACCGCGCCACGGGAAGCCGCATTGTAGACCGGCGACAAACCCAGTCCCGCGGGGAACCGAAATAGCGTTGACGTCGAGGCCGTCCGCATTCATATCTTCAAGCATGCTGCGAACACGCGCACCCGAACTGTCCTTGGCACCTGCAGTGATACTAAACAATACGCGCCCGCCGTACGCTCGCGCCTCCTTGCGGAGAAGTTCGGCTTCCCCCTCGAAGTCACCGCCGAGGTTGAGCACGTTCTGCATCAGCCCACCGGCTTCACCGACGGCCGTGGCAATCGCTTCGAGCTCGTCATGTTTTGCGTGTGTCCCGGGTATATGACGTCCGTCTGGCATGTAATGCCCCAGGAAACGGTTCGTGGAGAAACCGACGGCACCATCGCGGACCGCCTGTCCTGCAATCCGCGCAATCTCGGCTTTCTCTTCAGGGGTCGGCTGATCGGTGATACTGCGATCACCCATCACGTGATAGCGGACCGCACAGTGCCCTACGAGACCGGCCACGTTGATGGCCGGATTCAGAGACTCAATCGCGTCCAGATATTCGCCATAGGATTCCCAAGACCAGGGCAGCCCACTCAGAATCGCCTTCTTCGGAATGTCTTCAACGGTTTCCATCATACCCGCCAGAACTTGCCGGTTTTTTGGTGCACAGGGCGCGAAAGTCACACCACAATTACCCATCAGTGCTGTCGTCACACCATGCCAACTGACCGGCGTGAGCATAGGGTCCCAGCCAATCTGCGCATCCAGGTGGGTATGCAGGTCAACAAATCCCGGTGTCACGAGGCTACCGTCTGCATTGATTTCATCAGCACCTCCGTCAGTGACTTTGCCAACGGCGGTGATCCGCCCCCTATCAATGGCGACGTCCGCACTGATGGGATCTGAACCTGTACCGTCCACTACTGTCCCGTTTCGAACCACGATGTCATGTGTCATGGAGTCACCCTTCTATGCTGGTAATAGGTTTCACGTCGTGCATTATAAAGACGCATGCGATTCAGATGCGAGATCACGAAGGTACATATTTTCCACTTAGCTGAGGCGTAGGACCGTCGCCACCCCGTTCAGCTCTTGTCTTTCTGTCGCACATACGCTTCAGCGCATCTTCCACTCGATATGTCAGACGCCCCATTCCTTCGTAGCGGGATGGGTAGACTTGTTCTACTCAGCGGATTGTAGCGCCTGCAATAGTTCCTCGGGTTCAGCAACGCTCAACAACAGGCTGTAGTCGCGCGTTGGAACATAGAGCACTTGCTTGGGCCGTGTTATCGCTACAAGTGCCCTGTCGCCGTTCCTGAGTCGGAACCAGCCGACCCGGTATCCGGGCAACCCAATACCATTTGTTCTGAACCGGGGGTTGAGCGGCGGTTCGTTGTTGAGATCAACAATGCGTGCCTGGTTCACCGCAATTTCCGCGTTGGGGATAGTCCTCCCATACAACGGTACATTCAAACGAAGATCTTCATCGGTCAACACAACAGACGGATGGCCAAAAGAAAACGCGAGCCAACCCAGGAAGAGTCCAAGAATGAGCAACAGCGCCGCGATCGTCGCCATGACCCAGGCGGCCATGTTCGACGGTTCTGCGATCTCGAATACCATCTCCGTCATCTCAACCCCATTTATAGCGAGCTGCATCGGAAACACGTTCCAATGACGACGCTAGCAATATCCTCTCAAAAAACAGTGTTTCTCCAACACCTTGTCATAATCGCAGTTCCACTGCAGACTTTAGACTTTCTTGATCAACCTTGAGGGCCAACAGAATGTTTCGAACGTATTTCTGCAAGCTCACTCGTCGTTTTGCCATCCTGCTGATTGTCGCCTTGTGTCTTCCGCACTATGTCCACGCAGATCTCTGGACAGATATTGCGACGGGAGATCTTAAAGCGATTAAGAAAGGCAACCATAACGTCAATGCAAGACATCCGCAAAATGGCAGTACTCCCCTAATTACAGCGACAATCCTTCAGAACCATGACGTCGTTCGCTGGCTGATCAAAGAAGGAGCGGACGTCAACATGCGTGGTGCGGACGGTGGCACAGCTCTGCATGCTGCAGCATTTATCGGCGCTGACAGGATCGCTAAAAAACTGCTCAAAGCAGGTGCCAGCCTCGACGCCCGCAATGCAGCTGGTGCCGCTGCATTGCAAGTGACATACCTGGATTGGCAGACAACGAAGGGATTCCTCGACGTGTTGAACCTGCCTTTAAACAAGAAACATATCATGGACGGTCGCCAACGTATCCAGGATCATGTAGCAACAATGATTGCAAAACAGGCCAAGAACAACCTCTGGGTCGCCGTCGCGCTCGGTGACACCAAATCCGTGCGAAAGCTCTTGCGAAAGGGCTACGACGTCAACGCAACCGACTACTCTGGGACAACACCCCTACAGTCTGCGAGCGCGTTTGGGCATCTACAGGTGGTGCGAATACTAATTGAAGCGGGCGCCGATGTGGACCAGATCAACCCCTTCAACGGTTCGACAGCGCTACACGCAGCATCGCTATTTGGTAAAGCCGAAGTCGTGAAGGTGTTGCTCGACAACGGCGCCAAAAGAGAAGTTTTTGACTACAACGGCAGCCTTGCTATCGATGCCGCAGATCTAGACTGGGACACTACCAATGCCGTTGCCGGTTTATTGCAACTTAAGCTAGACCCAAAGGCAACCATGGCAGGGAAAGCGAAAACAGCCCAGTTGCTGATGCAGTAGCTCGCGCACTACGCATACGTATCGGCGTTCTGTGTGTCGTCGTTTCCAATCTCAAAACTTCGATACCTCTGACCCTTTCCAGAGCGTCTCTTGTAATACTCTGATATAAAATATATTTTTCCTCACACATAAATTGCATGTCTATGAACGCTACTGGAGGGAAGTATGAGAAGTACCCGAACGCCATAGACGACAGCAACGCTTGCACTGATATTTAAAGAGTTACTCGGCGCTAGCCGGGTCTAAGCCGCCACATTTTCGGGTGTGACGGTCGACGCGATAGACAGCGCCAATGAAGATGGCATCACTGAGCATCGAACCGCGCTGGACGGGGACGCTGTCGGCATGCCTGCCACCATCTAGTTGTTAGGTACTGGTCTTGCCACCCTTTTGGTCACGACACACTGGCGAAAACAGAGCTGACTACCAACGCTTTTGAACATTAAAAAAGCCGGTCATTTGAACCGGCTTTTTATTTTCTTTCGCCTTCCGCAGCTAATGCTACTAGCCGCGTGTGAGTTCAGTCAGGTAAGCCCAGCACTCGTTTCGCAATGATATTGTACTGAACCTCAGACGTCCCTCCTTCAATCGAGTTCGCCTTGCTACGCAACCAACCACGCGTCTGATCGATTTCGTAGCCGGAGAAGCCCTCGCCTTCCCAGCCCAGCAATTGAGTTCCGTGCATCTGGATCAGCAGCTCATATCGATTTTTATTCTGTTCGGTGCCGTACAATTTGAACATTGAGGAAGCAAACGTAGGCGCTTTGGTCGTCTTTGATTCCTCAGCGTTACGGCGAACCGTGAGACCAAATGCGCGATCGTTCATGACGTGCGTGGTGATGTCGTCACGCAGCTGAAGGTCAGAAACTTTGCCATCGACATTGCCAACAGTATCCAGGGCGACGTGACCCATGGTACGGCCAACACCACCTCCACCAGCACCACCCATGCCACCACCGATAGAGGTCCGTTCATACTGAAGCAGTCGTTTTGCCACTGTCCAGCCTCGGTTCACCTCGCCAATGACATTTTTGCGCTGTGCACGTGCGTCAGTGAAAAACGTCTCACAGAATGGCGACAGACCGCTGATAAGTTTGATGGGCTTCACCTCAACACCTGGTTGATCCATGTCGAACAGGACGAAAGTGATTCCGTCATGTTTCGGAGCATCCGGATCGGTACGCACCAGGCAGAAAATCCAGTCCGCATGATCAGCACCTGAGGTCCAGATCTTCTGACCATTAACGATGTACTCATCACCATCGACGACGGCTTTTGTCTGCAGGCTTGCCAGGTCAGATCCCGAGTTTGGCTCACTGTAGCCCTGGCACCACCAGATCTCACCACTGCAGATGCGCGGCAAGTGTTCCTTTTTCTGTTCCTCGGTTCCAAATTCCAGCAGAGCTGGGCCAATCATGCTGGTCCCCATACCACCAAACAACGGGGTTCGCGCTTTTACGCGACGCATTTCCTCGTTCAGGACACGGTTCTCGTCAATTGACAAACCACCACCACCGTACTCTTTAGGCCATTGAGGTACCGTCCAGCCTTTTTCAGCCATGCGATCGAGCCAGACCTTGGTGTCCGGATTTTTGAAGTTCGCCCGCCGCCCAGGATTCGGTGTCTCGTCACCCGGCATCGGGGTGCGCATTGATTCAGGACAGTTCTCTTCCAGCCATTCTCGAGATTCGGCTCGAAAATCTTCCAGTGACATTCACGATCTCCTGCGTAGACGGCTCGTAATATCGAGCCGATGAAATTCGGCCCACTATTATGCCTCAACTGGAAGGACCGGGTCACCCCGTTCCCTCCATGCGTTTCACTCATCCGGCGCTTCCGATGCCACCACAACAGCCCGCACGGCATCACGCCATATATCGTAGCCTGCTTCGTTCATATGCAGATTGTCGCCAATGAAGATCTCGGGCTTGGGCGCCCCATCGTCACCAAGCATCGGAGCAGCAACATCGACATAGGTCACCAGGGGATGACGCTTAGCGAGCCGCTGCATCGCACGATTGGTATTCTGCATTTCAGACCAGATTTGCCATCGTGAGATACTGGGCTTCACGGCCAGTACGTAGACCCGGGTTTCGGGCAAATAGTAGTGAATCTCCTCAATGATGGCATCGAGATTCAGCATCACCTGCTCAGTCGTGGCACCCAGAGCTGCGTCGTTGTCTCCCTCGTAGATCATGACAGCTCTGGGTTTGTGCTTCAGCACCAGATCGTCCAGAAAGTAGCGCACGTCATACATGTTACTGCCGCCAAACCCTCGGGGGACAATAGTCAAAGGTGCCAGATCTTCTTCAATCCGTCCGTGCCAGCCTCGCATACTCGAGGATCCTGTCGCCACCACAGCCCCGCGGGGTACGTCAGCTTCAGCGTTGAACGCATCTATAGCAGCACGAAAACGCTCCGGATCCGGGTACTCGGCCGCAGCGACAGTCAACGGCAGAGTTAGACTCAACAACGCGCAGAGGTTCACAGTGAGAGCTTTCGTAATCATAGTGCACTACCTTAGAGTCATAAGTTTTCTCATCGCCCGGCATCATACCGAAAACACAGTATGATGGCTGGGCCCGCACACTCACTCCAATGGGTCACGCATGCACTACCTGATCATCCATCTGAAAGACACCTCCGCCCCGGACACTCGTCACCTACTCAACTTCGCACAGCATGAGCTTGCCTCAGCTCTCTCAACCAACCAGCATGATGTGTCGATGTTTGGCGTGTTCGTTGGTCTGTTCGGAATCGCCACCAATGAGCTGTATGTGGTGCTCAATTCTAAAGATCAGATACCTGACCCCACGGATCTAATCGAAACGCACCAGTATGTCCTGATCGGGGCAGAACACATGGCACCGACCGCTCGACCAACCCACCACGAACCACCCACCAAAACCGGCGTCTATGTTTTCAGGTGGTTTACTGTGAACAACCAGGACGTGGACGAAATCGCAGAACTGTCAAAAGCGGCTTGGGTCAGTTTTGAGGAAGACTCTCACATTGAGGTACAGGCGCTGTTCGCTCAATCTGATCGCAACAAACCAAGAGGTAAAATGTTGCTCATTACACAATACGATGATCTTGCGACCTGGCAGCGATCCCGATCACCCGCAAAAGAAGCACAGGACAATTTCCGGCGACGACATGAGCTTACACTCGAAGCGACACCTGTCGCGACCCGCTTGGTAACGGCCTAAACCGGATTACCAGGCGTTTCGTGTAATCCGCGTACCTGGAGCTGGAGGTGGCTGTGCCGCGCCGGCAAAGCACTGCGCTTTCGACATCCAGTCTGTCGCGTTGGGTCCGATGACCCTCAGGCTGGTATCAGCAATATTTCGGACCTGAGTCACAACCTGACAGAAGTCTTCTGCGGCACCCTCAATCAGGTCGTCAGCTGAGGGATCATTGAAGGTCCACTCTTCTCCCGACGGTGCGGTAAGGTTCACATAGGGCTTGGGTTCAGGTGCTGTCTCTTCCCTGACCGCGTAAGTCCAGCCGTAAGTATTAATACCCAGAATTACAATGTTACGAATACGGTCCTGGTTTTTCCGCACGACACCCAGCTGGTCGTAGATCTCCTGACCATGGGCCCAGGTCTCCATCAGACGCGCCGAAATACAGGAGCGTGCGCTCATATCGGGGCCACCCCATTTGAGACGCTTGGAAGGATCGACTGTCGCATAATTAGCCGCGACCTCGTCATAGTATTCACGCCAGGTTTCTCGTAAGGATGTTCCTGACAGGCCATCAAGCCACCTTTCCTCGAATCCAATCAACGTGCCACCTGCTTTGCCGTTCTCCTGGACCACCTGCAGGTAATCCAAGAACCCCTGCCCATCTGTTAGGGTCAAGTTGGCCGCCTGGTTCCATACATGCAGATGACGGAAAACATTGTTTAGCGTCCAGCCTTTGAACGCTGTCTTCTGGTCAAACTCTGCGTCCGACAACTCCGCTACCAGATCGTAGAGCGCCGAGCACTCCGCTTTAAAATCCTCTGCCTGTTCCATAGGGGACCCCGCAGGTTCAATAACTAACGCACCATGACCTGACCGCCATCGATAATGATGGCCTGACCGGTCATGTAACTCGCTGCCCTAGACGCAAGGAAGACTCCAACGCCTCGCAGTTCATCCGGGTCGCCAAAACGATTCAGAGTGATGTTGTTCGCGGGGTATTCATTCCCTTCGCTATCCGACCACAGGACCTGGGCGAAGCGCGTCTTGAACAGACCTGGGCACAGCGCGTTGATGCGGATGTTCTTTGAGCCATACTCGGCAGCGATGTTACGCACCAGCGCCAGATCTGCTGCTTTCGAGATCGCATAAGCCCCTAATTCAGTAGAAGGCTGAAACGCACCATTGGAAGACGTAATCACGATAACACCGTCTTCTTTCGCGACCATATCCGGCAACACCATATGTACGAGCCAATGGTTCGATTTCACATTGCTATTCATGGTTTTATCAAAGGCGTCGTCAGGGATTTCTGATGAGGGTCCGTGAAACGGATTCACACCCGCATTGTTGATAAGGATATCAATCAGCCCAAGTCGACTATGCGTTTCATCCACCAGAGCCTGGAGTTGTTCTTTGTAGCCAATATTGCAGGCTATTGCGATTGCTCGCTCCTCACCGACCATCTCGTTGATTTCTAAGGCCGTCTGTTCACAGACATCACCTTTCCGGCTTGAAATGACGACTTTCGCACCTGCCATCGCCAAACCTTCGGCGAGTGCCCGACCCATCCCAATGGACGAACCGGTCGTTAGCGCGACCTTACCTGAAAGATCAAAGAGTTCGTTCAGTTGCGTCATTTTGATGCTCCTTATATGCGGTCTGTTGGGTCAATCAGCGAGCGTTGCCGTAAATGTCCACTTTGTCATAGTTCAGCCAGCTTGTGTCGTAATCGGGATCACGGTCGAAACGAGGAGGCGCTGACCACTCCGCTTTTAGACTGTCATCAAAGTCGCATGGCAGTTCGTTTGCGGTTCTTTTAGACAACTCATCGTGCAAGGGCATGAAGATCACTCCTAACTCACTGGGCATCGGTCCTCTACCGGAGGGTTGAGTCTGCTCAACCGGACGTCGATTAAGCACTTTGTCGAACCGAAACGCAGCCTTGCTGTATTCAGCCTGCTCTGCCTGGTCGTCTTCGGTCATAGCTGCATTGACGGTTCTTCCCACGGGAACTATCGGGGTGTACATCCCCTTAGTCAACATGTCAGCAGGTTCCATTGCGGTGGGTAATGGACCGGCACCCACCGTCAAGTTGCCATGATCGCATTGCACCCAGAAACCGCCGTGCGAACCATCGGGAAACGCATAAGCCGGCGTATCCGTAAATTCCTCAGAGAAGGTAAAAACCACGTCCTTGATACGATCCGCATATTTTTCCGCCCGGGTGGTCAGAATTTGTCGTGCACAATGGACCCATTCGGGCGTCATGAAAGTAAAACGGGGCATGGTCTGCACGGCCATCGCATCGTGTAGACCTCGCAGGACGGCACCCAGCAGCGGGTTTTCGGGACCCTTCCCAACAAATTCCCATCGACCCAGCTTACCAAGCCTCGCCTGTGCCGCCGCAACCACCTTCGGATCGCGACCTTTGAACTGAAGACGCGCCATGTTACTCAATATCGCGTGCTCGCCTTCGAGCTTGAAGTCACAGGCTGACGCCTCGAGCTCGCCTTCGCTCACCATCACAGACCCGCCATCGAAGGTCACGTTCCACGCAAGCTTGCCGCCGACACGAAGATAGGCAGGGGGATTGTGCGCTACTTCACAAAACGTAAACTTCTCGCCGGAGAGTCCGTCCGCGCGCGTGGCCACCAGACCGTCCAACACATCGCTCGCGACATCCACCCACTCCGAACTCAGAAATGTAAGCTCACCAATCCCATCGGCCATCGCCGCCCACAGATCGGACACCTGACCATTTGCAATTACCGACATCGTGCTCTCCTGACCTTGGAATCGAATGGGCCCGTATAGTAGCAGCGTCGAAGATAGTGAGCGAATACCTCAGAGCGTAACCAATCGCTGACCTCGCTAATTACGGAATACGTATCAGGATGCATCAAAAAGGACGGAGAGGTCGCTCTGGGGAATACGGTTAAGCGCTTGCCACGTCGATGATGCGTACGGCCATCGGCGCCAGCAGACGCTGTACCGGCATCGGAAGGCATTTAGTCTAGAACAACAGACGCGTTCGGATCGTTCCGTTCACTAGTTGCAGCTGTTCAAGTGCAAGGCTGCTCTCGGACTGATCCACTTCAATAACCACATACCCAATGGCTTCATTGGTCTGCAGATACTGACCCGCAATGTTGATCCCATTATCGGAGAAAATCTGATTGATCTCTGTCATAACACCTGGCACGTTTTTGTGGATATGCAGCAGACGATGCGTACCTGCGTGTTCTGGCAACCCAACGGCAGGGAAGTTCACCGACGCCATGGTGGAGCCGTTATCACTGTAGGTGACCAGCTTGCTCGCAACTTCGACACCAATGTTCTCCTGTGCTTCGACGGTCGATCCACCCACATGAGGCGTCAGGATCACGTTTGTGACCTGGTTATCGCCGTTTCGCATTGGCGAGATAAATTCCTCATCGTTGCTTTTGGGTTCCACCGGATATACATCAACCGCCGCGCCCAGCAGATGACCATCTTCTAGGGCACTCGCCAGTGCATCCAGATCAATAACCGAACCACGTGATGCATTGATCAGCACGCTGCCCTGTTTCATCTGTCGGATCCGCTGCTCCGTCATCATGCGTCGGGTGGAGTGATCTTCAGGCACATGGAAGCTCACAACATCTGCGATCGAGAGCAATTCCTCCAGTGATCCCGACGCCGTCGCGTTGCCCATCGATAGTTTCGCGTGGACGTCATAGAAAAACACCTTCATACCGAGAGACTCCGCCAGAACACTGACCTGCGAGCCGATATTCCCGTAGCCGACAATGCCGAGGTTCTTGCCTCTGATTTCGTACGACTGGCTCGCACTTTTTTTCCACACCCCACGGTGCATGAGTGCGTTCTTTTCAGGCACACCTCGCAACAACAGAATGGCTTCGGCGATCACCAGTTCGGCAACACTCCGCGTGTTCGAGAACGGCGCGTTGAAGACCGGAATTCCAGCTTCCAGTGCAGCGCCCAGGTCAACCTGATTGATGCCAATACAGAAACACCCAATGGCAATGAGTTTGTCGGCAGCCTCAAGTACACGGCGCGTGATCTGGGTTCGCGACCGAATACCCAGCATATGAACACCTCGGAGCTTTTCAATAAGTTCTTCTTCTTTCAAAGAACCGGCGATTGTTTCAATACTCGTGTAACCCGCATCGTTCAGAGTAGACACCGCATTGGGGTGAATCCCTTCCAGTAGCAGGATGCGAATTTTGGATTTTGGGAGTGACGTGCGGGAGGTCATACGAGCGGGTTCACGTTGAATTAGGTGTTGAGTATTGAGCAATATCGGGCAACGGCGCATTTTACAGAATGCGACGACAAGATGAGACTGCAACCCACGGACGATCACCCAGCACTATCTGAACTCACAGAGCTACTGCCCCTACAAGACGATATCAACGCTGACATCATCGTATCTGAACCCGTGCCGACTTAACGCTTTGCATTGTCTGACTCCTCAGCCTCGACGCTCAAAGCCATCGGCATCACTGTCGCAGAGATCTCGCGGACGCGGACCGGTGAGGACCATGCTGTGTCCGTCAATGATGCGCGCGGTCTTTACTCCAGCCGCGACCATTCCTATTATCCGGAGACGTTTCGACCAAGCCCAAACACCAGGACAACAACATGGCGCCTAAAGACTACCACGATATTACCTATCGCACCGACGACCGACTCGCATTTATTACCCTGAATCGTCCCGAAAAACTGAATGCCTTATCCAATAACCTTCGCGCCGAGGTCATGGACGCGATGCGTGAAGCAGAACATGACGAAAATGTCGGCGTTATCGTGCTGGCCGGGGAAGGCCGATCCTTTTCTGCCGGTTATGACCTGTCGCCTGCGCGTGCCGCAGGCGATGACGATTTTGTCGATGAGCGCTCTAAACTGCCCCCGACCGGAACAACACACCCAGGCAAGAATCAGTGGGCACGACACGTGATCATGACAAACTGGACGATCTGGGAACTCGGTAAACCCGTCGTCTGCCAGATTCAGGGCCACTGTCTCGCAGGGGGCACCGAGCTTGCATCGACGTGTGATTTCAGGATCGTCGCCGACGATGCGAAGATTGGTTATCCACCGGTTCGCGCTATGACCACGATGGACATGATGTGGGCGCCCTGGCATCTGCCACCCGCAAAAGCGCGAGAGTTTGCTTTTATGGGGGACTCCTTCTCCGGGGAAGAAATGGCACGACTGGGATGGGCTAATTACGCCGTGCCTGCCGAAGAATTAGTAGACTTCACCGAACAGTTCGCGCGTCGAATGGGCAATATCGACAACGAGATGCTGATGTACACAAAACGCTCGGTGAACCGTCAGTACGAAATGATGGGGATAGTTGAAGGTCTCCGTTCTGGAGCGGAAATCATGGCGTTGTCCGCGGTAAGGGATGCGGCTGATGAATGGAACCGTCGCGTCCAGGAAGACGGTCTCAAGTCTGCGCTGGAATGGCGTGATGGCCCGTTCCGCGACTTCCGTGGTGCTTACGACAGCGCACCAAAAGACCGAGCTGTTGCGACCGGCAAAAAGCACGATGGGGGAGATTACGCCAACTGATGTCAGGGCCTCTGCCCGAACAAGGCCGGGTGAAAAGTCAAAACAGCAGCGATCAACGGCTGCGGTTGGGCTATTTCGCCTCGAACGGATTCTTGTAAAAACCGAGGCGCTGCATCACAACGTATAACAAGGCTGGCAGTTTATGAAAACCGTAACTTCGCCATCGCTGTTTTGGTTTCTCGACCAAACGATAGAACTATTCAAGGCCGTATTCAGCGACGCAAGATAGCGGCCGCCGGAATATTCCCGCTTCATAGTTGACGGTTCCGTCCAGTGGCAGAAAGGTCTTCACGTTTGGTAACTAATCACGATACCTGTTCATGAATTTCTCTTGTCACCCATTACCCAGCCCAAGGCTGGGCGCAATTTCGATGTGAATGCGAACACGCTCCACTAACAACGCGACTGTGGCCTATCGAGCTGCAGGTACCGATGGCCGGCGGTTTAACAGGTGCACAGGACCGATGGTCGTGATCGACGCGATCAACCCGACCTATTCCCAGATACAGGTTGCTCTCAGCTCAATGCTGTAGCGGCTGGGTTGACCCAGTTCGACATCGGGATCTCGAAACGCACAATGGGGCGTCCAGAACGGCAGGTCAGTACCGACCCTGTCTGTATCGTAGGTACGAAACGCAACGACTTCATCCTTTTGCATCTCTGGGAACGCATACCAGTGATGGTCCTCAGAATTCTCTGGCGCCATCATGGCGAGTGCATCAAAGTT
This sequence comes from uncultured Gammaproteobacteria bacterium, assembly GCA_913049815.1. Lineage (GTDB taxonomy): Bacteria > Pseudomonadota > Gammaproteobacteria > Pseudomonadales > Azotimanducaceae > UBA7451. The sequence continues at coordinate 78,506 of CAJWYI010000001.1, forward strand.
GAACCCGCTATCAGCGTAGTTGTTGACCGGAAAAGCACGCACATCAGTTTTCCTGGCAGTCCGCGCGTCACAGAAGGCCAACGGCAGATCCATCCTTGGCTCGCCGACATTTCGCCAGAATTGGAGGATCAGCATACGCTTGGCATTCGTTACAGCATCAGGACTTACACCGGCTCGCTTCAGGCCTTCCAGTCCCTCTAAGTCATCTGTATAGCGTGCACGGATCAGGTCACCATAGGTCTCAGCAAAATCCGAGTGTGCAAACATGATCGGACCCAGTTGCTGATGAATCTTCATCTGCTCCGGGTTGCGCAGGATATGACCACCGACCAGGGCATGGTCAGCACCGGTCAGTTCCTTTGCGAAGTCGCTGATCTCCTGATAGTGGATCTCCGTGATCTCCGCCTCATTCGACCAATCCTGAACACGGGAATCGTGCTGCTTCAGCTCAAAGCCACAGTCTTGCCATCCACCGGGCGGGTGCTCACGCCCATTGCGCATGTCGAACTCCACAGGCCCGGGAGCCATTTGCTTCACGTAATTAAGGCTGACGCGATACAGGGCAGTTTCACTCATGGGATTGCTCGAAAAAAGAAAGAACGGACACACATTATGGCGAAATTCATCGTTTTGCCCAATCCCGCTGTTGATCGGACAGTCAGGGAATCGTCCGGATACCGGAGAGATCGTGATATCAGGGCGTCAGCGCCTGGGGTATGATCGGCGAAGTCCCTCGGGTACACAGGATTAAGGATGCCCGCAATGATATTCGCTTCAACATTTAGACGATGCCGCACGGGGCTTTTCGCACTCGCACTACTTAGCGGAAATGCTATTGTCGCTTCCGCGGATTTTGATCCTGCGACCTGGCCTGACGACAAGACCATTCCGCCTCGAGAAGCGCTGAAAGGCACGCTACCCAATGGCGTCCGCTATGCGATTGAACATCAGTCCGCCGACGCCAACGAGGACAAGGCACAGGTTAACCTGCTGGTGCAGGTCGGGTCGCTCCACGAGAAGCCTGAAGAAGCCGGATACGCACACTTTCTCGAACATCTGCTGATTACCCGTGGGTCCTACAAGGAAAAATCAGAAGCGTTTCTGGAATCTATGAATGTCCCTTCGGCGCTGCATGGTCAATCTGGCTTCACCCGTTTGGATGCGACGTTTTACGGCATTCCCGTGCCAGAAAGAGCGCGGAAGAACGTACCTGGTGCCATCGAATTACTGGCAGGTCGACTGCTGAATGCTGATTTCACCGACGACGAAGTCGATCTCGAACGAGAAGTCGTCTTGTCCGAGGAGCAAACACGCCGTCAAACAGACGCAGAAAAACGACGGATTAAGGTCCTCTTCGGCGAGACGCATCCTCTGACAACCCAACTCCCGATCGGCACACGCGAAACCCTGGGTACTGCCACCCGCGACTCACTGATGGCATTTTACGAGAACTGGTATCGGCCAGAACGGCTAATAGTAACCGTCGCTGGCGACATCAAACCAAAAGCGGTCCTTCGACAGATCCGCAAGCATTTCGGCAAAATCCCAAAGCGAACAACGACCGTCACTGAACCGGAGATCATAGAGCCCCAGCCGGGTATCCGCGTCGATGTGATCGAGGACCCGGAGATCGACCTAATTTCCACCCAGGCACTGCTCCTCAATCCCTATCCGGATCTCACCACGATTCCAGACCTGCGCAGGGTGCTCGCAGAGGCGATCGCGCTCAATATCACATCCGACCGACTCCGGGATTTTGTTAACGATCGTGGAGACATCAATGTGATGGGTGTGTTCTTCAGTAACATGGAGAACATCGGAGGCATTGAAATTCAGGCGGTAGGACAGCCTGGCACTGAGCTCGAGTCTTTCGCGAATACCACCCGCATCCTGGAAACCGCGTTGCGGGAGGGGTTCTCCAAGACCGATGTCGACGTCGCGGCCACAATCCGTGAACGGAGCTATCTCAGCCGGCTGGATGCAGAAGGACACAGGCCCAACGCGCAGATTGCCATGCACTGGGCGAACGCACTGAACGACGGCTACCATGCGTTTGATACTGAAGCGGAGGTGAAGGCAGCGCAGCACGTCTTGAAACAGATCACCCCCGCGGAAGCGCAGGCAGCACTGCTCAGACTCGTACGCAGCAACAGTATTGGTTTCGTTATCAACGTACCCGAAGGTCAGACGCTCAAGGAGCCACTCACTGCGTTTGGAGCGGCGATCGCTAGCCTTCAGTCCGTTCCTGATGTGGACATGACTCGTGACGCGGAGGAGAAAGCTGCATCCACTGAAAAAGACGCCTTTGCATTGGTGGATATCCAACCGGGCGCCATCACCAGTCGCGAACACCATAAAGGTTATGGCACCATACTCAAACTGTCTAATGGAGCGACTGTTCTCTTCCGTCAGGAAGACGAACCAGGAAAACCGTTTCGCATCCAGTACCAGGCTCCGGGCGGTGCCGGCGTTCTGAACGGCGCCAATGCCGTGAACACACAAGTTGCCCGAGAAGCTGTCTTCAACACCGGTCTCCGAGGACTCCGCAGTTCCGCACTGGCCAACCTGTTCCGACTACACAACACCACTGCAGACCTTGCCATCCAGGAAGGTCAGCTGATTGCTGTCGTTTCATCCATCACGCGCGAAACAGACTTTGCCATGAGGGCCTTCCACATCATGATGACCGAAGCGGAAATGGACGATGCCTCCTACACTCTGGTGAAAGAAAAATTCAAGACGGCGATGGAAGCCCGTGAAAAGGACGAGCAATATCGTTTCAATGCAGCGTTGCGTGAAGCCCTTTGGCCTGACCATCCATTTAATCCCGACGCCAACAATCTCGAAACACTGAGCGAGGTTACTCCCGAATGGATCCACAGCATGATGGAGCGTCTGTTCGCCCATGTGAGCGGCGGATACTTTCTTATCAGTGGATCTGTGACCGAAGAGGATGTCACGCCGCTGATTGAAATGTATCTGGCTTCACTTCCAGCTGGTGATCCCTGGTCTCGACCGGTGCTCGACTATCCCTCGGCAATAGAAGCAACCGACGTCCGACATTTTGAAAATCCCAACGAGCGTAGTCTGGGGCAGATGTTCTTCATCGAAGACAGCCCTGAGTACGACGATCGGCAACGGGCCGTCCGATCTGCCTTCAGTGGGCTATTGAGCAAAATCTTGCTGGGTGACATCCGAGAGGCGCAGGGTCTCGTCTATTCCATCGGCGCTCAGGCATCGTCACCAGGCGTCATCACGCCTGTTCATGGTCTGGTTTCGATCGGCTACGTCGCCGATCCAAGCCATGTAGAGACCATCGAGACCTCGGTCATGGGACACATCAAAGATCTGGCCAACATGTCAGACGAAGACACCGAGACACTAGCTCTCATAAAGGCACAGTCAAAACGGCAGTTCACCGATTCTCTGAAGCGTCCAGCCGCCACACTCGCATATCTGATGAGCGCGCAAATGATTGGCCAGCCGTTGCTGACGGAGCAGCGAGCGCATGACTACATCGATAGCGTGACGCCCGCGGATGTACGGGTTTTTGCACAGCAGGTGTTGGAGGAGTTCGTGAATGTGAACGCGGAGTTTTCTCCGCCCAGGTCAGAGGACTGACCCACCGATCTAGGAAGACGCAGGTAACTGCTTCTACATTGTTTTCTGTTCCAAGACATCACAGCGCAGCGCGAGCCCGCCCTGCGCCCAGAACCGAAGTAGAGCCATGACCTTGCTAGCCACTTTGATGAATGGTGTGAGATGAGAACAGCTACTCTCAACACCCAGGTACTGACTGGCGACTTCAATCACCGGGTCATAAACGGTTTCAACGCGGGACCCGGCGTGGACTTAAGGGGTGCTAACGGTTTCTTGGCCATCTAGCCATCCTCCGCGTCAGCCAACACGAAACGTGCACCTTTCTCGGCAATCATGACAGTAGGCGCGTTGGTGTTCCCAGACGTGATCGTCGGCATTATCGACGCGTCGATCACGCGCAGACGATCTACACCATGGACTTTGAGGTGATGGTCGACCACTGCCATCGGGTCATTTCCCATCTTGCAGGTACCAACCGGATGGAAAATGGTGGTCCCGAGATCCCCTGCGGCTTTCACCATATCGTCGTCTGTGGCCACCTTCGGTCCGGGCAGCCATTCCTTTGGTTCAAATGGCGCCAATGCATCGGCTGCCATAATTCGTCGCGTGAACTTGAGCCCTGCCACAGCCACGCCCTGATCTTCAGGTGTCGACAGGTAGTTCAGCGTGATAGCCGGATCGGTTGCGGCCGCATTATCTCGAATCCGGACATGACCACGACTCGTAGGCCGAAGGTTACACACTGACGGTGTGATGGCATTGAAGGTGTGCAGCGGGTCGCCAAATTTGTCCAAGGATAACGGTTGTACATGCCATTCCATGTTAGCCGAGGGCTGGTCCGGATCACTGCGGGCAAACGCACCCAACTGCGATGGTGGCATGGTCAGCGGACCTTTCTTAAACAACAGGTACTCAAGTCCCATCACAGCTTTTCCAACCAGAGAGTTGTACCGTTGATTGAGCGTCACCGTGTTGCTGACCTTGTAGATCGTTCGAATCTGAAGATGATCCTGCAAGTTCTCGCCAACCCCTGGCAGATCATGCAACACGGGTACACCTGCATCCTGAAGCACTTTCCCAGAACCGATCCCAGATAGTTGAAGTAATTGGGGTGAGCCAATAGATCCTGCAGCCAGCAGGACTTCTCGTCGCGCGCTAATGTCCTGAAGGCCTGCGTTTCCCAATAGAACACGGACTCCTTGTGCTTTGACACGCCCCTCGCCAGAATCGGTCAGCAAGCTTTGCATATGTGCGTTCGTGAAAACCGTGAGATTCGGGCGATCCAGGGCGGGGCGAAGAAATCCGCGGGAAGCACTCCAGCGCGTACCGCGTCGCTGATTCATCTGAAAGTAGCTGTTCCCGAAGTTGTCTCCGCGGTTAAATTCCTCGATTTTCGGAATACCGCTTTGCTCGGCCGCCTCTCTCCAAGCATCTAGGATTTCCCAGTTCACCCGTCGCTCTTCCACCCGCAGTTCGCCACCCTGGCCATGCCACTGATCAGGACCGTGCACGTAGTCCTCACTGTCTCGAAATACCGGCAGAACATCCTGCCAACCCCAGCCCTGATTGCCCAGCGATGCCCAATGGTCATAGTCGCTGGCCTGGCCACGCATATAGACCATGGCATTGAT
>CAJWYI010000002.1 GCA_913049815.1 uncultured Gammaproteobacteria bacterium
GGGCATCACGGTAGGCTTGAGGTTTGATTACTAGTGGCAGCAGGCTAACCACCCAACTCATCCTGGGGATTTTCTTTGCCTCCGGCGCTGCCGGACTGATCTACGAAATCCTCTGGATGAGACAGCTGGCCCAGTTATTTGGCAGCACCTCTCAAAGCGCGGCAGTCACTACTGCCGCGTTTTTTATTGGGATCTCCGCAGGTTCGTACTACTTCGGTCGTCAGGCGGCCAGGCTCGTCAATCCGCTCCGAACGTATGCATGGCTTGAATTCGGTATCGTCCTGGCTGGCTTGTTTTTCTACCTGTTGTTCCAGATCTACTATTCCTTTTACGACACCATCTTCACGACATTCGCGGCGAGTAGCGTTGTTTTCATTGTTGTCAAAATCCTCCTGGCAATGTTGCTCATCTGCCCCGCCAGTTTCCTCATGGGCGGCACATTACCCGTCATGGGGGAGTACCTGATACAGGATCGCGCACAGCTTGGGCGATGGGCAGGCACGTTGTATGGCATCAATACGCTAGGCGCTGTATTCGGCGCCACAGCTGCTGGTTTTTTTCTACCTCGCCTGCTGGGTATTAACCTGACCTATGGTATTGCTCTGGCGCTATCCTTGACGCTCGGTGTTGCTGCCTGGCTGCTTTCGATGCTGGCAAAACAATCCAACGAGACTGCACAGGTGCGCGTGCAAGAGTCCTCAGCTCAAAGATGGTCTATTGGCCGATTTGGTCTCATGGAATTCGTCGCCTTACTTTCTGGCTTCTTGAGTCTCGGCATGCAGGTGCTGTGGATCAGAATGTTAGTCCAGGTACTACAGAACTCGACGTACACATTCTCAGCAGTACTGGTTGTCTTCCTCTCAGCACTGGCTATTGGCGCATTCCTGGTGCGACTGATGGTCTCGCGTATTCCTGCCAATCTGACGACCCTGATGTTTCTGATGGTCGCGGCGGGTGTTGCGTGCCTCATGACGCCACTCGTGTTTGTAGAATGGACTGACGGCTTACGTTACCTCGGTAATCAAGACACCCTCGGGAGTTACCTGACACAGGTATTGTTCACAGTCGGGGTCATTGTGGGGATTCCAACGGTGCTCATGGGAATGGTGCTTCCTTACCTCTACCGTTACGCAGAACGCCTCGATGAGTCGCCGGGCAACACACTGGGCAGACTCAATGGCTGGAACACAGCCGGCGCGGTCATCGGTCCGCTGATCGCGAGCTTCCTGTTACTGCCCAGTCTCGGCCTCTGGACCAGCGTGTCGTTATTGGGACTAGTCTATTTGGCAGTGCCTTTGGTGTTGTTCGAGGGGACACGTGAACGTATTGCGGTCGTGGCCACCGTTGCGACGTTATTGGTCTTCGCCAATCCCACGGCATTACCGCTCGTGCGTATTAATGTTGATACCGAGAAACTGCTGGCACTCTGGGAAGGTCCAGACGGCACCGTCGCTGTTGTCGAAAGAGATGGGAAACGTCGCATCAAACTCAATAACTGGTATGCCCTCGGGGGCTCTGGTGCTTTGCGTATGGAACAGATCCAGACGCATCTGCCCATGCATCTGCACCCGGACCCCAGGACGGTCTACTACCTGGGAATGGGTTCCGGTATCACCGCAGGTACGGTACTCAACTATCCGGTCGACTCGGTTACGGTCACAGAACTATCGGGTGAAGTCATTGAAGCGTCTGCGCAGTACTTCGGTGAATACAGCAACCATTTCCACGAACACCCCGCGGTCAAAGTCGTTCACGAAGATGGTCGTAACTTCCTCGCCGGTACGACGTCGACCTTTGATCTCATCATCTCGGATCTATTTATCCCATGGCGGGCTGGTGTCGCCCTCCTCTATAGCCAGGAGCATTTTGAACGCGCACGAGCTCGGCTAAATGATGACGGCTTGTTTGTACAGTGGATTCCCCTTTACCAGATCAGCGAACGCGAACTCAAAATCATCGCCAAGACCATGTCACGGGTATTCCCAACTGTCAGTCTATGGCGCGGTGACTTCTATGCGCGCCAACCGATTTTGGCCATGGTTGGACATCTCGACACGAAGCCACTTGCCGCGACGACGCCTCTGGTTCAGCGATCACAACGAGACATTGCTAATTTCCGAGATGGCGCCGCGGAGCAGATCCCCCTTGCCGCCTACTACCTCGGCACACTGTCGGCGTACTCAGAATGGTTTTCAGAAGCAGCGATGAATACCGACAATCTGCCAATCATTGAGTACCTCGCGCCTGAGTCCCACCGTGCGGAACGCGCAGGACTGGTTCAGTGGTTCACTGGTGAAGCACTGATCGGGTTCATGCAACAGCTGCAACAACGTAGGGAGCCGACCGAGGATCCCTATCTCAGCGATCTCTCGCCAGATATTCATCGGGCCATCTACGCCGGTCTCTTCTTTCATATCGCGGCAGTTGCCCGGCATGAAGACAATGCGAGGGCCAACGCCGATGCAACAGCGATGGGACGTGCACTGATGGTCGGTCAGCAACAATGAGGACCAACCAAACCCATTCAAGTCGATCTCAACACTTAATCGTCGCAAAAAGCGGCGTTTTTCGATACCTTTAGACGCAAGCAGAAGGATTGAACCACCATGATCATTGACATGCACAACCACTCCATCAAATCAGACGATGGCCGCGCCAAGGTAGAGAACTACTGCCAATGGATCCGTTCTCGCGATCTGCCGATCGATGGCATTGTGCTGACCGAACATCGTCAGTTTGACCCCACCGATTACTCGGGCCTCGCCAGCAAGTATGGTCTTGTCATTCTAGAAGGCAGTGAGGTGGAAACTGAGTACGGTCACGTACTCGTCTACGGAGTGACCGAAGGCCTGATGCGTGAGTTTGATTTTGAACGCGTCGATAACCCGTTGGCCGACGTGCTGGCTGCTGCTGAAAAACACGGTGCCATCGCTGCACCTTGCCATCCCGGTCGACCGAAGGTCGGTATGTTTGCACACACAGAAGAATACGGTAAACCAGACGGAGTTCGAATCGTCGAGGTCTACAACGGCGGCAGTCGGGACGACGAAGATCAGATCGCTCTGGACAACGCCGACGAAGCTGGCTATTTGGGCATCGCTGGCAGTGACGCGCACATTGTCAGCCATATTGGTCGATGCGCAACTCGCTTCCCCGACCATATCGAATCAATGGGCGAGTTGGTTGAAGCGCTCGCGTCCGGTGAATTCGAGGCCGTGACCTTCAAAAACTAGTCACGAAGACCGCTGAGGTCACGACGTTTTCTGCCAGATAGCACCATCCGGTCGGTCCTGAACCTCAACCCCAAGGTCCGCAAGTTCATCACGAATTCGATCAGCTGTAGCATAATCCCGCTCTGATCGCGCGGTTGTCCGTGCTTCAACCAGTCGCTCGATCAGTTGCTCCTCCTCGTCGTTACCCTCGGGCTTGAACCAGGCCGCAGGATCCTCTTGCAACAGTCCCAGTAAGCGACCGGCTTCGCGTAACGCCGCGTAGTATTTCGCACGATCTCCTTCCGAAGTGACCTGGCGCGCTGCTTTTGAAAGTTGAAACAACTCGGCGATAGCCTTTGGTAAATTCAGGTCATCTTCCAGCGCACCAAGGATCCCATCCAGCAATTCAGTCGGACTTTCCGTCTCCGGAGCGGGACCAAGATCCCGAAGGACTCCATAGAGTCTATCGAGTCCGCGCTTCGCTTGTTCAAGTGTGCCCTTGCTCCAATCAAGTGGTTGTCGATAGTTCGCACTGAGCAGCGCGAAGCGGATCGCTTCACCCGGTGCTTCGCGGAGCAGATCGCGAACAAGTAGCACATTGCCCAGCGATTTAGACATCTTCCGTCCATCCACGGTCACAAATCCATTGTGGACCCAATGCCGACAGTAAGTTTCCCCATCATGTGCACATGTCCCTTGCGCGATCTCATTCTCGTGATGAGGGAAGATCGGATCCTGTCCGCCACCATGAATATCAATGGAGCTTCCCAAGTGCTCTTCGATCATGGCCGAACACTCGATATGCCATCCAGGACGCCCACGCCCCCAGGGACTCTCCCAACCTGGAAGGTCGTTACTTGACGGTTTCCAGAGTACGAAGTCGGCAGGATCTCGCTTGTAGGGCGCGACCTCGACACGAGCGCCCGCAATCATCTCGTCACGTTGTCTTCCAGAAAGCGCACCGTAGGCAGCATACGAAGGCACATGGAAGAGGACATGTCCGTCAACCTCGTAGGCATGATCAAGCATGATCAAGCGCGAAACGAGATCGATAATCTCGTCGATGTGATGCGTCACGCAGGGTTCGAATTCTGGCGTCAGAACGCCAAGTGCGGCCATATCATCATGGTAGGCATCAATATAGCGTTCTGTGATGACCGAAATCGGCTCACCGGTTTCCTTAGCCGCCGCGTTGATCTTGTCATCGACATCCGTGAAGTTTCGCGCGTAGGTAACTCGATCGAATCGTTGCCGGAGAAGTCGATACAGGACATCAAAAACAACGGCTGGTCGAGCGTTACCAATGTGCGCATAGTTGTAAACCGTCGGACCACAGACATACATCGTGACGCCGTCAGGATTGGCCGGAACGAAAACCTCTTTGGTTCGAGTCAGCGTGTTGGTGAGCATTAACGTCACGACCGTTCTCCAACGTTGACTTTAGCATCCGGCAATTCGACGGATTGCTGCGATGGAAGTCTAATGCCGGTGAACAGCCGTAATGTGTCCAGCAGTGTTGATTCTTTCATGTCCCGGGTAATGAAGACGATCCGAGAACGATGGTCGTCGTTTGGCCACTTCTCCAGCGCAACCGGGGGATGGAAGATATGCTGGACGCCATGGACGACAACCGGTACATCAAGTTCCGCGACATTGATGATTCCTTTGATGCGCAAGAGATTAGGGCCCTGAAATGTTTGCAGCGTATCCATCCAGGCTTCGAATTTCTGGCCATCAATCGGATCATCTATAGTCAGGCAGAACGCTCTGATGTGCTCGTCATGGCGATTCACATCTTGATGGTCGCCATCGTGGCTGTGGCCGTGGTGATGATCGCTATAGGCTTCCGTCCGAAGCCATTTTTGCACGTCTGGCGTTTTTGTCTCTGGATCGAAAAGACCCGCCTCGAACAACGATGATGGATCAACCTGACCGTTGTTCGCGATCAACTGTGGCGCAGCTGGATTCAAGCCCCGCAAACGATCCTGCAATGTGCGTAATTCATCCTCATTTACCAGGTCGGTTTTAGTTAACAATAAGCGATCTGCGACCGCAGCTTGCTTTGCAGACTCTATCTGCATTCCCAGCGTATCTGCCCCGTTGACTGCATCCACCGTAGTGATAATACCGTCAAGGCGATAGCGACGAGAGATGCGTTGATCCGTCATCAACGTATGAAGAATCGGTGCGGGGTCCGCCAATCCAGTCGTCTCGATCACGACTCGATCGAACCACAGTTTCCCTTCACGTGCATAACGACCTGGCGCGTCGCGCAGGGTCTTCACCAGGTCGCCTCGAATGGTGCAACAGAGACAACCACTCGACATCTCGATAACCGTATTATCTTGGCTGATCGCCATCAGATCGTGATCCAGGCCGATCTCCCCGAATTCGTTGACGATCACCAGCGTCCGGTCGAGCATTGGTTGCCTGATGAGATGGTTCAGGACGGTCGTCTTTCCGCTGCCCAGAAATCCCGTCAGCACCGAGACCGGTAGTAAACGCCGTCGCTCACATTCCATTGAATATTCTCTTTTGACCCAGGGCTGCTTAAGGCTCAGCAGGAGTGCACTGCCTGCAAGTGCCCTGCACTTCAACGACGCGACCCGTGACATGGAACCCGAGACGATCATTGGCGTCCTCATCGATCAAATCTGCAACCCGTTCATCCTCAAGCTCAGCAGACACCCCACAATCCGCGCAGATGAAAAAGATACAGGCATGGCGTCGGTCGGGATGTATGCAAACCACATAAGCATTGCGGCTCTCGAGCTTGTGCACAAATCCCTGGGTGATCAGAAATTCCAGCGCCCGATAGACCGTAGGCGGATTCACCGGCCGCGCATTGCGTTGTTGCAACGTCTCTATTAATTCATACGCACCAGTCGGACAACCGGACTCCCAGAGCAATTCCAGAACTTGGCGCCTGGCCGCCGTCAACTTCACGCCCCGTTCATTACACAGCAACGTCGCCATCGTCACAGACGCTAGCTGTGAAGGCCGCTCGTGGCTGGGCCCCTCCGGCCCTGATACAATTGGGGGTTTCAAGACGATTTAACCTGTAGGCTGATTTTTTAAATATGTTATAATGTAACACTTCTGTCATGAAGCGTTGACTCGTCGATTTCCCAGAGCTACGAAGAGAGTGCCCCACTTCCTCGTGAGCATAGCTCGGATCTCTCCTGAGATCACGATGCAATTCTGTTTTCGCCGGTATTGTTATGTTATATCATTCGACCCGCTGAGGTCGCCGAGCTAAGCCATATGAGCACTCCAACCGTCGATTCGAAGCGTCTCTTCGCAGCACGTACGTCTGTCGAACAAGTAGAAGAAGGCCTCGTCCTGGCACCACGATTCGACGACGACGGTCTCCTCCCTTGCGTCACGACCGACAACAGTACCGGTGATGTATTGATGTTGGGATACATGAACGAGGAGGCGCTGACACAAACCATCGTGACTGGTGAGGCACACTATTGGAGCCGAAGCCGCCAATGTCTCTGGCACAAAGGTGCGACCAGTGGCCTGACGCAGATCGTTGTGGATCTCAGGATCGACGACGACCAGGACGCGATCTGGCTTCGAGTTAACGTCGCCGGATCGGGCGCCAGTTGTCACGTGGGCTACCGTTCTTGTTTCTATCGATCAGTTGAAGTCGGGAACGCGCCAGGTGGACCAGTGCAACTCACGTTTACAGAATCTGAACGTACTTTCGATCCTGAAGAAGTCTACGGCAACGCTCCCAATCCAACACAACTCTGAGTCTGTTTCCGAATCATGCACAAGTACATGACTCACCGACTGGTAGATCCCAGGTGGCACCGGCGTTCATCAAACCGGTTTTCATCTTCTGGAGGACATTAGTGCGACCGCTGGCAGATGAATCACAGAGCCGGGCTTTCTGCCTTTGTGAGGTCAGCACCTTCCACCTGATCGCAGGCGCTTCAGCGGTGTCAATATTTCTCTGGCTGCTCATTGTGCTGGTTGCGTGATGACTGATGTTCTGCACGTCCGCAATTTATCCCTCGGCTATGGCCACCTGACGCTGTTTCGACAGTTGTCTCTCAATGTCGAAGCCGGGACCACGCTCGCTGTACTAGGCGCAAATGGTTCAGGTAAGAGCACTTTCGTCAAATCACTGCTCGGGCTCATTCCACCGTTGTCCGGCAAGTATATTTGGCCCGATGGTCGTCCGGACGATATCGGCTATCTCGCCCAGGCAACGGAGTTCGATCGACGATTCCCCATTCGTGTTCGTGATCTCGTCGCGATGGGGGCATGGCGAGGTTTTGGTTTGTGGTCTGGCCTTGGCCGCACTGCACGCTCACAAGTAAACGCAGCGCTCGCTGAGACAGGCGTATTGGCGCTTGCCGATCGGCCCCTACATACGCTCTCCGGGGGTCAGCTTCAGCGTACCCTCTTCGCTCGCGTCATGTTGCAGGATGCACCGATCATTCTGTTGGACGAACCGTTCACAGCCGTCGATCAGAACACTGAGGCGCACTTGACATCGATCATCGACCAATGGCGTCACGAGAACCGTGCAGTCATCATGGTCGTCCACGACCTGTCAACGATACTAGACCACTGCAGTCACGCCCTGCTTTTGGGGGGTGGAGAAGCAACCCATGGAACCGTCCAAGACGTAGTGGTACCAGAGCGCCTTGTTGCGCAAGGCTATCTCTCCCAGGGCCAGGCCAGTTGGATGTTCCGTGATTTATCAAGCTGTGGGGTGCAGTCCCATGTTTGAGTTTTTCACAGACATGTGGAACTACGTATTCATGCAGCGTGCCTTTGTTGCAACGACAATACTCTCGATCTCGGTCGCACCCGTCGGTGCCTTTCTCGTGCTTCGTCGACTATCCCTAGCGGGTGAAGCCATGGCACATGCGATCACGCCAGGCATCGTGATCGGTTTCGTCGTGGCCGGGATGTCCGTGACATCGCTCCTCATAGGGGGGTTCATTGCAGGCATTGGGGTCGCCAGTCTTGCAGCGTTACTGGCGAGGAGAACGATTCTACGCGGTGATGCCAGCCTTGCATCGCTCTATCTCATCGCGTTGGCGATGGGCATCTTCATACTGTCGGCAGCCGGCTCAGCGATTCCCCTCAAGAGTTTCCTGTTTGGTTCAATTCTCGGGATCGACGATGCATCGATGCTGCTACTGGGTACGGTCGCAACAGTCACCCTGATTTCATTTGCAGTTTTGCTGAGACCTTTGATCGTTAGTACCTGCGACCCTGTCTTCTTTGAGTCGCAGACACGGAGACCGTGGGTTGTGGAACAAGGATTCATGATACTCCTAGTGCTGAATCTATTGGCCGCGTTCAAGACTCTCGGCACTCTCATGGCGGTCGGTCTGATGATCCTTCCAGCAGCCGCTGCCCGATATTGGGTGAGCACAATTACTGCACAGATATTTCTAGGGTTCGTGTTCGCGCTTTCGAGCTGTTGGATTGGCCTAACGATGTCCTACCTGTTGCCCGATACCCCTTCCGGTCCAGCCATTGTGCTAGTAGCGGGTGGCCTGTTTCTGGCATCCGCGCTGGTTGGTCCGCTCGGTTTTCTGAGGAACTATCGACAAGCTGCCGAACCCTCGGACAAGCCCGCCATGTACTCAATATCACACGGGAGAGCTTCATGACGCGCATCTGGGCGTTGATCCTCGCCGCAGTATCGCTCTCATCGCTTCCTGTCGCTGCTGAGCATCGGGATGTTCGTATCGTTGCGAGTTTCTCGATACTGGGTGACATGGTGAAACAAGTCGTCGGTGATCTTGCGACAGTCAGCACCATCGTCGGGCCCGACGCCGACGCGCACGTCTATCAACCCTCGGTCGCTGACGCTCGCGACGTGGTCGCTGCAGATGTAGTTTTTGTTAACGGTTTGGGCTTCGAGACGTGGGCGGGATCACTAATCTCGCAATCGGGTACTGAGGCAGTGGTCCAGGTGGTCACAGCGGGCATTACGCCAATCGAAGTCGATGGCTCCGTCGACCCACACGCCTGGAACTCGTTGGCGAATGGAACCATCTACGTTCAAAACATCGCATCCACCATGGCGAAGGCCATACCTGAACACCGCGATACGATCACTGCCAATGCGAACGCCTATATCGCCGAACTTGAGACACTACATGCACGGACACGCAAGCGAGTAGCTGCATTAACGCCCGATCGCCGCACTGTCGTCACGGCCCACGATGCATTCGGGTATCTGGCCGATGCCTATGGACTGACCTTCCTTGCACCTCAGGGAATCGACACCGAATCGGAACCTTCTGCTCAGGAACTGGCGACACTCATCGATCAGTTGAAGACCGAAGCGCCTGCCGCTCTGTTCGTCGAGAACATCGCCAGCCCCGAACTGGTCCAGCAAATCTCACACGAGACGGGTTTAGCAATCGGTGGACAGCTATTTTCCGAAGCGCTCTCTGAACTTGGGGGTCCTGCGACCAGCTACCTTGCGATGTTCAGACACAATCTGGGTACGTTGCTAGATGCGTTAGAACAGCCGTCATGCGCAAACCCGAACACGCGGAATGACCCATGCTGATCGGTCAGAGCGGGAGAAAACCTAACCTCGATAAAATCCGCCACATCAAACAGGTGTTGCGAGATGCACTTGATTTGCCAGAGGACGCCACCATCACCCTGACGGAGTTGGCATGTATGGAAGAAGACTGCCCGCCGGTTGAAACGGTATTTGGTTTACTTCGATCTGACGCACCCCAACTTCAGCACAAGGTTCACAAGACGACGGAAGAAGTAGATGCAGATGATCTGTTGGAAATCTGCAAAGCTTGGGGCCTCGGCCTTCACGCAGACGCCTTTGAATCCTTTGTTAACGACCACTAGCTTTCATATCGACCCCAGGAGATTCACATGAACACGCCTCAAAAAGTGCCGGTCACCATCCTTACCGGCTTTCTTGGCTCAGGCAAAACGACCTTGCTCAATCGCATCCTGAGTGAAGAGCACGGCAAACGGATTGCGGTCATCGAGAACGAGTACGGCGAGGTCGGTATCGATCAGGCGCTCGTCATTGATGCGGACGAGGAGATCTTCGAGATGTCTAACGGCTGCATCTGTTGCACCGTACGCGGCGACCTGATCCGCGTACTCACCAACCTGATGAAGCGGCGAGACAAGTTTGACTATGTATTGGTCGAGACAACCGGACTTGCCGATCCCGGACCAGTTGCACAAACGTTCTTCATGGACGATGAGATCCGCGAGGAGTTCGCATTGGATGGCATCGTCACGCTGGTCGATGCTGCTCACATCGACCAGCAACTAGGTCGCAGTGATGAGAGCACCGAACAAGTTGCCTTCGCGGATGTATTGGTCCTCAACAAAACCGATCTTGTCAGTGACGAAACGATCGATGATATTGAAGTGCGACTCAAGGACATGAACAGAATGGCTCGGGTGGTGCGTAGTAAGCAGGCCGATGTATCTGTGGATACCGTCCTCAATCTCGATGCGTTCAATCTGGATGACGCACTGGAACGTAAGCCCACATTTCTCGAACCGGAGTACCCATTCGAGTGGACCGGCGTATATTCGCTAAAGGCGGGTCGCTATGAACTCGGTCTCGCAGAGGGTCCGGACCCCGAGATGTCACTAGTTGTTGCGGGTGATCAGGCTTCCGATGATGCCGCCCTACGTGAAGGGGCAGAATGGTGTGTCCGACGCTATGCCGAGCCACCGCAACACCTCCAGCCCAATGATGATATTCCCCTCTGGGACCATGTGAATCTGCATCTAGAAGCCTCAGGCCGGAAGTCGTTCTTCCTGGTTGTGGAAGAGGATCAGGATGTGGGTCTCTATACCCAACATACAGCCGAAGAATTCGACATCGAATTGAAAACCGAAGATGGCACCGTCATCTCCCCGAATGCGGAGCGTACGTGGGTGGCACAACACGAACACGACGACGAAGTAGGTTCGATAGCAATTGAAACCGACGGTGATGTGGATGCCGATAAGCTCAACGACTGGATTGGCGAACTGCTCCGAGAGCGTGGCGTGGATATTTTCCGAATGAAGGGCTTTATCAGCATTGCAGATGAGCCAAGACGTTTTGTCTTCCAGGGTGTTCACATGCTCTTCGATAGCCAGCCTGATCGACCCTGGGGAAACACTCCCAGACGCAACCAACTCGTCTTCATCGGTCGCAACCTAGATGAAACGAGCATGCGGGAAGGTTTTGAGGCATGTCTGATTTAAGTCCAGATCCAGAGGGGATCCTTAAGCGAGGCTGGTCAGCGGAAGTTGGCGACTATGCAATCGCCGGTGGTTGGCTGCGTCGTGGCGCTGCCCTGGCTGTTGGGGATTCGGCGGGTGGTATTTACGTTTTCAAAGGCAAGTCTGGAGCGACTGCCTGGTGTCAAGAAGGGGCTCATGATGGTGGCCTGCTTGCCATGGCCGTCCGACCAAAAGGTGAACACTTCGCGACAGCAGGACAGGACGGTCGCGTACTGATCTGGGACGTCGCCGATGCCAAAGTGACGAGGGCGATTGATGTTGGGAACGCATGGGTGGAGAAGCTTGCCTGGTCACCGGATGGGAAGTGGCTCGCAGTCGCTTGCGGCCGCCAGGTCCGCGCTTACAACCCAAAAGGTGAGGAAGTCTGGCACTCTGAAGATCACGCCAGCACGGTAAGCGCCGTCGCCTGGGCAAGCGCGGAGGAGTTGGCAACGGCCTGTTACGGACAAGTCACCTTCTATAGTGCGTCCAACGGTGAACCCGGCCAAACACTTGAATGGAAAGGTTCTTTGGTATCGATGGTGTTAAGTCCGGATGGCGACATTGTCGCTTGCGGCAGCCAAGACAACACTGTCCACTTCTGGCGTCGATCCACAGGCGAGGACTCCATGATGTCCGGCTATCCTGGTAAACCCTCCGCGCTGGCTTTTGATGGCAGCGGCACTTTACTCGCAACCGGCGGCGCGGAATCCGTCACAGTCTGGAGTTTCCACGAAGGCGGACCCGAAGGCACACGACCCGGGGTGCTAGAACTTCACGTCAAACCAGTCTCTACGCTTGCTTTCGAGCGGCGCGGCATGCACCTGGCGTCCGGTGGTCGAGACGGCGGCGTCGTGGTGTGGTCCATGAAGAAAGATGGCCAGGGCGGTGCCGTAGGTGCAGCCCTCGTGACAGGCGTGCTGTCGGAACTATATTGGCGACCTGACGGGCAGGCCCTAGCAGCGCTTGATGGGGACGCGGGCGTGACGGTTTGGCGGATCCAATGAGCCATGAAGCAATGGCTCATTAGGCGCGCTAGCCCTCTGCAGCGGCCGCCATGGGGTTCGTTGCACCTTCTTGCGACATCTTCATAGCCTTTTGCTGCACGTGCGCAGCAAAGTCATCAATCGACATCGTACCCAGGTCTTCGCCACTCTGCGTCCGCACTGCCACCTCGCCATTGGTCATTTCACGATCACCCACTACCAACATATACGGTATTGCCTGCAGCGTGTGCTCGCGAATCTTAAATCCGACCTTCTCATTCCGCAGGTCTGATATCACTCTGAGACCACTTCCTTTCAAGGTTTGCACCACGTCATGAGCGTAGTCCGCTTGCTTATCGGTAATGTTTAGTACGACTGCCTGCAGAGGTGACAGCCAGATTGGAAACTTGCCTTCATAATGCTCAACTAGAATACCGGTAAAGCGTTCCAACGAACCAAAGAGTGCACGGTGCAACATCACTGGCCGTTTGTTGCGATCACCGCTCTCATCCACATAGGAAATATCAAACCGTTCCGGGAGGTTCATATCGACTTGCAACGTTCCGCACTGCCATTCTCGACCGATCGCATCCCGCAAGACAAACTCCAGCTTCGGACCATAGAACGCACCTTCCCCAGGGAACAGGATGTAGTCCAGCCCCATGACTTCCAATGATCGACTGAGCGTACTCTCGAGCTTGTCCCAGATCTCATCACTACCGATGCGTTTTTCAGGCCGGGTGGATAACTTGATCATCACGTCTTCAAAGCCAAAGTCCTTGTAGATGTCGAGCACCAGTGCAACCACGTCAATACACTCCTGCTCCATCTGCTCCTCGGTACAGTAGATGTGCGCATCGTCCTGCGTGAAATGACGCACCCGCATCAAGCCGTGCAATGCACCAGATGGCTCGTAGCGATGAACCTTGCCGAACTCGGCCATCCGCAATGGCAGATCGCGATAGCTCTTCAGTCCTTGTGCAAACATCATCACAGAGCCGGGACAGCTCATTGGCTTGAGTGCAAACACGCGCTCATCCTCCGTCTGCGTAGAAAACATGTGCTCGCGGTAGTTGTACCAGTGACCAGAGGTTTCCCACAAACCTCGATCCATCACATCCGGCGTATTCACCTCCTCATAACCTGCCGCTTCCTGACGCTTACGCATATAGTCGATCAGTTGCAGGAACAGAGTCCATCCCTTCGGGTGCCAGAACACTGAACCCGGCGCTTCATCACTGAAATGATACAGATCCAGCTTGCGCCCGAGTTTGCGGTGATCTCGTTTTTCGGCTTCTTCCAATTGGAAGAGATGCGCCTTCAGCTCTTTTTTGTCTCGCCAGGCAGTACCGTAAATGCGCGTCAGCATCTCGTTGTCTGAGTTGCCTCGCCAGTACGCACCAGCCAGCTTCATCAGTTTGAAGGCCTTCGGCAGTTTTCCGGTGCTAGGGAGATGCGGACCACGGCACACGTCGAACCATTCACCCTGACGATAAACAGAGACTTCCTCACCCTCTGGAATGATGTCCTCGATGATCTCAACTTTGTATTTCTCACCAAGTTCACCAAAGGTCGCTTTCGCCTGATCCCGATTCCAGACTTCTCGTTCAATCGGGAGGTCACGTCCTACAATTTCACGCATTCTATCTTCAATCTTTGCGAGATCCTCGGGGGAGAACGGTTCTTCCCGCGCAAAGTCGTAATAGAAACCGTCTTCGATCGCAGGACCGATGGTGACCTGCGTACCCGGGAACAATTCCTGAACCGCTTGCGCCATCACATGCGCCGCGTCATGGCGAATGAGCTCCAACGCTTCATCACTTTTGTTGGTGATGATCGCTAGCTCAACGTCTTCCTGAATCAGGAACGAGGTATCCACCATTTCGCCGTCGACCTTACCGGCGAGCGCCGCTTTCGCGAGGCCTGTACCGATGTCAGCAGCAACGTCCAAGACAGTCACTGGATTATCGAACGAACGTGAAGAACCGTCAGGCAGGGTAATTTGAGGCATGTCTATGCTCCTGTCAGTGGCCGCCCTTACCAAAGGCCGCGTGTATGTCGAGTACTAAGATTTACTCGCGAGCGATAAAGTATATGTCTCTGAACTCAAATTTAAAGAGCAAGTTTCTCAACCCGAAGGTGGCGACTCACTCTGAGCCCGATTGTCGACGATTTCACCACATTCTTTACGGGATGCTCACTCTTCTTGAGGTAGGATCGTAACTCTTTGATCTATGGATGATGACAATGCGTCGGTTAGCCTGTCTGTCACTATTGGTTTCGCTCCTCGTTGCATTACACGCACAGGGAGAGTCGCTTACCATCATGACTTTCAACGTTGAGAACCTGTTCGATACAACACACGACCAGGGGAAAAACGACGAGACATACTTGCCCAAACGCCAAAAGCAGTCGAAACAACATATCAACAAATGCAACAAGATTAACGTCAACCGATGGCGCGATCAGTGCCTGTACTGGGACTGGAGCGAAGCCGTTGTCGAACAGAAACTGACCGTCATCGGTGATGCGATCAAACAGGTGGGTGACGGCGAAGGACCAGACATTATCGCCTTTCAGGAAGTGGAGAACGAACGCATCCTTGAACGGCTCCGGACCGAACAGTTAAAGGGACTGGGCTATCAACCGTCAGTACTGCTCGAAGGCAGCGATATTCGCGGAATCGATGTCGCGTTCCTGTCGAAGTTTCCGGTAACGGCCCCCAAACTTCACGAGATCACATTTCCCGCTTCTCAGCGTGCACGTGTGGGCGACACCCGGCCCATCCTAGAGGCCACCTTTCAGCTACCGGACGGCAGTCTACTAACTGGTTTTGCTGTGCACTTCCCTGCGCCGTTTCATCCCACAGAAATGCGTGAAAGTGCATACACGACGCTCAACAAATTGTTAAGGCGATTGCCAAACGAACGCGCCGTCTTTGCCGCAGGCGACTTTAACACGACGCGTGAAGAAGATCGGGACAAGCGCATGCTGAATCGTTGGGTCCGGATCGATTGGCAGGTTGCACACGATCTGTGCGAGGGATGCCCGGGCACCAGTTACTACCCACCCCGGGACGACTGGTCCTTTCTGGATATGGTGATTTGGCGTGAGGCCGCGGGTTGGACCATGACGAGCAGCTATCTCGCCAACAAGACAGCTGCCCAGATCACATCGGCAGGCACACCGAAGCGGTTCGAACTACCCGAAGCCACGGGGCTCTCCGATCACTGGCCCCTAGTGATGGTGATCGAAAAGTAGGTAGCCTGGTTACCAGGCAGCTCGGTACATCTTTTCGATGGAATCCGCATCGACCCGCTTAGGGTTCGAATAGTTGACGGGATCTGCAACCGCGTCCTCTATGAGGGTCGCAAGCAGGTCATCTTCTCCTCCCAGATCTGAGATGGAGTTATCAATCCCAATGTCGCTGCGAAGAGCAAGTGCGGCATCAATCGCTCCCGTTCCCGTGGCAGGACCGGACGGTGCGAGCACGCGTGCAACCTGTTCGTACTTCTCTTCGCGCTCTGACATATTGAACTCCATCACATGGGGGAGCATGGTCGCGAGCGTTTGACCATGGGCCGCATTGAGCCGCGCTGAAATAGCATGACCAGTCCCGTGGACCGCGCCAAGACCTGCCACATTAAATGCAATAGCTGCCATGGCAGAACCCAGCAACATCTGCGAACGAGCTTCAATATCCTCTCCATCGTTCACCGCATTCCGAAGGTGGGTTGCAACTTTACCGATAGCTTCGAGCGCAATCGCATCCGAATAGGCGCTTTGCCTGATGGAGACAAACGCCTCAATCGCGTGGGTCAGGACGTCATAGCCACAGGTCGCAGTGGGATACTTTGGTAGCCCAACAGTTAGATCAGGATCCAGAACTGCAAACGACGGGGTGATGCTCGGATGCACCACGTAGGTCTTGCGGCCGAGTCGCGTATTCGTAATGACGCAGGCATTGTTGGTTTCCGATCCCGTTCCTGCAGTGGTAGGTACCGCAATCACCGGCGCCTGTGCAGGTGTCGGAGAGGACGCCTGCATTTCCTCAACGGTGTCGTTGTTGTTGGCGGCAAACAGCGCAATAGATTTGCCACAGTCCATGGATGATCCACCACCGATCGGCACAACGCAGGCATCACCCAACGTACGGAGCTTCTCAGCACCGGCTTTCACATTCTTGTCCGTTGGATTCGGTTCAACACCATCGAACACTTCGACACTCAGATTGGCCGCCCTCAGGGCATCAAGTACCGGCGTCAATACACCACTCTCTGCGAGATTCTTATCGGTCACAATGAGGGCCGCGCTCTTTCCTAAAGCCTGAATCTGATTGCTCAACTGTTGGCTGGCACCTCTGTTGAACACGATGGTCGGCAGCGGTGGTACGACAAAACTCTGGTCGGCTAACATTTCGACTCCTTCGGATGAGTATTGAATTCGAAAAACAACACAACTTTACCATGTTGCGAGGAGTTAGAACGACTTACTCTGGCTCGTAGCATAACGAAGAATGGTGCAACACAATACGCAAGGTTCCCGCATCGTCGCGCTGATAACCCCAGCTCTTGTCGACAGTCAGTAAAGCTCCCTCCTTGTCTGTGAATGTGACCCACCCCATCCACATGGCCACATCACCATCAATAAAGCTGGCCGCCGTCGTGCACACGACCTTTCGCCAACCCTTGATACCGAACCCACCGTCCAGTGGATAGTCATCGCTATGGCCAACGAAGTACGCGAGCGCGCCCTCTCGTGTTGTGCGGAAGGTCTGCTCACCGCTTGCCAAGGTGGGCTTGAACAGCACAGGTCCGAGGTTGTAGCCATATGCTGCATCAAGCGCTTCACTCGCGACGGATCTCGCCGCTTCGATACCATTTAGCTCAAAGGCCGACGAAATCGCAATCAAAGCATCACCCCATGCTTTTCGTGCCGCGACCAGATCAGATTCCGTGATGGTCATGCCATCTCCCTACCTGCATTTCCCTCACAACGTCTGTCATCCCTTCCCATTCATCCCACATGTTGCACATCGCGTCCTTCGACTTCTCCCAGGGATTGTTGCCGTCCTCAAATTCCAGCCACTCCCCCATCTGACCACGATCCGGATGATCGGAAACACCATTCACCATGACATTCGGTTGTCGTGCCTTGTTCCGAATACGGAAGATGATTGTCTTACGTGATTCGGTACCGTGTTCATTACGCGTCCCAGAGTGGGGGATTTGATAAACGGTGATGCAAGCATCGCCCGGTTCCATCAGGATCTGCGTCGGACGTGGCCACTTACGGCCGTCGGGCGTGGATTCAGAATCCTCATCGATGAACTGTTCGCGGACTTCTTCCGGCAGGTAGACGAGACCACATCGATTCTCCGTCTTGTGATCGAGCCTTGGCCATCCCGGGCCCTCGACGCCAACGCAACCGTTCGTTTCCCGCTGCCATCGGAAAAACTTTTCAACCGCGTGGTGGGCTCCCGGAAGGAGTGCTGTCTGACCACAACCTTCACGCATTTGATCATTCAGACAGACAAAGACGAATGCGGTAAAACTCCCCAGGCCTAGCGTCATCTCTGGGTCTTCAAACATCGGTACCATGTTGTGGCCCATTACATCGGGACTGCGTCCCAGGTCTCCTTTTGGACCCGTCGCAATATATCGATCATAGATCTCCTGATCGCTCCCTTCCTGAACATCCTGGGGCACCATGATGGTCATGCTTCCATCAACGTGAGACTCAGCACCGTAGTAGGGCATGTGCTTGTCGCGATAGCCGACGTTGTTGAAGTAATCGCCCGGTGGACTGACCTTGCGTACACCAACCTGGCTGGCGACTGGGGGATCAAAATAGCCCATGGCTTCGTGGAGCACAGGCGTTATGTCCGACTTGCTGACGAGGTTCGTCATTTCGGGGGTGCCGCCCAGATTTTCGCCCTTCTTGGCGGATTTGATTCGGTCCAGCGCCGAATGTACCAGGTCGGGTGAAACCGCTTGCTTCAGAATGACGTAGCCATCCCGATAGAGCGTGCGTTTTTCTTCAAGCGTCAGGGTTCGGCCTTGTAAACGTTCGTTCACGATAGTGCTCGATCAGATAGGTGATCCGGACTCTACTGTGGCGGATCTAGTCTCGCAACCACCGGATATTGTCCCGATTTCAGAACATTCTTACGGTTGACAACGGGTCGTCTCAATCGCACATTGGAGCGCGTGGAAACAGGTGCGGAGCCGTTATGAGCATCAAACTAGTCAAACATGAGAACGTCAGCGGGGACGCCAGCAAAGCCGACCAGGGTTTTGGTCGCGTCGCTGCCGACCAGCCACCGCAGTTTGATCCACACGGGCAAACCATGGCTGCATATGATTTCTTTGCAGAAACCGGCTATGTCGTGCTCGCTGATTGTCTGAACACGCAGGAAGTGGCTCACTTAAATGAGTTCTATGATCGCACTCAGGAACAGACCCCCGAGACGTGGGGTATTCGCGATAGGCCAAAGGTTCATCACCGCAATCAAGGTCTGATCTATTCGCAGCCGCTGCTGGATAACCCTGAACTCGACCCCTATACACAGCATCCGCGCTCGTTCCCCGTCGTCTGCGAGATCCTAGGCGGAGAAGAGCACGTTCGATTCAGCGAGTTCAACTTTCGTGAAGCTCCGGAGAATGCTGGCGTTGGTGCGATGAACTTCCACCACGACGCGGTCAGGCCTGATCGCCTGGTTCGCAAACCCTATATGCCCGTGGATTGGGTATGTGCCATCCACTATCTCACTGATGTCACCCACGAGACGCCGGCGTTCTGCGTCGTACCAGGCAGCAACCGTTTCAACAGTCTGCGGGAAGCATATGAAGCACTGGAGGATGACTATCAGGAGGTGCCGATCCACGGTAAAGCCGGAACTTGTGTGCTCTATGACACGGCAACCTTCCACACCCGCTTCGACGGTGATGGCATTAAAGGTCGGCGGACCTGGCACCAATACTACGCCCGAGGCGGGTTCCTGAGAAGTTCGTTGCCAACATCAGATCGTTATGTGCGACCACCAACCCCGGTGCTGACCGACTGGAATGTGTTCCCCGAACGACTCGCATTGAGCGAAGACCCCAAGAAGCGTCTGTTCTTTTCTCATTGGAATACCGCGCAATGCGAGTGGGTAGCTTCGGGATTTAGCAATGCCGTAAGAAATGCAATGCCGCGGGGCAGGGAATAATTTTGGGATTAAAGAAAACAGCGATCCCAAAATCCGCCGCTAGAAAGTGTTGGCGACCCTATTTCTACCCTGAACCCAAATTAGCCTACATCTTTCCAAACCAAATAGAAGGCTCCGGATATGGCGCATAAATTGCATCAAAGAATAATGTCTCCCGTCCCATAACCCGGGGATCTATTTATGCGCAGCACTTACATGACTTCAGCGATCATCGCTGTTGCAGTCCTCCTCTGGCTGAGTTCAGGACTCCTTCGCGAGCCCAGACCCGAACTTCCCCAGACAATTATTGAGCGCAACAATATCGTCTCAAGCCAACAATCTGATCGCGCTCCCACGCGAGTCCGTGCTCGCGTCATCCATGCGAAAGACACCAACCGCACAATAACAATTCGCGGACAAACCCAG
The DNA here is from genome assembly GCA_913049815.1 of uncultured Gammaproteobacteria bacterium. Classification (GTDB taxonomy): domain Bacteria; phylum Pseudomonadota; class Gammaproteobacteria; order Pseudomonadales; family Azotimanducaceae; genus UBA7451. Next base: position 20,064 of record CAJWYI010000002.1, read on the forward strand.
AACAAACGAACCGTGGTCACACGGGCCCAGGTGCCTGGCACGCTGATGAGTCGACCCGTTGAGCGTGGCGATATCGTTCAGAAAGGTGACCTTCTATGCCGACTGTCTGAAGACGACAGACCAGCATTGCTGGCCGAGGCAAGAGACACCGTGGCACAAGCTGAGATCGAATATGAAGGCAGCCAACGACTCTCTAGGGAAGGCTTGCAATCAGAAACAGCCATTGCGCAAGCGAAGACCCGCCTGACCAGTGCAAAGGCCAGATTGATGCAGACGCGGCTCAATTCTCAGCGGACTCGAATCAGCGCACCCTTCGACGGTGTGGTTGAAGATATCCACGTTAATGAAGGCGACTACATCACGCCCGGTACGGGTTGCGCCACGGTGGTTGACCTGGATCCCATGCTCGTGACCGGACGTGTCCCAGAAAAGCTGGTGGATCGATTCAAGCCGGGCGGTCCTGCGACCGCGAGGCTGTCTACAGGGGTTGAAGTTACTGGCGCGATCACCTTCGTGGGCCGCCTGTCAGACCCAGCAACTCGGACCTATGCTTTTGAGGTTCAGATCGACAATCCAGACAGCAGAATTCCCAGCGGTGTAACCGCGACTATCGAAGTTCCAACAGGGCGTGTCACAGCTCAACAAGTGCCTCCCTCCGTACTAGCTTTGAACGACGATGGACAACTGGGCGTACGTGCGGTTGATGACGATGGCGTCGTGGAGTTCCACATAATCGATGTCGTCAATGAAGATGACTACGGCGCCTGGGTCACAGGGCTGCCTGAGGTGGCTACCATCATCACTGTCGGTCAGGAACTGGTCGTGCATGGCGAAGTGGTCGATGTTGTGCTCACTGAGCCTTTGGATACGCCATCCGCAGAACGCACGAGCATCGGCGCGCTGTAATCAATTGGATCGGGTACTTTTATGAACGCATTGATCGACGCCGCCGTTACGCGAACACGAACAACGCTGTTGCTGATGGGGATGGTCTTGATCGCCGGTCTGATCGGGCTCAACTCCATTTCCATTGAAGCAGAACCCACGATCGAAGTACCGTTCTTCGCGGTGATGATCTACCACGAGGGGATCTCTCCAGAGGACTCTGAGCGACTGCTCGTAATGCCCATGGAGAAGGAGCTCCGCAGCGTTGAGGGCGTCAGGGAATTAACCGCCTACGCCTCTGAGGGGAGTGCCAATCTCGTCGTTGAATTCGATGCAACCTTTGACCTAAACGAGGCGCTGGTTGACGTCCGTGAAGCCGTCGATCGCGCCAAACCCGAGCTACCATCGACCGCTGAAGAACCGATAATTCAGGAACAAACCGCCAGCGAATACCCAATCCTCCAAATCAATTTTGTCGCTGAGGATGTTCCAGAACGTACGCTTTACAACCTTGCACTCGATATCCGCAACGAAATTGAAGCACTGCCAGAGGTCCTGGAAGCTCAGATGCAGGGACATCGGGAAGAAGTACTCGAAGTCATCATTAATCCAGCAGCGCTTGAGGCCTATGAGCTCTCCGCAGAAGAACTCATCAACACAATCGTTCGTAACAATCGGCTGATTCCCGCCGGCGCCATCGATACCGGTGAAGGACGTTTCTCAGTCAAAGTACCGAGCGTCATCGAGACCGCACGTGACGTCTACGACCTACCGGTTCGAGCGAACGGCGATGCAGTCGTCATGCTCCGTGATGTCGCGGAGGTTCGAAGAACGTTCAAAGACCGAGTCTCGTATGCACGAGTGAATGGCAAGCGCGCCATCTCACTGAATATGATCAAACGCGCTAATGCCAACATCATCGACACAGTTGATAAGGCCAAGGCAATTGTTGAACGTCATCGACCCAACTTGCCGAGCAAGATCGAAGTGTCCTATACACAGGAGCAGGCCCCCTTTGCAGAAAGACAGGTGGCGGAGCTGCAGGGCAATATTCTAACAGCACTCGCGCTTGTCATGATTCTCGTGGTCGCCGCAATGGGCTTTCGAAGCGGGATCATTGTCGGGATGGGGATTCCAGTATCGTTCCTATTCTCGCTCGTCATCCTTACATACATCGGCTTCACTTTTAACTTCATGGTGATGTTCGGGATGTTGCTCGGTCTTGGCATGCTGATCGACGGCGCTATCGTTGTTACCGAATATGCCGATCGGAAGATGACCGAAGGACTACCTCGACAACAAGCGTTCTCCATTGCCGCAAAACGGATGTTCTGGCCGGTTGTTGCGTCTGTTGCGACGACGTTAGCAGCATTCCTGCCGCTTATGTTCTGGCCCGGAGTTCCTGGTAAGTTTATGCGGTATCTGCCCGTGACGGTCTTCTGTGTTTTGTCGGGGTCGCTGTTGTATGCATTGGTATTCGGGCCCGCACTGGGCGCCGTCCTCGGTAAGGCAGGCGCACGTAACCAGCACGCGGTCGATACCTTGAAGGAACTAGAGGACGGCGACCCCACATTACTGGATGGCATTACTGGTGCTTATGCCCGGGCGCTACGCTGGTGTAGTCTCCATGCGGGACTCACGTTCCTCGTGACACTATCAGTTCTAATTGGCAGTTTCATGCTTTACGGTCAGACCGGTCGCGGCATCATCTTCTTCTCCGATACGCAGGCTATGTATGGCCGCATAACAGTCCGCGCACTCGGCAATCTCTCCGTCGACGACATCAACTATCTTGTCAAGGAAGTGGAACAGGAGGTACTGGATATCGAGGGTGTCAAAACGATGAACACCATGACGCTCATGCCAGGAGAAGCCTCCCGCTTTGGCATGGACCGTATCGGCGTCATCTTCATAGAACTCCACGAAGAGTTTGATCGAGAGATGCTGGGGAACGACATCTTCGAGCTAATCCGGGAACGCACACAAGACTTCCCCGGCATCAGCGTAGAACTGGCCCGAATGGAACAAGGACCACCGGTCGGTAAACCCATTCAGCTGGAGTTTTCTTCCCAAGAAAAGACGTTACTGGAGCCAACCGTCCGTCGTGTTCGCGACTTTATGAATACGCTAGATGGAGTGCGGGATATCGATGACACCAGATCGCTTCCAGGTATTGAATGGAAGCTCAGCGTTGACCGTGCACAGGCAGCGCTATACGGCGCTGATGTCACGTTGGTTGGGATTGCCGTGCAACTGGTCACCGGCGGCGTCAAGGTCGGTGAATATCGACCAGATCGTGCTGATGATGCTGTCGATATCCGTGTACGTTTCCCGGAGGAAAGTCGTGGAATCGGTGCGCTGGATGATCTTCGTATCATGACCGGGGGAGGCTCGATTCCTATCAGCAACTTCGTGACCCGAGAACCGGTACCCAACGTCGATACGATTCAACGAATCGATGGCATCCCAGTCGAGTTTATTCGGGCGGACGTGGCACCCGGGGTTCTAGCCGACACGAAGGTGGGCGAGATACAGGCCTGGCTCAACACAGAGGAATTTGATGAGCGCATCGATATCTCTTTTCGGGGAGCAAATGAGGAACAGGCTGAATCCATAGGGTTTGTGACAGGAGCCTTTGGACTTTCGCTGCTGTTGATGTTTGTGCTACTGGTGACTCAGTTCAACAGCTTGTATCAATCCGTATTGATTCTTTTTGCCGTGGTGATGTCTACAGCTGGCGTGTTGTTGGGGCTCGTTATTCTCGGTTCCCCCTTCAGCGCAATCATGACAGGCACCGGTGTGGTGGCACTGGCCGGGATCGTGGTGAACAACAACATTGTACTCATCGACACGTACAACAAGATCAAACAAGTGCACCCCGAACTAGACTACGTGTCGGTGATTGTCCGAACCGGCGCACAGCGCCTCAGACCGGTGGTACTCACGACCGTGACGACCATATTTGGACTGCTGCCGCTGGCCAGCAATTTCAGTATCGACCTCGTGAATCGCAACATCATCTATGGTGGTCAGCTATCAACATTCTGGGTCCCACTTTCACAGGCCATCGTCTCAGGACTGGCGTTCGCGTCCATCCTGACACTCTTCGCAACCCCTGCCATGTTGGCGTTACCCTATCGACTCCGCGAGTTCACGGGTCGGATCCGTACACTATTCCCTCAGCGAACTACCACTGAACCGACGGTTCAACCCGGGGGTTAACCGGCGGCGCTAAACGGCCGCAATCGCTGCTTGCATGGTCTCCTGGGTCACGGCCCAGCGATCTTCTCCCCAGGGCATCGGCATAAGCACGGGATGTTCAACACCCGCCCCAATGTACCCTTTCACGAAACCCGTCACCTCTTCGGAGGACCCGATAAAATCGATCGCTTGGATCATCCGCTCTGACACAGCAGCCACCGCGCCATCGCGATCCCGTTTGGCTTGGTGCGCACGCAAGTCGTCAACCTCATCGGCAAACCCAGCCGCACGAAACATATTGGCGTAGCCATCTGCCATCGCATAATTAAAGAGATCCCGTCGTGCGGAACGTGCCGACACTTCCAACTCACCGACGGCTGCATGGACGTAAGAGAAGATGCGAGCGTCCCCACCTGCGCGCACTTGTTCGATCGAGGGACCGATGTGGTTGACCGGGATATAGTTGAGCAGCACACCATCTGCCACGCTCCCAGCAAGCCTCAACATCTGTGGTCCCAGCGCCGCAAGCACAATCTTCGGCCTACGTTCACCCAGGCGGACACCCAGGCGAAAACGTTTCACGGAATAGTAATCGCCTTCAAACGTGACCGATTCGCCTGAAAGACACTCACGTAGTAGAGCGACGTATTCACGCATCATTCCAATTGGACGATCCGACAGAGGAATCCCGTGTTGCTTCAGTATGGCTGGCGCAGAAACCCCCAGACCCAGCCAGATATCCCGTTCCGGGCACAACGCCTGCAAGGTCGCTGCCGTCATCGCCGTCAATGCAGGTGTCCGCAATTGAATGGGAATGATGCCGGTCCCCAGTGACAGACCAGGCGCCGCTTGCGCGACGCTTCCTAACAGGGTGAATGCGTCGGTGGCCGTGGCTTCGACAGTCCAGATGGATTCATAACCCATGTCCTGCGCCGTCGTGGCTACCTTTGTAATGGCATCCGGGCCGAGAACGCCCAAACTGCCAAACGTTACGCCCAAGGGTGTTTTACTCATTGCTACAGTGCCGCTGTTACGAAATCGGCAGGCAGGATACTATGCGGCCCCACTTTGTACACCTACAGACAGGAGTCCCCATGGGAGAGAGATTGAAGGACAAGGTCGCCATTGTGACCGGTGGTAATAGCGGCATTGGCGCCGAGACGGGTCGAACATTCGCACGAGAAGGTGCCAAAGTGATCTTGATGGCTCGACGCGAGGAACAGGGCAAAGCAGTTGCTCAGGAAATCCGCGATGCCGGGGGTGAGGCTCATTTCGTAGGCTGTGATGTTGGCGATAACGACGGCGTTCAGGCGGCCGTGGCGGAAGCCGCTGGGATCTACGGGCGTATTGATGTGCTGTTTAATAACGCCGGTGGTGGTGCGGGTAGTAGTTTTCCTAACGAACCGATCGAAGAATTCCAACGTGTCATTCAGATCAACCTCACCGGGACATTTTTTGTCAGCCAGGCTGTGTGGCCACACATTGTCGCTGCGGGCGGTGGTGCCGTCGTCAACATGTCTTCCCTGGCAGCACAGCGCGGCTTTAGTCCTGCAATGAAAGCAGAATATGGTGCAACCGCTTCGTCTTACTACGCCGCCAAAGCAGGGGTGGATGCGTTAACTCGTTACATGGCAGGTGTCGGCGGCGAGGTCAATATTCGCGTGAACTGTGTGCGACCAGGCCAGATCCTGACACCTGGTGCAACAGGGGGTACCTACAAGAGTGAGGAAGAGGGTGGCAATCACGTTTTTAAGCGTATGTTCGACTTCAACCAGATTCTTCCTGGTGCCGGACGTTCAGAAGACGTCGCCAATCTCGTGTTGTTTCTGTCTTGCGATGAATCGAAGTTCATCACGGGAGAGATGATCAACGTAGATGGAGGGGTGCCTGCCAAACTCTAGGCGCATTAGTCCAACCAAAGAAAGCGTCAGCGGTTCCTTGAGGAACCGTCGACCTTTGGACCTACTTCGTTGCACGCGGGAATACCTGCGTTTGTCCCATCAAAGGTGTTCCGATAAATCCACGAACCGATAGATCATCGCTACCTTTTTCGAACCAAACCCAACACCGGTATGTACGACCACTTCGAGCATCGTAAAGGGTACCGTCTTCCCAACGACCGCTGTTTGCGTTAAACGTCAAGTCTGTGAACATATCGATCCCGACCAGTCGACGTTTACGCATTGACTCATTCTGATTATTAGCATCAGTCGCCTCTGAATCGGGCAAGTCGACAATCTTGCCGAAGTACGTACCGTTTTTCGTGTAGAACTCGACCAGCCCCGGTTGTTCCGGGAAACTGAAACGGCCGATCAATCTGCTTGACTCCACTGCACTCGCTAACGCACACGTCAACGAGAGGAAGCCAACTACCAGACATTGGCATATCACATGCCGAATTGAAGATGGTCGCATAAGGGTTCCTGGAAAAGGATGTCTCGGTCGCTCTTTGACTTTCGCCACTTTCACGATATTCATCATCTTCACTACGTTTGGCGCTTTTGACACACTGTATGCCATATTCCACTTGGGGCATTGAGCCCCAATAGCGCTTCGATGGGTGGGTTGGACTGATCGGCTGACGACAGGACCAACGTTATAAGCCACAGTACAGGAAAATCTATGTCTACTCGATCCAACGGGTCGGTAGTGCGCTTACATGCCCTAACCAACGGTGCCGAAACGTAAACACTCGGCATCGCCTTTTTTGACTTCTCCCGATTCAACGAATGGTTCTCAAGTGAGCAGGCAGAAGTCGCAGCATTTGCGCTGAGCGCGTTCAGCGGACGGGGTCGCGACTATACACCGGTCGTGGGTTTCGATAGCTGGTGCAACATCAACATCCATGTCGGTTAGGTTCTAACAGGTAGTTTCGGTTCGCCCGGCCGGGAACAGTCTGATGTGCTAGGTAAAGCTGTCAGCGTTGACGCGCGATTGGGACGACGAGGTGTCATGATGTCACCTATAGTTTAAGGAGATTATCGACACGGGCTCATTATCGTTGTCAAAACATCACGCGACCCGTGACCTACGCATTTCGAGGGTAGGAACGGAATGCTTGGTTACCACTGCTTCGCCTCAATATGAGGTGAATATCCATGCACCTGCTTGCATGGATGTTTCACCTCACTTCTGATACATATGCGCATCGTGGTCTGACGTACGGATTACCGATGTCTCTGTTTGCCTGGTCTTGGTTGTTTCTCATGCTATACGTGGGAGGTATGCTGTTTATCGGCTACCTCGCGACAAAACGCGTCAAAGACGCAGACGGTTATGCCACGGCTCGAGGAAGCTACGGGCCTTTCTTCCTAGCCCTCGCATTCGCAGCAACCACCGCGAGCGGCGCCACCTTTCTGGGAGGTCCCGGTCTCGCCTATTCCTACGGTACAGCCACCATGTGGGGCATGTTGTATCCCTGCGGCGTCTACCTGGGTCTCCTGATCTGCTTGAAACTGGTCTCAACCGCCGGTAACAAATTCGCAAATCGGTCCATCCCTGAGTTCCTGGGTGATCGTTATGGATCCGATGGGATCCGCATTCTTGTCTCCATCTTCTCGCTCGTCCTGTTCTTCTACCTGGCGGGTCAACTCGTTTCCGGCCTCGTCATGTTCGAGATCATGCTAGGGCTGTCCCAGGAATGGGCACTGATCATCACAACGGTCGTTCTGCTGTTCTATGTCACGATGGGAGGCGCACATGCCGACATCCTCACCGACGGTGTGCAGGGATTTATCATGTTACTACTCGCGCTTGTCATCATCGTGATGTTCCTGATGGGCGCAGGTATTGATGGCAACTTCATGGCAGTGATCGACAATCTAAAAGAGCAGGATCCGAATCTGGTTGGCGTTTTGAATACGTCCACGCCGCTTTATCACAACTGGTGGTCGATGCTGTCCTGGTCCCTTGCGCTAATTCCTCTTGGCATGCTGCCGCACATCGGCAACAAGATCTGGGCACTCGATGATAACCGAGAACGCATCCGGTTCGTAAAGTACGCCTTCATTGCAGGGATGTTGATGGCCACGATGGGTCTGGGAGGATTGCTGGCGCGTGCGGTTCTGGGCGATTCACTACTGCAGGAAGGCATGTCACCGAACCAGGCACTCCCTGCCCTCTTCATTGAACTCTTCCCCACCTGGCTCGCGGCCCTGATCGGCGTCGGCGTCCTTGCCGCCATAATGTCAACCGCTGACGGACTGGTGGTCTCCAGTTCGCAAGTGATCGCGAACGATCTGTATCGGCGCAGCTACGTTCCCAAGTTTCAGCCTCAACTTTCCTCCGACGAGGTCGATCGTCGTGTGCTGAACATCAGTAGGATCAGTACTGGCGTTGTGCTGCTGATCTGTATGGGGCTCGCGTGGATGCTCGTGGATCAGAATATCGCACTGATTATCATGATCGGTACCGGCGGGATGATGGCAGCCTTCGCAGGACCGTTAGTGATGGGCGCCGTCTGGCATGGCGTGACTCGTGCTGGCGCATACGCGGGTCTCGTGAGCGGCATGGCTGCATTCCTGATTCTGCACAGCGGTTCGCTATCATACATCTACATTCCGGATACATTCCTGGAACCAGTATTCTCGTTCCTGATGGGAGAAATGCACAATCCCTACTCTTGTGCAGGTCTGGGCGAAATCGTCTCAGTCGCAGTGACCTGGGGCGTCTCAAAACTCACCGCACCGTTACCTGCGGACCATATTGAGAAGCTGTTTGGTGACACCCCCACAACATCGGAAGCATCATGATTATTGAATCTCCGCTAGGACAGATAGAAGGCGTCGAAAAAGACGGCGTCATTGCCTTTCGAGGCATTCGTTATGCACTGGCACCGACCGGTGACCGTCGGTTCTGCCCACCCGAACCGATACCTGCCTGGAGCGATGTTTACGACGCCAAGACGTTTGGTCCCGCGGCACCCCAACTGCCACCCGAGCAAGGTCCCGCAGAGCCTACCAGTGAAGACTGCCTTTTCTTGAACGTGTACACGGGTGCGTGTGATGACAAACGTCGACCCGTCTTGTTCTGGATTCACGGTGGCGGTTACGTCAGCGGTTCTGGACGCTTCTATAACGGTCGCCCGTTTGTTTCTGAACATGATGTCGTAATCGTGACCATCAACTACAGGATGGGTGCGCTCGGTTTCATGCACGTCGGTCACCTGGACCCTGCCCTCAGTGAATCCGTTAACAATGGCATACTGGACCAGCTCTGCGCCCTGCAGTGGACGCGCGACAACATCACGGCGTTCGGGGGAGACCCCGACAACATCACCATCTTCGGAGAATCCGCAGGTGGTACATCAACCGCCATGATCCTGGGTTGTCCACGTGCCGAAGGTATGTTCGACAAGGCCGTTGTGCACAGTCCTCATGTCGATCTGATTCCCGTCGGTAAAGGGAACGAGACATTCACCAACAAAATCATTCAGCGGCTCGGCGGTGATCCCGACACCGATGGCTTGGAAACCCTCCGTGCTGCCAGCGTTGAGGATCTCGTCGCTCAGAACGCAGGGGGAAGCGCAGTATCATCTACAAAACCAACACTCGGGATTCGACGTCCTGACAAGGTATCCTTTTCACCCGCGATCGACGGTAACCTCATCCCTCGCGCTATCGCCGACACCATTCGTGAACGCGGCCCCAACAACCCCGTGTTCATGGGAGGTGGCTGCCGACATGAGGGCACCATGTTTGCAGGTGTCGCAGGAGCTGGCGATGTCTCCGAGCAGGATGCGATCAACATCATCGATGACGAAGGGTTCGATGGAAAAAAAGCGGTGGCTGCCTATGAGATCTTCGCGCCGGGAGCTTCACCTCGCGAGAAATTGACCTACGCGCTCACTGACACGATGTTCCGTAACTCCATGGTTCGCCTTCTAAACGCAGCAGCGGAGTCTGGAGCAACTTGCTACGATTGGATGTGTACATTCGAGAACGACCTGACAGGCATGCGCGCCACCCATGCGATCGAACTGGGTTTCCTTTGGAACTGGGTCGAAGGTCTGCCAGAGATGGCAGGTAGCAACCCGCCGAAAGACCTCGGCCCTGCCATGCGGGCCTTGTGGGTCAGCTTTGCCACCAACGGCGTGCCTAATGTTGAAGGAGAACCTTCATGGCCCGCCTACAACACGAACGATCGGCCAACCATGGTGCTCGATGCCAAACGGGAGGTTACCAATCGGCTCGATGATGAGGTCCGCCGATTCTGGTTCGAGGGCCAAGACTGATTACCAATATGCGCAAGACTACCAATGCCCGGTATTTCGCCGTTTGTCGTCGCTACTCGTCACCACGGACGCTGCGCGACATGTCCCTGACCATCGCTTCCAGGCTATCGCGATAGGCGGCGAGTCGCGTCTGGAGCCCAGGATCAAAAGCGCCCAGTATTTGCGCTGCCAACAAACCGGCATTCGCACTGTTGTCGATGGCGACGGTGGCCACGGGAACACCTTTTGGCATCTGAACGATAGAGAGCAGCGAATCCTGACCGTCAAGTTTGGTGGCTGCAACGGGAACGCCAATGACCGGCAGCACCGTCAGCGCGGCAACCATGCCCGGCAGGTGCGCTGCTCCCCCGGCACCTGCAATGATGATCTTGTAGCCATTGTCGATAGCACTGCGAGCGAAGGCAAACATCTTCTCCGGCGTTCGATGAGCTGAGACGATATCGACGTCACTGGCAACACCGAGCTCCGATAGGATGTCGGCAGCAGGCTGCATGACCGGCAGATCAGAGTCACTACCCATAATGATCGCTACGTTGGCACTCATAACGGGTTACTGCCTCTGATGTGGACCTGTTCCCGAACGGCCGTCGCACGGACAATGGCAGACTCAACGGTATCTGAAGTGACGGTTACGTGACCCATTTTTCGGCCCGGATTACAGGTTGTTTTTCCGTACGTATGGATAAAGACATCCGAAGCCCTTTCCAGGCTATCGTCTGCTTCGACCACCGTATTTCCCTGCCAGCCATCTAGCCCCAACAGATTGAACATGACCGCGGGGGTTTCCTGGGTGGTTGGCAAGAGCGGTTCGCCAGCAATGATACGTCGTTGCTGATCGAACTGGGAGTAGGTGCAGGCTTCCATCGTGTAATGCCCACTGTTATGTGCTCGCGGTGAAATCTCATTAACCAGCAAGGTGTTGTCAGGGGTCAGGAACATTTCGATGCCATAGAGGCCCGGGTCGCCCAGCGCCCTGATCGTGCGGTTGGCGAGCGCGACTGCCGCATCCGCAATGTCGTTCTCGATCCGTGCTGGTGCAATTAGGTAGTCAAGGATATTGCCGGATTCCCGGAACACCATTTCGACCGGGGCATAAGGGAAGACTTCGCCGTCTGCACCCGCAGCAACCATAACAGACACTTCCATCCTGCGTTCGACGTACTGCTCAAGGAATCCATCAGTGCGAAGACGATTTTCCATATCTGCTTCGTTGTGAAGGACGAACACACCCCGACCGTCATAGCCACCACGCGCCGCCTTTTGTACAACGGGATAACCCCATGGCGACTCAAACGACTGACGGCCGTCTGTAGCGACGAACGGTGCCGTAGGGATGTCCAGTGATTGAAGCAGCCGTTTCTGTTCAAGCTTGTCAGTCATTCGCTCAAGGAGGACCGGACCGGGTATGACCCGGACACCAGCGGTCGCCAGGTCTTCGAGACCCGCGACCGCTACGTTCTCAAGATCCAGGGTAACCACGCTGGCATATTCACTGAGTGTGGCAATGGCAGAACGATCAGTTGGACTACCAGGAACATGATTTCCGCCAGCTAGTGCCGCTGGGCAACCGGGATCGGGATCAAGTACCCAGTAGTCGGATTCATGTTTACCAGCAGCGATCAGCATCGCGGCAAGCTGGCCGCCACCGACGATACCAATCTGTCGTCGCTCTGATTGTGAGGAAACTCGAGGCATAGTCTCTCGCCGAACGTTTGGGCTACAGAAAATGAAACGTGGAGCTTATGGATTGCCCCCTAGCCTCGCAACCGGTCAATACATTTTATTCACAGGCCAGGGATCTAGTTGAAACTGACTATAAACAAAGAGGAAGTAGCGCCACGGGTGGCTAACCTGCAACGACGTCCACCTCGTTCTTTATGTCCTCAGTTTTCTCCTTATCGGCTTTTGCTTTGCGATACTGTTCAGGATAGAGCGCCCTAAACATACTATCGCCGTCCTCCTTCGGACGCCGACCCAGGACCATCATGCCTGTTCGATCCATGTTCTGACCACTCAGTTGATGATTGGTTGGATCACGATAGCCGAGTCTCACCATCCGCCGAATCGCGTCGCTCCGATTCAGATACGAACCATGAATCGTATTGATGTTCATCACGACCACGTCACCCGCTTTTGCGGGCACAGCCACGGTATCCTCAAGCTTCCACTCGTCGGTTGGTAGATGCGGTGTACACGGAGTTCCGTCTGGATTGCTGGTAACGTGTTGCAGCGGACCCAGTTTATGAGAACCATCGAGGAATCTGATCTCACCGTTCACGTCTGACGTGTTATCCAGGTGGACCAGAACATCGACAAATCGATCGTTGGTGTGCGGGTAGAACGGATAGTCCTGATGGACAGGAAATGGTTGTCCGGTACTGGGCGGTTTTGCATGCAGGGTCGACTGCTGCAATTCGACGTTGGGCGTGTCCAACAATTGTGAGATGGCTTCTGCGAGTGCAGGCTTCGCCACAGCGCGCGTCCAAGCTGCTGAAAACAATTGGAACTCAAAGAGCACAACAAGCTTGGAGCGCGCCTCAGTATCTGCATCCATGTAGACCTTGCGCCACGGACCAGTCCAACCCATCACCTCCTGAGTCCATGCTTGGATGAGCGATTCCGTGTCTGCATCGAGTTCGCGAAATTCCTCGCCCGTGAAGATCTGCGGAATCCGCAACCAGCCGTGTTCGTTGTAAAAGGCAACCTGTTCTTCCGTCAGCATCATCCTGCTCTCTAGTGGTCCTTGTGCGAATCGTAGTCGATTCGATGTATGCAGACTACTCCGCACCAGCGGTAACAGGCGCGACTATTCGCCTTCGCTGCCCGGGTCAGACATTGGCAATCACCCGCTGAACAATGGCAAACTACCACTGCCTCGTCCCAGGTGGAAAAGGGACACTACACCTGTTCGATGGGCCCTATCCAGATTGATGAACAAACCGTTTCCAGCCTACCGAGGGGACGATCCCTATGTGTTTGTCAGTTATACACACCCCGACGGTACCATCGTATATCCGGAACTGACGCGCCTCAACGAACTCGGTTACAATATCTTGTACGACGGAGGTATCAGTCCAGGTTCGAGCTGGCGCAATGATATGGCGGAGTCCATCAATCAGTGCAGTCTGTTCGTGATCTTCATTACACCTCAATCGGCAGGGTCCGAGACCTGCGTTCGAGAGGTTCGCTTCGCATTGGAACATGGTAGGCCTGTTCTCGCCATCCACCTTGTCGAAACGGATCTACCGATGGAGCTAGAATTGAGCCTTGCGGATCAGCAAGCCGTTCTCAAACACGAGCTGACCGAGTCGGAGTACAACGACAAAATAAGCGGAGGGATGGCAACCCTATTCGAGGGAGAACGCCCTGAGACCACCGCGACACATCGATCCGTTCACGCCGCAGGAATTCCAGCCACTAACCCTGCGCCAACCAGGTCACGTCATGTCGGCATCGGCATCATTGTGCTCATCGTCGCCATCGGGATCGGTTTCTTCATCGTGTTCGATCGTCCCACCACAGAATCTGACCAGCCACAAACTGCCGTCACCGAAGCGGTCGATCCACCAACTTAATCGCCTGGCCAATACAAGACAGGCACATCAACGCATATGGACTTCATTCCTTGACTTGCCTAGTCTTCGTGCCTCAAACGAATAACGGAAACAGCCATGGTCGACCTCCCCCTCAGTACCCCACTCGATGTTCGCCAGGGCCTGACGAAAGCGGAGGACGTGGCACACCCACTCAACTGGGGGATCATCGGCAGCGGCAACATCTCATCCCAGTGGGTTAAATCCCTGCAGCCTGTACCTGGATCCAACATTGTTGCCATTGCTGCACGCGAACAGGAAAAAGCACAAAAGTTCGCTGATCGGCACGACATCGCGTCAGCCTACGGCGACTACGAGGAACTGCTCGCGTTAGATGAGGTTCAGGTTGTCTACATCGGGACCATCACGCCCCTCCACAAAGAGCACACATTGATGGCCATTGAGGCCGGTAAACACGTCCTTTGCGAGAAACCGCTCGCCGCCAATATCGAGGACTCAAAAGAAATGTATGCCGCTGCAGAGGCGAAGGGCGTCATGCTACAGGACGCAATGTGGACACGTTTTTTCCCCGCCGTTGAACACGCGCGTGCAGCGATCGAGGCAGGGCTAATCGGCGATCCAGTAATGGTACAGTCTGACTTCTTTGACCCTATTTACTGCATACAGGCAGCACCCCTCGCATTCGGCGCAGACGCCGCAGTCACCAATGTTGTCGCAGCCGGCAAACGATCCGCAGCAGCGGTGGTCGAGTTTGGCGAGAATGCCTGTGCGGTTTTCACATTTCCGCCATTCACGAGTGAACTCGCGGAAGTCACGGAAATCGTGGGGACCAAGGGCAGGATCACCCTGGAGCGCCCTAGTCATTGCCCGACAAAGGTCACGTTGAATATTCCACCTGAAAACGGTGTGCCGTCGCAGTATCGTACAGGTAACGCACCTGCTCCGTCGCAGACGTTTGAGTATCCGCTACCGGAGCAGGTGGCCATTAGACATGCATTTCCCAATCAGCATGGGTTCTTATATCAGGCCGAAGCGGTCCACCGCTGTCTCGCCGCTGGGCTCACAGAATGCCCGCAGTATGGTAAAGCAGAGTCTCTGGCAGCGATGCAGATCCTCACCGAGATCAACGAGGCGCGCAGCGGTAAGTAACTGTGGCTGGTGAGCTGAAAACCGATGCCTACCCAGATCTTGAGCGAGACCTGACGTTCTACCCACTGGGCGTGGATACGCCAGGTATCCTGACTCGTGACCAGATCGATCAGTACAACCGGGATGGATACCTCGCTCCCTTCAAAATCTTTTCCACCAATGAAATGACGGGTGTACGCGCCTATTTTGATGATCTGCTTGAGCGTGGTATGCAAGCGGGCTGGAGCAACTATGACCTCACGAACTGGCATAAGTACTGTCGTGGCGTCTGGGATCTCGTCACCAACCAACGGATTCTGGATATCGTAAATGATCTGCTCGGGGATACATTGATTCTTCGTCACAGCCATTTTTTCGCCAAACTGCCAGGTGATGGGAAGAAGGTCAGCTGGCACCAGGACGCAAGTTACTGGCCGCTTTCGAAAAGCCGTGTCGTTTCCGCATGGCTCGCGATTGATGACGTGGATGAGGACAATGGCGCGATGCATGTAATTCCAGGGAGCCATAAACGTGCGCAGCTGGCCTTCGCGGACAGTTGGCCACCGGAAGAGAACGTACTGGATCAAGTGGTTGAAGATGCACTCAGCTATGGTGACCCGGTTCCGCTCATCCTGAAAGCAGGAGAGATATCGTTGCACTCCGACTGGATCCTGCATGGATCAGAGACCAACACGTCGAGTCGTCGCCGTTGTGGGCTAGCGATGCGTTTTCTCTCAGGCGATGTTCAGGCGTATCTCGGCTGGAATCAGCATTCCATTGTGTGTCGCGGCGCTGAAGCGACAGGACACTGGGCTGATCACCCTCGACCCGAAGACGAAAGCATCCCCGCTCTGGACGCCATCACCAAATAGGCATGTCTAGAGATCGAGTTCGATTTCCGGCGTCTTGGAACCCGAACAGCATATCATGATGACCTCGCCGGACTCCCTCTCTGAATCCGTGAGCACAAAATCACGATGGTCAGGCTCGCCAGACAGCACTGCAGTCTCACAGGTACCACAGATACCATGTCCGCAGGAGAACGGTGCCATCACGCCCGCCTCCATCAGACTGAAAAGGATACTCCCGCCCTCCTTCACGAATACGCTCTTGTTGGACCGGGCTAGTTTGACGGTGAAACCTGCTTCGTCAGACATGCTCAACTTTTTCAATTTGTAGGATCGGCACGGATTTAAGCATGTTGCTGGTTCGGCATCCACCTGGCATGACGATCCGGGGCGGCGAGCTTCGATTTGCGAGAGGGACCGGTTCCTTTTCGCAGGATCGTTGTGAATACCTGCCTGTGCGCTCGACGTCGGACGTCCTGTCCAACATCGCTCCTCGCGCAGTTATCGGACCCCCTCGCTGACCGCGTCGCGCCATCTGGCAATGCCACAAAGACCGTTGTTTATCGAGGTACTATCAATCGTCTGGACATCACACCTCGCATCCGCAACGATCAATCCCAACAGGAGCACACATCATGAAAATTGAAGGTCTCGGACACGTTGTCATCAAGGTCAGCAACCTTGAGAGGGCAGAAGCTTTCTACGGGGGAATCCTGGGAATGCCACTCGTCGCACGTACTGACGAAGGCAATATGAGTTTTTTCTCTCTGGGCAATCACCATGATTTTGCACTGATGGCTATTGGTGATGACGCGGAGCATCCATCGGCAAGGTCAACTGGTCTCGCACACATCGCCTTCAAAATAGGCAACGATCTGGACACACTCCGCGAAGCGCGCTCACATCTTGATGAAGCGGGTATCAAGTCTGTGCCGATCGATCATGAGGTCACGCAGTCGCTGTACTTCAAGGACCCCGACGAGAATCAAGTTGAGCTATACGTTGACGTATCTGATGCCTGGAAGGAAGATCCACAGGAAGTCCTCCAAGGAAAAGCACTCGAGCTGTAGCGTTCCGTGAACGACGGCCACGAAAGTAATCCACTACAACGCATCTTTTGCGGCGTCAGTGCTGATTGCACGCACGCCGCACTGCGTTGGTAACAACGAGTACTGGACTGGGCGCGTTTGAGCACCCAATCCAAAGAAATTCCCAGCTGAACAATTACTCCGAAACCAGGTCCGCCATCCGTTCAGCAGCGGTGGCAAAGTCTTCCATAAAGTCATAAACGACCTGCCGCGCTGAAATCGGCTGATTCATCAGCCCAACGGCTTGACCAACAAAATAGGTCGTTAGCTGTTTGGCACCTTCATGACCACCTTCCGCCAACTGCGCGATGCGACCCAGCGCAGGTTCACTAATCAGTTGCTGTAAGGGCATGGGCAATGGATCCGGCGCATCCTCCACGTCGGTCCAGGCATCAGTCCAAGCAGATCTCAGCTGACGAGTGTATTTACCCGTTCGGCTGCGTGAACGCACCGTCTGACGCGAGTTCGCTGTCAGCATCTTGGCCTTCACCGCCGGGGCGGTTTCCGCCTCCGCGGTCGTCAACCAGACAGACCCACACCATGCGCCTGCTGCGCCCATCGCCATGGCTGCAGCCATCTGACGACCGGTTGCGATACCACCCGCTGCCAATACAGGAATGTTGCCATAGGGTTTCAGTGCTTCTATGACTTCCGGAACCACGACCATCGTGGAAATCTCACCGCAGTGTCCGCCGGCTTCTGTGCCGGAGACGACGATTACATCCAGCCCCGCCTCTGCATGTTTGATCGCATGCTCTTTCGCGCCAGCCAGTGCGCCCACCAACGCGCCCGCATCACGCGCTTTCTGACGCATGAATTCAGGCGGTACACCCAACGCGTTCACAAGCATCCTGCAGTTCTTATGAGACAAGGCGGTGTCCAGCACCGGTGCAGCACCCGCTTCTCGCAGGTTGTCCCCATGGTGTTCACTGATTTTTCGATCCCACAGACCGTTGGTATCTATATTGTGGCGAGCCAGAATGCCTTCGATGTAGCGTCGATGCTCATCCGGAATCGCGGCCTGGATCTGATCGGCGGCCTGTGCTTCTTCCTTACTCGCCAGACTGGCCGGCACCAGGATGTCGACGCCATAAGGCTTACCATCTACATGTTCATCGATCCAAGACAGCTCAACCTCCAATGACTCGGGCGTATGTCCCGTCGCACCAAGGACCCCAAAGCCACCAGCTTTACTCACTTCCGCGATAACGTTCCGACAGTGACTGAACGCGAACAGTGGAAATTCTATACCCAGCTTGTCACATAACTCTGATTTCATTCATTCCTCCTTCCTGACTCTTGTGCATTTGCGTTCGATAACGCACCGAATATAACAAGATCGTATGGTAAGAGTGTAGCCGCTACTACCCTAACAGCAAGGATCCACCAGTGCCTGGCGGGTTGGCGGTGAGACCGTTTCTAGATTACTCTCAGCGGTTCAGCCGAAATCACATCACCGGTCAAAGCCGGGACTCGAGGGAGGAAACTATGGCATTGCCAGAATCCGTCATCATCACCGACGACACCATGCGAGAAGGTCTTCAAATCGAAGACGCCGATATTCCAGTCTCCGAGAAGCTCAAGCTTCTGGATGCACTCGGGGAAACGGGAGCCAAAACCATCTCCATCGGTTCATTCGCGCACCCGAAATGGACACCACAGATGGCCTGCATCGACGAAATTGCAGAGAAGTTTGAGCCTAAACCGGGGATCACCTATACCGCAGCGGTCTTCAACAAAAAAGGTTTTGATCGTGCGGACGCTTACTACCCCAAACTCAACGTACGCGGCCGCGGTCGGCCCTCCACGCACGTAGAGCTATGCGATACATTTGCTCGTCGCAACTACAACCGTTCACAGGCCCAGCAAATCGCCAGTATTGCTGGCACCGTCAAGGCGGCAGCCGCCAGCGGTGTCACTGAGGGGGCAGTTGCTTTGGGCAATCCGTTCGGGAGTAATTTTGAAGGCCCGTACAGTCTGCAACAGAGACTGGATATGATGGAGCTGATGGTTGGCAAGTGGAACGAAGCGGGCATCAAGGTCACGCGATGCTCCTTTGTGGAAGCGATGGGATGGAACATGCCTCACCTGGTGGCAGAGACCATGGAAGCCATCAAGGAGCGCTGGCCCGAGATCACTGATTTCCACATGCACCTGCACAATTCTCGTGGCACGACGATTGCCAGCTACTATGAGGCACTCAAGCTGGGGGCCCGGGAATTCGACACCTGTCTTGGCGGGATGGGCGGATGCCCATACTGTGGCAATGGCCGGGCCGCGGGTCACGTCCCCACCGAGGACTTTGTGGATCTGTGCCACGAACTGGGTATTGAAACCGGCTATAACCTCGACAAACTGATTGAAGCGGCCGCAATCGCAGAAGAGGTTGTCGGCCATTCACTCTGGGGTCACATCTCCAAGGCCGGGGCGCGCCCTCGCGACGACAGGCTGTATCCCGCGATGATGCCTTTTGTTGAGACGCTCGATGAAGCCGCGCATTTCCGCAAAGGATCTGAGGTCTACGAGGGTCAGTTAATGCCGTGGAAACCTGGTGACCCTATCATGGAGATGGCGGAATCATAGTCCGCAATCGGGCAGTCTTGACCTGAATCGGATTCAGGATTAGGTTAGTGAATGGCGCTGTCCGGCGCCCAGCTACGGTGAGACTGCCCGGCCAGACTCACTTCTCGTAGTAAAGGGAAGAGGATTCTCGGGACGACAATCTCAACATGCACTCTCTTAGCGTTCGTGTTCTCCGGGGCACACCTGCGTTCGCTAAAGGAGGATGGCATGACTGCCAACAGTGACTTTAAACGTCTCGTCCGACAACGAATGTCTGACACCGGCGAATCCTAGACCCAGGCACGCGAACTTGTAGCCAGGCAAACCCAGCAGCAGATCGAAGATCTGTTTCGACAGTTCCGCGAACCCGAAGGAGACTACATGGATCGTGAGAAATTTCTGATTGAGGCTGCAAACCTCGCGACCACCATCGAAGGGCACATGCTCGATAAGGTGTTTGTCGAATCCGTCTTGTGGATGATTCCTGAATACAAGCGAATGCCGATGCTCGAGAGTTTCCTCAAACGAGATGACCTCTCAATCGATGATCAGGCATGGGCACGCGAACATCAGCTGATTGTCATGGCATCAGTTCGGAACGAGTTCAAATTCCAGGAGTTCGTGGAGGCTCATCTCGCGTTTATGGACTGGGTGTCAGAGCATCTGCCCGCCGAACAACAAGCGATTGCGTTCAGTAACTCATCTGTATGGGGATGGTGGCTGGAAGAGGGTCGCGATGACATCCTCGATAAAATGGACGCATGCCTCACCACTATTGAGACGACTCAGGACAACAAACAGGAGCGTCTGTTTCTCGCGCGCGACATCACAATGTCTATCGCCTACCGGAAGGATCCGGAGAAACTTACACACTACCAGAACATCTGGCAGAAGATTCTGGAGGAACCTGGCGATCTCCCTGAGATGGGGCCTGGCTCACCGATTGTCATCTGGCGGTTCTGGTTGAAGATCACCTCCTTGATGTCTGCTAAAGGTGATAGAGAACGGGCGGGCGTTGTGGCTGCCCAGATCGTCGATTGGATAAGAGGTCTCGACGACTCAGAAGAGTTGATCGGCGAGGTCGCAGCCCAATGCATGTTTCAGGAACAGTACGACCTCGCCGAGCAGTACGGCGACGAAGCGCTTCAGAAGGGACAAGCGGAAAAGAATCCCTACATCTACGTCTGGCACGCGGGAGGGCATCTGGGTGCAACTGGGGATGTCGAAAGCACGGTACCCCTCATGAAAGAGGCACGCCGGTACATTTCCTCCCAGGACATGGAACGTTTTCTGACAGAACAGATGCCGTTTTCAGACTACAAGAACGATCCGCGACTGCGTGCGATTGCCGAGATGTAAGCCTGAGTCATTCTCTGACGCACGCTGACAGCGTGAGGATCTTCAGCCTGTGGTTTGTGGCAGTACCACGTATCATGCGTCCGTGAGCCGGAGATCCTTGCGCCTGCGGCTCAGGATTACCAATAAGAGATTGGGGTTATAGATTGGGGTCAGAGTAAAAACTCTGACTACCTTTTTTGAAAACTGGCACTCGCGCTATGAGTTTTTACTCTGACCCCAATCTATACAATCTATAAACCCAGTCTATGTCGACCAATCTCCGGTTTACGCCACTGCGTCGACCCACCGCGTGCTGTCAACACAGCGAGGCCCTCCTCAAAACCACCTCCAACATCATTCACCCCGTGTGCATCATCACCCGGCACCATCGCAATATTGTTGGCAATAGCGTACTCCATGAATGGCGCAGAGATATACGGTTCGGACGCACCTTTCTTCATAGCCCTCATATTCAGGTCCAGAATCAGGCCCAGCTCTCTAATACGATCAAGATTTCGCAGCGCTCGCTCCATGATTTCCGGGACTTCCCACCTGACATGGTAGTCCTCGTCCAGCAGACGAATGAGATCAAAATGGCCAACAACAGCAGGCTCGAACCGTTCGATCAGTTCAAGCTGCTTATCAAAGTAATCACAATAGAGTTGCTCAATACTACCGGACAACAGTGTTGCTTCCCGATATCGATCGTCATCGAAGTCGATGTACAGATCGTGTACGTGATGCACCGACCCGACAATCATGTCTGGCTCATACTCTTCAATGAGAGAGGCGACCGCGTCCTGGTAGCCTGAGTAAGCATCTGTTTCGAACCCCACCAGGATATCCATGCGACCAGCGTACTTCGATTTCAATCGCCGCGCCTCAGCCATATAGTCAGAGAAGTTCTTTCGCCAACTATCAACTGTAAAGCCGTTCTCTGCTTCCTCTGGCGCCATCATCGCTTCTGAAGGGGACGGCATATGCTCAGTCAGACAGACCCACTCAAAACCGGCTTCCGCGTAGCGGGCGACAATGTCCGTAAGCTGATCTTTTGCATGGCCGCAGTAGCCACCACTATGACCACCATGCACGGAGACGTATGGGATGGTCATCCTCTCCCTCAATCAGAAGGTCAACGTGACCTTCAGCGCATCTTCATCTCGCTCATGGGCAAGCAGCAACGCCTCGTCTACGTCCTCCAGAGCCAATCGATGGCTGACCATTTGGGTCACATCAATCTGACGGCGCGCAATGCAGCCCAGCGCCTTTTGAAAAGAGCTCAGATCATCCTCTCCTTGCGCACCGACAACCGCATACATCTGCAACTGCTTGTGCAAGAACTTGGCATAGGAAAAGGGTATGGGATTGTTTTCAGCAGGTAACCCAAAGAACACAAGATTGCCCCGAGGATGCGCGATATCGATCGCTTGAAAAATCGTCTCACTGCGGCCAACGGCCTCAATCACAATATGCGCACCTCGCCCTCCAGTGTGCCGGCAGCGTCTGATAGCCTGCAAAGCATCGCTGGAATCCCCCACCGGGAATGGTGAGCACCTTTCCTCTGGATCTGTCTCTTCGACGAATCGAACCAGCGACTCAACGGGCTCATCAAAGGTGACTGGTTTGAACATGTCTGTCCTCTCTATGTGGTATGCCCAGCAGCACAGCGATCTCGCCTTCTGTCAGGTGCTGACAGGTGAAGTCTATGCATATCAGTGTACCAACATTGGTCAAAACGCGCCCAACTGGCATATTATCGCCCCTCTTCAGACAAGGACCAACGACAGGACACCATGCTCAAGCGATTTCTAGTACCCGAAAAAGACCAGGTCATGGTCTCCGAAGCCGACGCCCGTGCAGCCACAGAAGCCATCTTTGTGAAGATGGGACTGCCTGAAGACGATGCAGTACTCGCCACTGACGTACTGATTACCAGTGACCTCCGCGGCTGCGAGTCTCATGGGGTCTCCAACATGTTGCGTAACTACGTCGCCATGTACGGCGCCAATCGTATGAACCCAAACCCCGACTGGAAAATCGAACGTGAGTCCGCCGTTTCAGCCACCATCGATGGTGACCAGGGTGTAGGCATTCAGATTGGCCCGAAGGCGATGCAGATCGCCATCGATAAAGCGGAACAGACCGGTATGGGCGCAGTCGGTGTTAGAAACTGTGGCCACTTTGGCATGTTGGCATACTACTCATTGATGGCCATCAAACACGACATGATTGGCGTTGCCATGGTCTCAGCGGGCGGCAACCTGCAGGTGCCACTCTGGGGTACCGAGCCAATCTTTGGCACCCAACCCATCGCCTGGGGTGCGCCCAGTGAGAAAATGCCACCTTTCGTCTTTGATGTTGCAACCACACAGGTGGCCGCCAACAAACTGATGCTGACGCGACGCATCGGTTCACAACTGGAACCCGCATGGATTACAGACCTTGAGGGCAATCCCGTGATGAACCCCGTTGATTCACCTGACTATGGTGGTTTTTTCATGTTGCCATTCGGTGGCACGCGGGAAAACGGCGGGCACAAGGGCTACGGTTTCGCGACCATCGTCGACATGATGGCTGGCATCCTGTCCGGCAATGGACCCGGCTATATCGCCGGCGGTCTGAAGCACTCCCAGTTTGTCATGGCCATCAAGGTCGATGCCTTCCTGGACGTGGCGAAGTTCAAGACCGACATGGACACTTTGCTCGATAAACTGGCCAACATGAAGCCGATCCCGGAACAGGAGCGGGTGTATTACGCCGGCCTGATTGAGCATGAGGAAGTTGCTAAGCGGAAGGCGGAAGGTATTCCATATCACCGAGAGGTGGTTGAGTGGTTTCACAAGGCGGGGAGTGATTTGGACCTGACGTTCAATTTGCCGACCTGAGGTCGTGCGGTAGATCGCAGGAACTGTTAGCTGGAGATCCCTACGGCGCTTCGCGCCTCAGGATGACGGATATTCGTCAACCCCCGGAGCCGAAACCGACGGACTCTACGGCACTGGACACTGCGATCTTTACTTCGCAGCGGCGCAACAAAACCTCAACGCGACCATTGTGGCAGCGGACCAGACTGCGCGAACCCGGACCGGGCTGCATAACCCATCCGTTCGAAGTCAGCGCCTTCATAACCGCTCTTGCCGAATGCGTCATCCAGTGCACACAGGCTCGACAGCATCGGTGGATTGCGCGAAAGGATCGCCGGATCAATATCCTGATACTGTTCCAGGGGACGAATATAGTTCCGGCAGTACGTATTGTGCAGCGAGGTTCGTTTCCCTGCCACAGTGCGAGGCGTTGAGCCATGCCAGGTCGCACCGTTCCACATCGCGATCGATCCTTGTGGCATTTCAATGCGTGTTGTTCCCTCCTGCGTCGTACCTGCAGGGACCTGACGTCGCTCTCGAAAGCTACCCGGCTTGATCACCGTTGGACCATGCTCAGACAGGAAGTCATCGATTGCCCAGACCGCAACGGTCAGAATGCAGAACTCAGGAAAGGGTTCGGTTATACGGGACGCTGCATAGTCTGAATGAAGACCTGGGTGGGTTTCCTGGCCAGTCGTTTTCACAATGGTGTCCGTCTGATAGAGCAGGCAGCCCCTTCCCACCAGGTATTCGGCAGCAGTCAGGATCCAGGGATGCAGCAACGCCTCCTCCCAGAGGCTACCGCGCTTCAGTAGCATCGTTGCACGAAAACTCCCGCCTTCGGGTCGCCCGGCGTGGTTCCGTGCCGCCTCTTCTCTCATCGCGTCTGCAAAGTCATCACTGAATGCATCGTGAAATACCGTATAGCCGGTCTCCTCGAAATCATCCGCGCATTGCTGTAGACCGAACGAGGCGATCTTGTGGGTAATGTCCGGATTGTCCACGGTTCGGCGCGCCATGTGATCACCAATAGCATCCAGCGCTTGCTGTACCGGTTTCGGCATGTCGGTCTGGTCAGATTTCTTGGATTGGATGCCGAAAAGTCGTCGATATTCACGCTCTCGGCGCGCCGCAGAAGCCTCGTTATCGTTCTTGACAATACTATGTAGCCAGAGCGCAGCGTTATAGTCCAGATCCTGCGACAGATTAGCCTCGTTAGTCGCACTTCGCGTCAACGTGACACCTGAGCCCCTAAAGTCCAGCGTGTAGCCCACCACTTCTGAACTGATATGAGCCGGCGGATTCGCACAACGAAGGCTTACGGAGAAGTTCGGCCAGGATCCCTGCAAACCACCCACAAACGTCTCGACGGTATTGAGGTAGGCGTCAGACAAAAATTCGACGCGCTCGCCGAGCGGCACCGGTGGTTGTGTAAACACACGCTCACTCCAGATACAGAATCAGCCTCGAATGTAGCGCATATCGGCGTAAGCGGCGAGCCGATGTCACCGGTGAGTCACGGCAGCGACATCATCGCCACTGCAAACCACAACGCGAACCCACCGCCGCGTGCATCAACCCCATCGCTCGCTGGCCGCTCCAGATAGTCGTCGATAGACGCCATGGGTCCCGTGCCTATACAAACCCGGACGATCTCACCATTTCTTCCAATACCGCTGGCAGCAGCTTCCCAGGCGCGTTCGACAATAGGGGTCCACTGCGCCGCAGGGAGCCATCCGCCAGTAATTCCCCGTGCAATGGCATAACCGATCATCGTGGTCGCACTATGTTCAAGATAGCTGTGTTCGTCGTCAACCACCTGGTGCCAGAAGCCGCTCTCATGCTGATATCCTGCCAGCGCCGCCAGGTGCGTCGTCGCCATCGTGGCAAGACGGGACCTGAGGGCGTCGTCAAGCACATAGGTCAACGCCTCCGCCAGTCCGAGCGCCGCAAATGCATTACCACGCCCCCAAAAATAGGGTGCCTGATGACAGTGCCAGAACAAGCCGTTGTCCTGCATGGTATCCACTGCTGCGTAGAACGCTGACAAACGTGACTCGAAACTGGCGTTTCCCGTGGCACGGAAGGCGCGCCCCAGCAACGTCGATGCGAAGAAGAAATCCTCCACGCGAATATCCGGATCCGCTTCAAATCGGTCCGCTTGCGCTGCCAGGAACACTGCTGCTGTGCTATCGGGTTTCACCTCAGCCAGTTCGTCAGAAAAACAGGCGAGCGCGAGACACGGTGCCTGGTCAGGCAAAACCTCGTCGCCCGCAAACAATGGCTGAGCGATTTCTGCCGCCAAAGTGCTGACAGGCTCGATCTCATTCTCTAACGCGGCCAGGCGCAATCGTCCCGACAACGCCACACCGGTGGGGTAAGTTCTGTGTGGATCGATTTCATGACCGTAGATCTCGGCCAGCCTGATCGCCAGTTCCCGGGGAGTAGGCATCCAAACACCTTTGCTGCATTCTCTGAATGTTCCAGCATGATATTGCATCCAATCAGTCACGTCGGCTATACCGTGTTGCTGAAGTACGAAAAAATTGAACATCCATCTGCGAGAACGCGAGCCATCGCGTCTCGATAGGCTGATGGCGGTCTTGGAGTCCCCGTGATATGAACCATCCCAGGGTTGTTGAGATTGGTGCCGGTATCGGCGCTGCCTGGGCCTCGCGGCTGCTGGCCGACGAAGGTGCTGATATCATTAAAGTAGAACCCACGGAAGGTGATCCAACCCGTGCACGAGGTCCGTTCCCCAAGGACAAGCCGCATCCGGAACACAGCGGACTCTTCCTTGCATTGAATGCAAACAAGCGCGGGGTTGCGATCAATCTGAGTGAAGAGCGCGAGCAACTCAATTCGCTGATCGCCTGGGCAGATATCCTGGTGTTGTCCCTGCAACCGACCCAGGCGATAGATCTTGGTTTGGACGCCGCCACATTGACGTCTGCACGGCCAGATCTCGTCATTCTGTCTGTCACGCCATTCGGTATGAGCGGTCCTTACGCAGATCTCGCCGCCACAGAACTCATTGTTCACAACGCGGGTGGATGGGCCAGCATGTGCCCTATGACACATCCCTGGGATACCAGTCTTGCGCCACTCAAGAATCACGGACATCAGTGTGCGCTCATGAGTGGCATCGCAGCCGCAATGACAGCGCTCGCGGTTTACCGCAGCACGCGCGACACCGGGCAGGGTGACTATATCGACTTTTCAGAACAGGACTACGTGGCCGGGGTTCTGGAGTTCGGTGTCTGTGCGTTTTCATACAGCGGCGTACTGATGAGTCGACTCAGTCCCCGCGGCTTGAATCCCTGGCGTTTTTTTGAAGCCAAAGACGGACAGATATTTCTTGTTTGCATTGAACAGGATCAGTGGGAGCGACTGGTCCAATTCATGGGCAATCCCGAGTGGGCAACCGATGAGCGGTTTCAAACACCGCGCGCACGACGAGAGAATGTAGAGCTGCTGAATACGCACCTCGAGACCTTTGTTCGGGAATGGAACGTCATGGACCTCTACCATGAAGCCCAGAAGAGCCGAATCTGTATGGCGCCGGTCATGACGTTTGCACAGCTCGATGAGAATGATCATCTCGCCGACCGGCGGCTGTTTACAGAGGTTCAGATCGACGGTCTCGGCACCACCTGCATGATGCAATCTGCGGCCATGTACAACGGGCAGCGTAGACCTATTGAAAGAGCTGCGCCCAAACTCGGTGAACACAACGACGTGCTTGAGTCCCTCCCACCGAAGGTCGTGTTGTCATCATTGACACAGGACGTCGTCAAGCCGCTGTCCGACATTCGTGTCCTGGACATGACCTGGGTCTGGGCAGGTCCCTTCGCAGGTATGAACCTCGCGCACCTGGGTGCCGATGTCATTCGCCTCGAGTCAGAAGGCCGCCTCGACCTGTATCGACGAGGTGCAGGTCCCAACTTCAATCAAGCCTCAATGTTCAACCAGTGGAACCTCGGCAAACGCAGCATGGCCCTGGATCTGCGCCAGGACCGCGCCAGAGAGATGGTTAAGGACCTGGTGTCCACCGTCGATGTACTCGTACAGAACTTCGCCACGGGTGTCATGGATCGCCTGGGATTGGGCTACGATGTGTTGAAGGAAATCAATCCGAACCTCGTCATGGCCAGTATTTCCGGGTATGGGCAGTCTGGACCGTACCGCGAGTACATGGGCTATGGCCCCGCAAGCTCTCCTCTATCAGGATTGTCCAGCGCGACCGGTTACGTGGGGGGTGCACCCGAAGAAATGGGGTTGGCCATGCCAGACCCGACGGCCGGGATTACCGCCGCGCTGGCCGTAGTGTCAGCGTTGTTGGAACGCGATACCACCGGCAAAGGGCAACACATCGACGTGACACTCTGGGAGGCGAGCACGGTGCTGGGCCTTGAAGGTTGGATGCAACACGCCATGAACGGCACGCAAGCCGATCGGATTGGTAACCGTGATCCTCATATGTGCCCTCATGGTGTATTCCGTTGTGCCGGTGATGATGAGTGGGTCGCAATTGCCTGCCGCAATGACGCCGACTGGCGTGTCCTGAGCGAGGTGATCGACGGCCTTGATCACGCCGATTTCGCGACCTTCGAACGCCGAAAAGCCAATGAGGACGCTCTGGAGTCAGCGATCGGTGCCTGGACCGCCACGCGTGATCGATGGGATATTGCCGCACGCCTACAGGGCCGCAAGGTTCCCGCGATGCCGACGCTGAACTGCGCTGAGGTACTGGGCGATGTCCATATGAACGAACGCGGCTTCATAGAATTCCTGGAACATCCTGAGGTAGGAGTCAAAGGATACACAGGTATTCCGTGGCGCCTGCACAATCGGCCAAATGGCGTCGATAGACCTGCGCCCTGCCTGGGTGAACACACTGATGCGGTGCTAAGGGAGATATTGATCTACTCTGACGATGAAATTGAGGCGCTTAGAGAAGCAGGACTGTTCTACTAGGTAGCACCATTGCAAGACGGAGAATGACATGAAACTCGCTATACGAATCATCGGCATCCTGTTCGGGATCTACATTCTAATCGTCGTCGCTTTTGAATCACTGCTTGGTTATTACCAACCGCAGGGTGTCAACACCATCGTGATCACGACCTATGACGATGAGGAAGGCGCCGATCGCGTCGTCACCGAACTCGCCAGCAACGGAAAACGCTACATCGCGGTGAACCACTGGCCGCGCGCCTGGTACTGCCGCCTGCTCGACAATCCGAGAATCACCGTCACCAAAGACGAGATGACCAACGAACACATTGCGATCTCTGTTGAGGGCGAGGAACACGACCGGGTTCAAGCCGACAATCCTACCGGGATCGTCTTTCGACTACTCACCGGTTTTCCACCACGCTATTTCGTGAGATTGGACGACGCATGAGTCTGTTGACGAGATAACGCGTGTTGCGAACTTGGTGCCTGGACCATTGCGAGGCAAGCTGAAATTCCCACGCCAGATTCTCCGGAGCACCTCATGCTGCACAACCCGGACCGACACGAGACCTTATTGGACATCCCTTGGTCAGTAAGCGGGGTGCGTTCAACGATCGACCGGATCGTTGAGAACGGAGTGACCACACTGGACAACGAGGTGAGGTATCACAAACATCCTCGTGACGAAGAACTCGAGGACCGGGCGGGGATGAGCCACTATATCGGCACTGGCGGGGTCCTCTGGGCGCTGGACTACCTAAGCAAAGAACGTGATGCCGCTGTTGACGAGTCCTGGCTGATCGCAAACCTGACCGCCGTCGCAGAGTATATGGAAGCTGTGTTCAATAAGACGCCTCTGGCGGCGGATGTCACTATGATCTGCCGATTGCCATGCAACTGCTTGAGCTGACGGGTGAATCCAGATTCGACGCCAAGATACCAAAATGATTTACCCGTCCGTTTACGAACATCCAACATCCAAGGAAGTTACGTCATCCAGGGGACTTCAAAGCCGACTCGGGCTGCTTGATGCTCGGATGCCCATAGGGGTCGGTATAGTAACCGAGTGCCGGACCACTGGACGTGTACCCCAACAATGCCTGTAGTTCAGGATCCAGATCTTTGGCCACCTCTGGCGGACAGGACAAATACTGATTTTCTTCCTGGCGAAGCCAGCCAAGACAGTAGGTCAGGTTAATGCCTATGCGAGTTTCATCGGTCTGGTTGGCGCCACCACTGTGCAGGACGCTACCGCTGTAAATCAGTACAGAACCGGCTGTCATCGTCGCACGATCGAATTCGTCCGCCTCCGCTCGCTGTTCGTCAGGCCATCGATGACTACCCGGGACCACACGAGTTGCGCCATTCTCCTCGGTGAAATCAGTGAGTGCCCAGATGGTATTGAACTGTGGTTCGATATCTCGCGGTAGATAGCCTCCCCATGCGAGACGATCACGATGGATTATCTGGGCGGGTTGACCTGGTCCAATGCTGATCACCTGCGTCAAATGCAGGAGGATTTTTTCCGTCCAGGGCGACAGGAATGCCCTTGCCGCGCCTAACATCGTGTTATCCATCACCAATTCACGCACCGCAGAACTTCGCGCCATGAGACCACCTGTCCTGCGTGTCTGAAGACCACTGAAATTGTCCCTCCCATGATGGGTTGCCTCAATGAGCGGTGCCATCTGGTCTTGGACGTCCATAAGACGCGCGGAATCCAGCACGTCCTCGACAATCAGCGCGCCATCTTCACCAAGTGTCGCGGCAATGGCCTCGGCGGTTGGACTTTTGAGTCTACGTAGTGGCATAAGAGGACTCCGGGAGGCGTAACCATGAGACTGAACCATGCCCAGATTGATGTAAAGCTAATCTCATGGTGCCGTATTGACAATCCGGGGGTTGACTTCCATCATCTCGACCCCGACTTTATCAAGCACAGCGACGCGGAGATCGCATGAGTCGAGAGAGCATGTTCAAAAGAGCGACCACAGCGGCGACGACGCTGATTATCGGTGTCTTACTAAGCCATACCGCCGTGGCAGACAACCATGGTGCGGAAGATCCTGATGCTGAGAAGCTCAAGGAATATATGGGTGTTGCCAACCTCGTCGATGGCTTAAGGGTCTATAACCGTCAGCAGGAAGCCCTGCTCGCAGACCAGCAGGCTGAGATCGATGTGCTAGAACAGTCTATTGACGATATCGCCACAATCAAACGTCAATTGGGGCCTCTGACCGAGCGGATGATTCTGTCTCTTGAGGCGTTCATCAAGCTGGATATTCCCTTTCGCACCGAACAGCGCCTCGGCGTTGTCGATACCTTGAAATATGATCTCGACCGCGCAGATCTGAACTCAATAGAGAAATTCAGGCGCGTCATGGAGGCCTATGCCTCCGAGGTCGAGTACGCCACCACAAAAGAAACCTACGCGGGAACCGTCGAGGTGGACGGTCAATCTCGGCAGGTGAATATTCTGCGCTGGGGTCGCGTCCTTCTCGCGTTCCAAACGCCTGACCATAGTCTCACCGGAGTGTGGGACAACGAATCCCGTGGCTGGAAGTCATTAGGTTCCGAATACAATGACGGTGTTCGTGACGCGATGCGTATGGCACGAGGAACAATGACCGAGGACATTGTTCTTTTACCGCTTTCGACGCCTCTTTCAGACTGAATGAATCCAATTCGGTTATGAAGTCCACATCATGACCGCTCTCACGGCTGAAGAACTGTCGTTCTTCAAAAACTATGGCTATCTACTGAAATCAAATGCCATACCAACTTCTCTATGTCAGCGATTGGTTGATCGCATGTGGGAGTCAGCACCTGCACACCTGGATCGCGACAATCCAAAGACCTGGACAAAGATCTCATTAGAGAACGCATCGAACGATCCCTTGCTTGTGCACCAGGGCACACGTTGGCAACTGCGTTCCGCCAGTACAGAGCAATTGCTGATCGATGCCGCATGGCACCCCACGATTGTCGGTTGGGCCGAGCAACTATTAGGCGAAGGCACGCTACGCAAGCATACGGTCGGTGGTAAACCGATGGGATCCTGGGGCGTAGCCTGGCCAGGCGGACCGGTGGATCCTCAACTGGGAGAAGGCGTTCGCGGTATCTACGCAACGCTACCGCTCGGTGACGAGCCATCTCCCGATGCATTGCATACGGACGGCCATCCGTTTCACCTCGGTGTGGTCCTGCTGCTTGAAGACAGTCCATCTAATGGCGGTGCCTTTAAGATCTGGCCGGGGAGTCATCGACGCTTCTATCCACTCTTCCCCATGCAATACGACCAGGCGCGCATTCCATTCTACGAGCACCTGCCGTCATTCAAGGGACTGATCCATCCCAAAGAATATCTCGAAGAAGTCAGGGCAGTGGAAGCAGACACGGATCCCGTGGATTGTCACGGCAAGGCAGGCGACCTGGTATTCTGGCACCACCGCATGGGACATATGGCTGGACACAACACTGCCGTGCCTCCCTGTATTCGACAAGCGATGTTGTACGACTTTTGCAAAACCGATCTGGATACCATGCGCCTGACACCACCCCACGAAGATATGTGGCAAGACTGGGGCCAGGCCTTACAGAACGCGGATGCGCCTGTTTCTAACGCTCTGAAACAGGCGCAACGACTGACCTAACCCTCATGCTCCGCGAAAACGAGTGGCAACTGCCAAGTCGCTACGATTGTCATCCCGCCAGTAATGGCAAATCGATCCGCCGCCCTTCACGAAGACTCATCTGAACAGCTTCGGTGAACTCCATATAGCGAACGCCGTCTGCAAAACTGGTATGAGTCACCGGCTGACCATCGCGGATCGCATCGATGAAGTCTGCCTCAACGCGCCAACCGCCGCGTTTCTCCGGCGCAACCTCCAATGCCTTGAATTCACGGTCACCTTTTTCTGCAATCCACGCTTGACCATTCTCGTACTTGAAAGACCCCTTCGTACCAAAGAACTCCAACACCCCGTTTTGCCCCATGTGCGAGACCGTACTGAAGTGGTAGACCGATATCGTGCCGCCTTCATGTTCTGAAACGATACCCAGTGACTCTGGGACTTCCACAGGTTGCATCTGATCCCGCTCATCTTTACGTTCCGTCGTGAACACCTTGCCATGTGCAACCACGCGTTGCTCGTGGCCTGCGTATCTGCGGATCGTCTCATTGATGATCCCCATCGACATGATATTGTTTCCCGATAGTTCTCGACTTTGGCGCCAGGTCAACGGTGCGTCGGGAAAGTAACCACCACCCATGCCACGTGCATGAATTTCTAGCAGCTCACCGAAAAAGCCTGCAGACAACATCTCAAGAACGGTCGGTTCGTACTCGAGGTAGAACGGCGCAGGAACAATCATCGAGATAACATCAGCAGACTCTGATGCAACCAGCATCTCGCGCGCCTGCACGAGATCCATCGCCATACGGGCCTCAGTCAAAACGTGTTTACCGGCTGCCAGTGATGCCAGCACCATAGGATGATGCATGTAAGGCCATGTTCCAATGCAGATCGCATCGATATCTGGATCGGCGATCAACGCCTGCCAGTCATCCATCACACGCGGGATATCGAACTCGTCAGCTGCTTTTTTCCCCGAAGCTATGCTCCTGTTGCAAACGGCGTCTACGGAGACGCCTTCGATAGTCTTAAACCCGGGGATATGTCGGGATCGTGTATTGGCGCCCGCACCGATGACGCCAATTCTGATGTTGTCCATAGTCGCACATACTCAAAAAAGCGACACCCTACCCCTCGCCAGGCAATGTATACAAGAGCCCTTTACCGTGACACGTGAGCCAACAAGCGACTATGCCTTCAGGTCTCCTAGGTTTTCTGCGAGTGCACGTTTTTGCGTTCGGCACGCACTATAGTTAACCGATCCGGGTTACTCCCCCCAAGGTTAACCGTTCGTCATGACGGTTCGATAATGGCCTGGTTCGTTCGATAACGATCTCCATTCGCTTTCCTGTGAAGTAGCCAGTAATCCACCATGTAACGTCGTGCCGTCACGTGATCCAAGCGACGTTAGTCACAAGCACCAGATATCCATTTCATAATGACTCGGTTCATCTCGACCTTATCGTAAACGCGTTGAGGGTCTGCCATAGCAGCCCCGCGCACAAGGACAACGACCGTGTCAGGCAAGGTACGTAGCAGCAGCCGCAACGCACCTACTTCATTAGTCGAGACAACAGCCGCTCTAACTCCCTGGCCGTCTTTAGATTCACTGTCAACGTCCCTCGGGATCGGATAATGGCCGACCATCGTCACCTAACGGCAAGCATCGAATCCGATGGTTATCAGAATCACCTATCCATAACCGGTTCTGCGCATCTACGTGCACACCGTGAGGCCGAGCCAGGCCACACGTTGCTGGATCGCCATCTGGACCATCATGTTGGGTGCCGTCGCCCAATACCGTATCGATCGTGCCATCCGGGAAAACACATCGAACAGTGTGGCTCTCAGTATCCGCAAGGTAAATACACCCATTCTCAGCAACAGCCAGCCCTTTTGGGCCCGCAAGCCTGGCGGCGGTCGCCGGCCCACGATCGCCTTCATAGCCAAACTTGCCCGTACCCGCCAGATGCGCGACATGGCCGTCGGTTATCCGATACAACGCATTCCCCTCCCGCAACGCAAGAATCATAGATCCATCTTTATCAAATACCATCGTTCGCGGACCGTACAAGTCCACCTCACCGATGGCGCTTCCATCCGACGTCATGCCTTTCTTACCCGACCCACCCCACGTTTCAATTAGATCCGTATCGGGGTCGTATCGCCTAATTCTGTGGTTGCCAATGTCTGCAATGTACAGTTTGCCGTCCGGCCCAAATGCGATGCTATGAGGTTGGCACAGTTGCGCTTTTCTTGCATCGTCACCGTCGCCTGAGAAACCTGCCCGACCGCTACCCACAACCGTTTCTATGATGCCGCTCGTAGCATCGACCTTTCTAACCACATGCGCCTTCATGTCCACGAACCATAGATTGCCCTCACGATCGAAACATAGCTCATAGGGTTCGGTAATGGCCGCGTCTTCTGCGACGCCACCGCTGCCATCGTTGCCCGCCATATCGCGCCCAACAACTTTCTCGCTAAGGCCATCGATGAATCGACAAATCTTGTGATTCCCAAGATCGCAGTAATAGAGCGCTCCATCAGGCCCCGTTGCCAACCCGAACGGTTCTGATGTCAACGGTCTGCCGTCAGCTTGGTGGCTTCCTCTTTCACCGTTACCAATCAACGTGTATACATGACCTGTACTCATAAGATCTCCTGCACGCATCAACATCGACGCGAGAGCATTCTCGCTCGCATGACATATGGAGTCATCAGTTGACATCAATGGTAAGGGAACATGCATTACAACCTCACTCGATCGACTCAGCAACTCGTACTACTGATTTCCAGCGCATTTCTGCGGACTCACTCAGTCTTGGCTGGAACACCAGACTTGCGGTGTTATCGACCCGCCATGCTCGAGGATCTATCGGAACCGCCCCACATCCAACGTGAGGTACGGATTCTCTCCGACCGCTGAACGTGGATATCGAAGAGCACCCGCAGCTTGTCAAATGGCTTCGGTCGCGTTCGTTGATTGACGACCACGCACCAGATTGTGAGAACCTGACTGGCGGTGTTTCCAACAAAACGGTACTTGTGACATCATCGTCAGGATCAGTCGTCGTCAAACAAGCGTTATCAGAATTGCGCGTGGCCACTAGCTGGACCTGCAGTCCTGAGCGTATTCATCGGGAGGGTCTGGGGCTACGTGTGCTCAAGTCGGTTTTACCGTCCGGTGCAACACCCAACTGGCTGGCGGAGGACGAGACGGACCATATCCTCGTAATGTCAGCCATTCCCAAACCACACGTCAACTGGAAATCGCTACTATTTACGGGACAAAGCGAGACTGGTCAGATCGATCAGTTCGCTGCCTTGCTTGCTGCAATTCATACAGCCCCCATTACGGAGGCCATGGCACCGTTTCGCGATACACAGTTTTTCGAAGACCTACGGCTCTCACCCTACTACGGATATACGGCTTCCCGGGTCGCTGAATCAGCCACGTTCCTCCACGATCTGACTGAAGAGACTCGGCAGCAGACGGATCATCTTGTCCATGGTGACTACAGCCCGAAAAACGTCCTGGTCCACAATGGCCAACTCATTCTGCTCGATCACGAGGTGATGCATGTCGGTGATCCTGCTTTTGACGTCGGATTTGCTATGACCCACCTACTCAGCAAAGCGCACCACCTGACGCCACATCGACGGATATTCGTTAACGCGGCACACCAGTTTTGGTCGCGATACGCTACCCAAACCGACGCTGACCGAGATCTGGCAGAACGCGCGGCACGACATACCCTCGCTTGTCTGCTCGCCCGCGTGTCAGGTCAATCGCCCCTAGAGTATCTAAGCGCACAAGAGCAGCAGCGGCAAAAGGCAGTCTGTCTTGAAATCATGCAAGCATCGGCCGTAACGCACATGGACGTAACAATGGTTATCGAATGGTTCATCAAAGGGCTTGGAGGAACCTCATGAAGATTTCAGAGCTGTCTGCCCTGGAAATTCTGGATAGTCGGGGACGCCCAACCCTAGAAGTCAGTTGTATGTTCGACAGCGGTCACGAGGGTTACGCTCAGGTACCTTCCGGGGCATCCACGGGGCGTGCGGAAGCTTATGAACTGCGTGACAACGACCCAAAACGCTATCGCGGGCTGGGCTGTCTCAAAGCTGTGGCTCATGTGAAAGGAGAATTTCGAAACCAGCTAGTAGGTGAATCGTTCAGTGATCAGGCGACGCTCGATCAACGATTACTCGATATCGATGGCACCCACAACAAGTCACGGTTGGGGGCGAATACGATTCTCGGAATCTCGCTCGCATTTGCGAGAGCTTCCGCCGCTGCCCACAAACAAGCACTCTACGAATACTTCGCCACACTGAACGGTCAATCGATCACTACGCTTCCACGGCTCATGGTCAATCTCTTCAGCGGTGGTAAACACGCCGGCGGACAGGTCGCGCTGCAGGACGTGTTGGTAGTACCAGGCGGTGCGGCCAGCATCCATAGAAGCCTGCAGGATGTTGTTGCAGTCTACAATACAGCAACGGATCAGATGCTCGAAGACTATGAGATGCGAAAGCTCACCGCGGATGAGGGCGGTCTGGCGCCGGCATTCCCGAATATTGATGCCATGTTCAAAGGCGCGATTCGGGCCATAAACGTCGCAGGGCTGTCCGGCGACGTACAGCTGGCACTTGATGTGGCTGCTTCACATTTCTATTCAGATGCCGGATACATCTTAAACGGCAGAGATTCGATTAATGCCACCGAGATGATCGAAACAATGGGCGCATGGGCGCACCAGTACCCAATCGTCAGTATCGAGGACGGACTAGCCGAAGATGACTGGTCGCACTGGCCGCAACTGACAGCAACGCTCGGAGAACGTTGCCTGACCCTTGGCGATGATCTGCTTTGTACGAATCCTGAGAGAATCCAGAAAGCGATCGACATAAAAGCCTGCAACGCGCTACTGCTAAAGGTGAATCAGATCGGTACGCTCACAGAGGCTCTGCAAGCATTGAAGCTAGCGCGACGTGCTGGATGGCATGTCACCATCAGTGCACGTAGCGGTGAGACAGAAGACAATTGGCTCGCGGATCTTGCTGTTGGATGGAGTGCAGATCAGATCAAGGTGGGATCGATCAATCAGTCGGAGCGTCTGGCAAAGTACAACCGGCTGCTTGCGATTGAACGCGACTTGGAACGAGGTGTGGTGTCGTGGCCAGCTTAGCACTGAACGGACACATCGATGAACGCCGCATGGCGGACCTCTACTGATGACCCACGTTGGAAGGCACTCAGCGGAAAAAAGTATTCAGACAGTCTACTCAACCGCAAGATCACCAATGTCGCGTTGCGCCTGCTTCCCATGAGCCACCTGTGACATAGACACAACAATGACGTGCTAGGATGCTGAGACTTCTCAGCTAACGAGCTCTGATATGAGTGCTGTACTGACTGAAAATACGGTAACGAAGGCCAGTGTTGCCATGGGCGCGCGGGTCGAAGGCCTGAACCTGACACGGGAAATGACAGGTGAGGCTGTCGAGCATCTGCGTTCATTGATAAATGAACATCATCTCCTGGTTTTACCGGACCAGAATCTTGAGGCACTGGAACTGGAACGTTTCGGCCGCCTCTGGGGTGACCTGCTCACACATCCTTCGACACAACACCGGGACACGCCTCACGTTCAGTGGATTGCGGGCAAGGATCGTATGTTCAAGTTTTTCCCAGGCACATTCCCTGGTTTTGATGGTTGGCATTCCGATATGACCTGGCATTCAACGCCCCCGATCTACACCGGTCTTCATGCACGCCGCATGCCGAAGTCCGGCGGCAATACTGCTTTTGCTAATCAGCATCTCGCTTACGAAATGTTGAGCGATGAGATGAAGACACGCCTCAATGGTCTAGAGGCATTCCACACAGGCAAGGTGTTCGGACCCGATGTTGAAGATTCCACCCACCCTGTCATACGTACCCATGATGACACCGGAAGGAAAGCACTGTTCGTGAATGCTAATTTCACGAAACAGATCATCGGGATGTCTGACACCGAGAGCCAGCTGCTGCTGTTTGAATTGTTTGCACACTCGGTACGACCAGAGTTCACGTATCGACACCAGTGGGCAGTGAATGACCTGGTTCTATGGGACAACCGGTCAGTCATGCATTACGCGATCCAGGACTATGCAGAAAGTCGCGTCATGCACCGCATTGTCGTCAAGGGCGGTGTACCCCGCTGATATCTTAGGTTCCTGTCGACGGATCAACCCAGTCGAGCAGCATTGATCTCTGCCCTCACCAGTTCCTGAACCTGCCTTTCGTATTCAGCACGACACGACTTAAAGCGATCAAACTGGAACTTGATCGACACGCACGCGGCCGCTGCTTCCATCATGGTCAGGCGGGATCTCCAACCCGCACAGGAACAGGTAACTACCTCGTCTTCGGGGATCGAAGCGGTCAACTTCACGAGCCTCACTGTCGTTAAGGTTCAGATGACTATATGCGGGCATCAGGTCTGATTCCGTTTCACCAGAACTATTTGGTCAGCAACCCCTCAATGCAGTCTCGATCACCGTTGCAACGGTGGGCCGCGTCTTGAGACTCATAATCCGGATGGGTCTCGCCATCGAACTCAGCTGTCGCTGCGCAGGTCCGTCCTCAGAAGATCGCCCTCATGATCCCAAACCGGTCCGGAGATCTCTCCGGTCTCCAGCTCCTTGTGGGCTTCCCACAGCAGCTGCGGGATATCGAGGTTCTCCGGGCAACGCGGTATGCAATCTCCACACTTCGTGCACTGGTCACCTTTCTGTCCGAGAATCCAGGCACCTCCGCTGCCCACTTTGGCGTACCGCCCCTGGGCATAGCCCGTCATATCAAACGCCTTGTCCATCTGGCGCCAGTTGAGCAGTCCTGGAATGTTGATGTTTTCGGGGCAGGGCAAACACTCATTGCAGACGGTGCAGAATTCAGCACCCAACTTATTGCGATACGCACCTTCAACCTGACCCAGGACCTGGTCAAAGACCGTTCGCTCAGGCCCAGTGCCATCGTAGTCCTGCGCGATCAGATTCGCATCAATCTGTTGTGGAGAATTTGGTCCGAAAGATAGTGTGTGTACTTCCGGCTGATTCAGTAGCCACATGTGATTGAACGTCATTGGTGTGAGCGGCCGACACGCGCGACTCAGTGATTCTGTTGGATCCTGTAGCTTGCCCCCCTGGTTATTGGGACTGATGATGAACACCCCCATGTCCAGCTCAGCTGCGCGATCAACCACGTGACGAAGGCCCTGGTAGAAATAGTAGTAGTGCAGGTTGATGGACTCGAACTCATTTGTGTTCACCAGCTCCATTACTCCCTTGGGATAACCATGGGTCGAGAAACCAAAGTGTCGCACGACACCTTCAGCCATCAGCTTGCGCACGTATCCGAGACAACCGCGTTCCGTCATCGCTGGTGCGACGGTCTCGTAACTGCCCGGCCCATGGAAGTCGAGGTTGTCCAGGTAATCGATGCCCAGATTTTTCATGGAAATGTCGAAGTTCCGTTTGAACTCATCCACATCAGAGGACGGTCCAATCTTCGTGGTGATGTAGAGCTCTTCCCTTGGCACTTTCTTCAGGATCTTCTTCAGCGCCTTGCCGACCCGTTCTTCCGAGTTCCCGTAGCCACGCGCGGTTTCCAGGTGGTTCACACCCAGTTCTACGGCCCGTTCAACGGTGCGGATAGCGTTGCTTTCTTTCGATTTTCCCGTGAATTGCATACACCCCAGGGAGTACTGGGACAACATCATTTCGGTGCGGCCAAATCGGCGATATTTCATGGGTGGTATTCCGCTGATCGGTCGCTTAATTAGGCCACGCTGGACCGGTCCTATTCAAGCTATAGAGGAGTAACGAAACCTGTAATAGTGTGACTTTATTGATGAAACAGACTGCGTCGCACTGATCCGTGAGCGGGCACTCCGCAACGGTATCGTGCAGGTGGTAGAGGGGTAGTCTCGATTAACGCGCGGGGAAGTCGCCCGTCAACGGCAGTCGGAAGTTGCCACCGACCTCCCTGAAAAGGCCTTTCCATGAATCTTTGGGATAGTTGAGCTTATGCGGCAGTCTCGGCAGGTGCTGCCGAACCTCTCAGCCACCTGTCACCATCCCGATGGACGCAATGCCGTCCGGATATCGCCCGTGGAGATAGCGCGCCACCAAAAAAGGTTGTCGCCGCCAGGACTGAGGAATCGCTTCCTCGGCATGGCGCTAGATCGAGTTCTCACGAAATGACATGGCTGGATTCATTCCTTCATAGGTCCCGGCAGGATTGACCAATTGGATGTACGCTTGAGCATCGGCCAGGGATTCGACGTCAGTCGATCCCTCGTTGGCGTCAGCAAAGGAACGTAGACATTCCATACATTACTTTATCGCGAGCACCGCACATCGATAATACGTGAATGTTTCGGATCACATCGGTCAAACAAATCGCAGCCCCTG
>CAJWYI010000003.1 GCA_913049815.1 uncultured Gammaproteobacteria bacterium
GGACCCCCGACATCTTCCCAGACTCCTCGATACAACGCACCCGCCAGTCGACGATCACGAATCGCAGGAAATAGGAGATTACGCAGAGGTGCTGGCCTAACCGGCGCGTCTGCGAAAAACGCGGGCGAAAACACGCCGACACCGCCGTAGGTCAGGTGTTCACCATCCATAGTCAGTCGGTTCTCCGGATCCAGGCCAAAATCACCGTTGGGATGGTGCGGAGGATTCGGCACCATCACCAGAGACCCTAGCAATGACGGATCGAAGTCATTCATCTCGCGAAGAGCTGCCGCCACCACCAGGGAGAGATCCATCTCTGAGTAGACATCACCACTCACCACTAGGAAAGGTTCCGCTGCGTCGTCAGGACCGTTAGCGCCTTCGCGGTTCATGAGCGCGTTTGCGATACCTCCGGCTGTTTCCAGTAACTGCGACTCAAAGCAATATGCCACCCTGAGTCCAAACCGGCGGCCATCACCAACAAAGGACTGAATCTGCTGTCCCAGATGGTGAACGTTGATCATGACATCTGAGATCCCGGCTGATGCAATCGCTAACAGGTGGCGTTGCAACAAGGGTTCCCCAGCGACAGTCAATAGCGGTTTCGGAGTAAAGTGAGTCAGCGGTCGCATCCGCTCACCTCGGCCTGCGCACAAGACCATCGCCCACATCAGGGAACGGCTCCATCTTTCCCTTCGTGGTTATACCTCAGAAGAAAGCTATCGAACGCAGGAATAACATCTGATCGAAGCCAGTCACTAAACTCAACAAACATGTCATGGCAAGAAGCGACGTCCAACAGGTATTGCAACACCAGCGGTATATCCTTGAGATACCCCGGCTTATCATCACGAAGAAAGAGCCTCGCGAATATCCCCGCACACTTCAGATGTCGCTGCAGTCCCATAAGATCGAACCAGTACCGAAACTGCGTCAGCGACAGAGCATCACAATCCGAATTGGCCATCGTGAGATCACGATGAAAGTCGCTCACCAGCTGATCCACCTCCGTGCCCGGGAGTTTAAAATAGCAATCCCGCAGCAACGATACCAGGTCATAGCTGACAGGACCTTCGACCGCATCCTGGAAATCGATCACACCCAGCGACCCTAGGTATTTATCCTGAGGCACCAGCATTAGATTGCGAGCATGGTAGTCACGGTGAACAAACACCGTGGGTTGCTCCAGCGCAGATGCAATCAATGTGGTGCAAACATAATCCAACAACGCTCGACGTGATGAGTTCATCTGATAACCAAGCAGCTTCTCGAGGAACCAAGACTCAAAGAGGTCCATCTCGTCCTGCAGTTTTTTTGCGGTGTAAACCGGCAGTTGACTCGTCTGCGCTGACTGGATTTGCAGCAGGCTCTCCATCGCCATCGCATAGAGATCGCTTCGATGGGTCGAGGAGGCATGAAGCAGATGACTTA
This sequence comes from uncultured Gammaproteobacteria bacterium, assembly GCA_913049815.1. Classification (GTDB taxonomy): domain Bacteria; phylum Pseudomonadota; class Gammaproteobacteria; order Pseudomonadales; family Azotimanducaceae; genus UBA7451. The sequence goes on from CAJWYI010000003.1 coordinate 1,432, forward strand.
ACAGCAACTCGCCACCGAAATCCGTCAGCATCATGAAACCCTGTGAAATATCCGTCGCATAAATCTCAGGGACCTGCACGCCTGCCTCCATAAGAAGGGCGTTGACGGTGACGAACGGAACACTGTCTTCAAGTTCAGGGGGTGCGTCCATGAAAACAAAGTTTCGTCTCTCAGCATCTGTATCTGATAGATCCTCCAGTGGGACAGCGCTCCGGAAGTAACGGCGGAAGCTGGCGTCATTCGACGCCGGAACCAGATGGAAGTCACCATCTGTGCTGTATCCGGCACTTTGTAGTTGATCTGCTGCCCAAACAGTCAGCTTATGTTCACGATCCACCTAACAACCTTACCTCGACGGTGAGAATCATCTATTATGGACCGCTTGTCTGCAGAGCCTCAATTCCTCCTGCGCCGGTCAGCGCTGATGTTCAAACACGGTTTCTCTTTTCCATCAGTCCGATTCGTGCTCGCAGGACTTAGCGTAGCGCTCTGTACATCAGGTGTGCAGGCGACCGAACACCGGGCCTCTGCCGCCACCATTGATTGGCACTCGAGCGAGTCGTTGACCCCTGAACAACGCGAAACGCTCCCCTGGTTCTGTGCCGGTCGCTATGTCGCGCCAGAAATTCTGTCGTCATCTGGGGATTTGGGTACCATTGACGGTCTTTCCGACGAAGCTCTACAGGACGAAAACGGCGACGTCGAACTGCGTGGAAACGTCTTTGTCTGGCAAGCGACCCGTCAATTGGAAGCTCAGGAAGTCACCCTTAATCGCTCAAAAGATGCTGCACGTGCGGTTGGTCCGCTGCGCCTCCGAGAAGAAGGCCTGCTCGTCACCGGTTCCACCGCGACCTCAGATCTGACCAACGATAGCGCGATTGTTAACGATGCCACTTTCCTCATTCACGATAGCAGTATTCGTGGCGAAGCTCGTCAGCTTGAGCGTCTTGCAGACGAGACCTTGCTGATCCATGCGGGTCGATTTACACGATGTGAACCCAACAACAATGCGTGGGCGATTGCCAGTCCTCGAATCGAATTGGAACCGGAAACCGGCTTCGGTACTGCGCGAAACGTCCAACTGGAACTAGGGGGCATTCCCGTTCTATGGTTTCCGTACCTTCGTTTTCCGATTGATGATCAGCGTCACAGTGGTTTTCTGATGCCATCGGCAGGCTACGACAGTACTGGCGGTACTGATCTGATTGCGCCTTACTACATCAGTATCGCTCCACAGATGGACACCACCTGGGAAATACGCAGCCTCTGGCAGCGCGGTCTCGTCCACAGCAACCAGTTCCGTTTCAAAACTCGGCATTCCGACAATGAAATTAATACCGGTCTCGTTTTCGAAGATCAACGATACGACTCAAGGAATCTTGTCGACCTTACGACGAACGCCACATCGGATATCAACATCCCAATGTTTGATGCGAAGGATCGCTGGTTACTCAACGTCCGTCACGCTGGAGAGTGGTCCGAACAGCTCACGAGTAGTATCAACTACAGCGCCGTATCAGATATCGACTACCTGCCAGACATTGGCGGAGACGTCGGTTCATCACGCATCGATACCTTCATTGGACCGATAGACCAGAACCTCAATAACCGTCTTTCAGCCTCTTTAGACCGCAAGGGGGACATTACATACCAGGATGCCCAATTGACCGCAGGGGTGCAGATCCAAGCGTTCCAGCCACTAGTTCTGAACGCAAAACCCCAGTATGAACGGTTACCACGCTTACATGCACGCTACCGGCATCAGTTCGCCGGCATCAACGTAGACTTCCATGGCGCACACACCTGGTTCGACCGCGATCACGAAAAATTCAGTGGAATCCTGGCGATAACAGGAGAGCGTACTGTCGGCGATCTCTCGATCACCTACCCCCTGCGAAACAGCTGGGGATTCGTGACACCAAGTGCCGGCGTGACCCATCGTCTGTATCGGCTCGAACAGGTTCCCGATGGCATTGAAGAGGCACCTAATCGAACCGACACCTGGGCTTCGCTCGATACAGGCCTGATCTTTGACCGCTTCTTTCAATGGGGGCAGAAGGATTGGTTGCAGACGCTCGAACCCCGGGCGTTTTACCTCTACGCCAATGCCACGGACCAGAAGGATCTGCCAGAATTCGATGCGGGTACTCCCACACCATCACTTTCTCAGTTGTTCAGGCGCAATCGATTCAGCGGTTGGGATCGAATCAACGACGCAAATCTCGCAAGTCTGTCAATCACATCAAGACTGATTGACAGGGATACCGGTAACCAACGGGGCTCAATCAGTCTCGGCCAGCAATACTACCTCTCGGATCGTGAAGTCCTGTATCGGGACCGCGACCCTCGAGCAGGTACGCGAGGTAGTTCACCATTGTTCGCCGAGCTTCGCCTGTCGCCACGCCAGAACATGTCGGTCTCAGCAAGACTCACCTATGACGCCAACGAAGATCGTGTCGACCGATCCAATGTCACGATTAGATACACACCAGACAATCGGCGGATTTTGTCATTCAGCTACCTCCATACCCACCCGGCTATCCAGCCCATAAGAGAATTTCGCAATACTGAAGAATCTGACATCGCTATCATCTGGCCTATCAAAGGTCTCTGGAGCATGATCGGTCGATGGAACTTTGGCTGGACACAGAATCAAACCATAGACTACTTTGCAGGCATCGAATATAACGACTGTTGTTGGAAATCTAGGATTGTCGTACGGCGCTTCGCACGTCAACCCCGTATACTTACTGTATTGACAGATGACCCTACGTCACCGGGAAATTTTCTGACAGAAAACGAGACGATATTGCCAAGCGATACTGTCTTATTTGTGGAATTCCAGATGAAAGGGCTGGCGACGATCGGAGAACGCCTGGACCTGCTGCTAGAGCAGGCAATCCCTGGTTATCGTGCAAGAGAGGACGAAATCACAAGATGAAAAGCCACATCCATCTTAGAGCGCTTTCAGCCACCACTATGGCATTGCTTGTGGTGGTTGCGGGAATCTGCCGACCGGCCATCAGTGACGACGCAATTATTCTTGACCGAATCATTGCCGTTGTCGATGAAGACGTCGTTCTGCAATCAGAACTGGATGCCAGGATAGCTCGGGTTAAGGCACAACTGGCTGGTGCTGATTCGCCACTACCCCCAGAGCAGATGCTCGTGAACCAGGTTCTGGAACGACTAATTCTAGAGAACCTACAGCTGAACATGGGTCACCGTGGTGGTATTCGTATCAGTGACGAACAACTCAACGAAGCCATGCAACGTATTGCAAACCGAAACAACCTCTCCCTCCTGGATTTCCAACGCGCCCTCGCTGCAGACGGCCTGTCCTACGCAGAGATGCGTGAGGAAATCCGACGCGAGATGATCATCGGTCACGTACAACAAAGCATGGTGAATGGCCGATTGACCATCACCGATCAGGAGATCAATAACTTTCTCGAATCAGATGTGGGTAAGACAGTGACCGCCGACGAGTACCGCGTTGGCCACATTTTGATCGCGCTCCCCGACGAACCCACCCGCGACCAGATCGCAGCAGCGAGGAATGAGGCCGAAGCCGTCGTCTCGGAATTGAGACAAGGTGCAGATTTCGCGGGGCTCGCGGCAGCAAGGTCTGCTGGTCAGAGAGCATTGACCGGAGGTGATCTGGGCTGGCGCAAGGTCGTTCAATTACCCACCATATTTGCAGACGTCGTTCCCACGCTTTCGGCAAGTGAGGTCCATGGACCCATCAAGAGTGGCAGCGGCTACCATATCATCAAACTAATGGAAGTCCGTGGAGCAGTCTCTGAAGGTCAGATTGAACAGACCGAGGTGCGCCACGTACTCATTCAGCCCAGCGAAATCAGAACCGAACAGGAGGCGATGGAACTCGCGGAGCTGTTGCGGGAAGAGACGATGGGTGGAAAAGCCTTTGATGAAATTGCACGATTACACTCCGATGATCCGGGCTCTGCCCTCTCAGGCGGCGATCTGGGTTGGTCTGCTGCCGGTTTGTTTGTCCCCGAATTCGAAGACCAGATGCACAGAAGCGAAATCGGCGACATCAGTCCGGTGTTCCGAACTGAACACGGCTATCACTTCCTCGAAGTCACCGGTCGACGAATCGAGGACTTCACTGAAGAGTTTAAGAGACAACAAGCTGAAAACTACATACGGAACCAGCGATTCGATGAGGAACTGCAGGTCTGGGCCCGTGAAGCCCGCGAAGACGCCTTTGTCGAAATCCGGATGTGATGCGCGCCCGTAAGCGCTTCGGACAGAACTTTCTGACCGATCAACACGTCATACAACAAATCATCAGCGCAGTTTCCGCGCGACCAGATCAATCTCTTCTAGAAATCGGTCCTGGCCAAGGCGCACTGACATCTCACCTTCATGCATCGGGGTGCCGACTAAAGGTAATCGAGATCGATCGAGACCTCGCCGCGGCACTCAAAAGTCGTGGATTTGATGTCATCGTTGGCGATGTCCTGAGACAGGATCTCACCTCAGTCACGTCTGAACCCACAAGGGTTGTTGGAAACCTCCCGTACAATATCTCAACACCACTACTATTTAGGCTGTTCGGACTGGACAACATCGTCGACATGCACTTCATGCTGCAGAAAGAGGTCGTCGACAGGTTATCCGCCTCCCCGGGAAATCGGAACTATGGTCGTCTCTCTGTGATGGCCCAGTTTCATTGCGACCCAGAAAAGCTGTTTGAAGTTGACCCCGTAGCATTTACTCCCGCTCCCAAGGTAACTTCCGCGGTCGTCAAGATGGTACCAAGACTCGACAAACCTGTGGTTATGCACACTATTTTCGAGAAGGTTGTCACAACAGCGTTCACGCAACGCCGTAAGACCATTCGTAATGCCTTGTCGTCAATAATCGATGAAAATACGCTCCGCTCACTGGACATAGACCCGCGTCGTCGACCTGACACGCTGTCCCTCGACGATTACGTCCGTTGCGCAAACGCCATAGGAGTTAACTGACAACCTCATGCCTTCACCCGACGACATATTCAATGACTTCACACTGGGAGAAGAGGAACGTCTATCTCTGGACAAACACGGACACCTTTTGATCCCGGGTCTATTGACAGCGGAAACCTCTGAGCGACTGATCAACTCACTTCGTCAGGTAACTCAGTGGGGTAAGCAAGCTGTCAAAGGCCATGAACCGCAACGATTTTCTGCGGAGTTTGATGAGTACCTCGCCAGTCTCATCAATCATCCGCAAATGCTGATGCTGGCTCGCAACATTCTTGGTGAAGATATTCGATACGACCATTGCGTTTCCCTTGTCAGGCCCGCGGGTACTCCGGCGATGCCGTGGCACAGCCATGAATACGCAGAAGATGACCCTGGGCTCGGTTTTATCCGGATCTTCTTCTACATTTCAGGATTCACGAGTGATGATGGCGGGCTGAAGGTTGTTCCCGGCAGTCACCTTTATCGCGACCGGGCGATTGGAGCACGTACTGACGACGAACTTCGTGAGGGTTGGATTGCAGGAAAGCGTCATCCTGAAACAGGTGAGGAACTCAAGATCGAATACCTGAATGCAGCTCCCGGCAGCGTCATAATCATGTGGACACACGCCGCACACGGTGTCGTCGCTCGAAAGTTGGGCAGTACAACGCGGTACTGCGTCGTTTACGCTTACAGGAACCCTGGGCGTACTTCCGATGCACGCTGGATCAGCGCAGGATTCGAATCCAGACCGCCTCCGGGCTGTGCGGCATTGATGCCGCTATACTGAACAGGCGACGGCATTGACGACCTTCTTGAAAAGACCGCTCCTATAATGAGTACTTACGTCATTGGTGACATCCAGGGCTGCTACGATGAGTTGATGTCCCTGTTGGCACTTGTAGGTTACTCATCAGAGCAAGACGCGCTATGGCTTGCTGGCGATTTGATCAACCGTGGACCTGAAAACGTCGGGGTGATGAAGTTCTGCATGAAAGAACCGAACTGCCAGGTCGTACTCGGAAACCACGATCTGCACTTTCTGGGGATCACAGCAGGCGTCTCGCGCGCCAGAGGAAAAGACACCGTACACGATCTCCTAGCGTGGGATGGATGTCCTGACGTGATCGAGTGGCTTCGCCATCAGCCGCTCATTCACAAGGACAGCAACCACATCATGGTACACGCGGGTATTCCCCCGAATTGGAACATCGACGACGCAGTCTCCTACGCCCAAGAAGTAGAAACCTGCCTGCGCGGGAATCGCTATAAAGACTTTCTGGCAGCCATGTACGGCAACGAGCCTCGCCACTGGGATTCCCAGCTTACGGGTATGGCTCGTTTACGTCTGATAACGAATTATCTGACACGTCTTCGTTTCTGCAAAGCTGATGGAGAAATCGAGCTGACTCACAAGACTCAGGTGGCACCGCCTGGGTTTTCACCATGGTTCGCGCTCCCGAGACCTCAGCATGAGGGGACCACCATCCTGTTCGGCCACTGGGCCGCCATCAATGGAGTGACACACCAGGCCAATGCTCAGGCACTGGATACAGGATGTGTCTGGGGTAGGCAACTTACCGCGTATCGTCTGGAAGACGGTCAACGATTCAATGTACCCGCACGGACCCAGGTCTCCTAATGGACACTTATCTAGTCGGTGGTGCACTCCGAGACGAGTTACTGGGTCAGCCTGTCACCGATCGTGACTGGGTGGTCGTCGGCACGACCGACGAAGAAATGCGCGAAGCCGGTTATCTATCAGTCGGTAAAAGTTTCCCTGTCTACCTGCATCCTGAAACCCGCGAAGAGTACGCCCTGGCTCGCCAGGAAAAAAAGACAGGTGCGGGACACCAGGGTTTTGTGTTTGAGACCCGCGATGTGTCTCTGGAGGAAGATCTTGTGCGCCGTGACCTCACCATCAATGCCATTGCGCAGGATACCAATGGGAACCTCATCGATCCCGTCGGAGGTCGTGCGGATATCGAAGCCAGAGTGCTGCGTCATATCAGTCCAGCATTCTCGGAGGATCCACTACGGGTCCTCCGGGTCGCGCGTTTCGCCGCACGTTTTCATAACCTAGGGTTCCGCGTCGCCGACGAGACGCTGGCGCTGATGTCTGATATCACAGCAGGCGGCGAACTAGGCACCCTGTCTGCTGAACGTGTGGTTGAAGAAGCCAGGAAAGCACTGACGTCGCCACATCCCATCGTGTTCTTTCAGGTCCTGGAAGCCTGCGGTGCACATGCGATCCTATGGCCAGAGATTGATCTTAACGTGATTCCTCAGCCCGCTGGCCTGCAAATCGCGGCGTTACCAAGTCTGCAGTGGGCTGCCATGATGTCATCACAATCCAAGGATGTCGCTACCGAACTCGATCGCCGACTCCCACTTCCCAGTCTCTGGACACAGCAGGCACTCGACATACTACAGCTACAAACACAGTGGTCAGATGTGGTTTCTCTCTCGTCGGCAGACATCGTAGACATGTTGTATCAGCTGGACAGCTTCCGGCAGAAAGAACGATTGGAGATATCCAGCGAACTATTGGTCACCATCAACAATGATCTAGCGGAAGCGCGTGCCTTCCACGAGACCTGGATGGCGATGATGCGTTCGACACAGTCGATAAGTGCCACCGAGGTGATGGCCAAACAGCCTACTCTCCAGGGTGCCGCCATCGGTTCAGCGATTCGGGCTGCCCGTATCGAGAAATTGCAAAGCGAGCTAAGACGTTAGATCAGACAGTACCTTGCGTTTCCCGCTCCAACGCACGATACCCGATGTCAGATCGAAATTCGCGATTCTTGAATGTGATCTTATCAATCATCTGGTAGACACGTGCTTGTGCGTCCGCAACGGTACTTCCCATCGCAGTCACACCGAGCACTCGACCTCCTGCTGTGACAATACCATCCTCCGTGAGCGAGGTACCCGCATGGAATACTTTTCTATCAGACGACGCGAGGGCGTCCACCGACAAACCTTGAATGAGATCTCCGGTTTTATACGAACCCGGATAGCCACCGGATGCCATTACCGCGGTCAGCGCCGGTCGGTCATCAAAGGCAATCGATTCGGGCAGCAGGTTACCATCAATGGCGGCGTTACAGAGAGCAACCAGATCTGATTGAAGACGCATCATGATCGGTTGTGTTTCCGGATCTCCAAAACGGCAATTGAACTCAATCACTTTCGGTTCCCCTTTGGACGAAATCATGAGTCCCGCATAAAGAAATCCTGTGTAAGGTATTCCTTCCGACGCCATACCCGCAATCGTCGGTTCGATAACCGCCTCGATAATTCGTTGGTGCACAACCTCAGTCACAACAGGTGCCGGAGAGTAGGCTCCCATGCCGCCCGTGTTAGGACCGGTATCGCCATCGTAAGCCCGTTTGTGGTCCTGACACGATGCAAACGGCAGAAAGTTGCTGCCATCCGCAATGACAATGAAACTCGCTTCTTCACCTTCCAGAAAATCCTCAATCACAATGCGTGCACCCGCTTCACCGAAGGCGTTGCCACTCAGCATATCGTGCACCGTCTCTTCAACCTGCTCAAACGACTCCGCGATCACAACACCTTTGCCGGCTGCGAGACCATCTGCCTTAATGACAATCGGTAATGATCTCGTTTTCGCAAAAGCAAGTGCCGGCTCTGTTTCTGTAAACGTCTCGTAGGCTGCCGTTGGAATCTGATGACGTTGTAGAAAATCCTTCGTAAAGGATTTGGATCCTTCTAGCTGCGCTGCCAATTTCCCAGGCCCAAAGCACCTAAGTCCAGCTGCATGAAACGCGTCCACGGCTCCCGCCACCAGCGGAGCCTCGGGGCCGATAACAGTCAGATCGATAGCATTATCGGTCGCAAATGCAATCTGTGCATCAATGTTCATGACGTCGATATCTACGTTGTGCATGTGTGGCTCAGAGACCGTTCCGGCATTCCCCGGCACGACATAAACGTCTGTGACCTGGGAAGAAAGTCCGAACCGCCATGCCAGCGCATGTTCTCGACCACCGCTGCCTGTCACCATGATCTTCATTCATTTCCCCTTAACTCAAGCGAGCACAATCATCCGGTGACGTCTTTGCCTGTAGGACTCTCGATGTCAGTGTCTGAAGTGGCGCATGCCTGTAAATATCATCGCCATCCCTGCTTCGTTCGCCGCTGTTATCGCCTCATCGTCGCGAACTGAACCACCGGGTTGGATCACGGCAGTAATCCCGGCTTCGGCCGCAGCATCGATCCCATCACGGAACGGAAAGAACGCATCTGATGCCATGACCGAGCCAGGTACCACAAGACCCTCGTCAGCCGCCTTGATTCCGGCGATTCGCGCGCTGTAGACACGACTCATCTGACCAGCACCAATGCCGACCGTAGCGAGATCTTTCGCGTAAACGATCGCATTAGATTTCACGTATTTGGCGACTCGCCATGCGAACAGTAGGTCCGCTTCTTCTGCGGATGTTGGTGCGCGTTCCGTCACCACCTTCAACGCATCGTGAGAGAGGAGTTGATCATCGTTGTCCTGAACCAGTAAACCACCGCCCACACGTTTGAAGTCGCGCGGCACTAAAGCAGCACCTAAGTCACCTACCACCAACACCCGTACATTTTTCTTCTTCGCAAGTACGGTCCTCGCAACATCATCGACATCGGGTGCAACGATGACCTCGACAAACTGTTCGGCAATCGCGGCAGCGCTTTTTTTGTCGAGGATTCGATTGACCGCGATGATCCCACCAAAGGCGGACGTAGGATCCGTTGCGAACGCCCTTCGATAGGCTTCATGAATCGTCTCAGCAACGGCAACACCACAGGGATTAGCGTGTTTGATGATGGCACACGCCGGATCGTCGAACGCAGCCACGCATGACAGTGCCGCGTCTGTATCGGCAACGTTGTTGTACGACAGCGCTTTCCCCTGGATCTGAGTTCCGCCCGCAACCTGCCCTTCCTTGGATCCTCCTGCCCCATAGAAAGCTGCGTTTTGGTGGGGATTTTCTCCATAGCGCATGTCTTCAATTTTTTGGAACTGCAGCGTTAACGAAGATGGAAACCGGTTGGGCTTCGCTTCTGGTCGAGGAAGCGAGGCCAGGTAATTGGCAATCGCCGCATCGTATGCTGCTACATGTTCGAACGCTTTGACCGCAAGTCGATAGCGCGTCGTGGAAGAAAGCGCACCATCTTTATCAGCCATCTCCCGAATGACAGCTGCATAGTCATCAACATCAACAACCACTGCGACGCGTGAAAAGTTCTTGGACGCAGAACGTAGCATTGCAGGACCGCCGATATCGATATCCTCTATCGCATCAGCAAACGTGGTTCCAGACTTTGCAATGGTCGACTCGAACGGATACAGGTTCACCACCACCAGATCGATCGGCGTGATGTTGTGGTCAGCCATTACCTGATCATCAATGCCAAGGCGGCCGAGCAATCCGCCATGAACGGCTGGGTGCAAGGTCTTGAGCCGGCCATCCATCATTTCCGGAAACCCGGTATGGTCCGAGACTTCCCGAATAGCAACCCCGTTTTCTCTCAATACCCGAGCGGTTCCACCGGTCGAGAGTAACTGTACATTGTGGGTCGCGAGTGCCGCCCCAAAGGCATCTAGGTGCGTCTTGTCAGAAACACTGATCAGTGCTGTTCTGATTTTAATAACGTCCATCCCATCACTCCGTTAGTTCGACGCGATCTACAACATGCCGTATTTCTTAAGACGCGTCCGCAATGTACCTCGACTAACACCCAGCAGCTCCGCCGTGCGACTTTGGTTGTCTCCAGTATGGCGCATGGCACACTCCAGCAGCGGTTGTTCGACCTGACTCAGGACAAGTTCGTACAGGTCGTCAACCGTCTGTGCCTCCATAGCTCCGAGGTAGGCTTGTACTTCACGAGTCACTGCTTCACCCAGCGTCTCCGGTCGTTCGCTGTTGGGTGGTAAATCTTTGGTCGATTCATGATCGCCGTTCTGCTCTACCATCACGCCGCCCGTTGAGATGCATCGAAATAGTCAGCAATTAATGCGACTTGCTCATGACAATGCTCAAGTTGATTGAATCGCGCGAGCACGTCGCGATCATCGATCTGCCAACCCACGTGTTTTCTCGCAATCCGAACCCCCATCACTTCACCGTAGAAGACAGACAACGCTTCGACATGATGAATAATCTCGTCGCTGATGGTTTGCTGTTCCGGTGCCTTCAAATCGCATTCCCCGGCCAACGCGCGGTCAATATGCGCCGGTAACCAGGGCTCTTTCTGTACTGCACGACCCAACATGAGTGCAGCCGCACCCGTGGTCGATAACACCTGGCGTGCTTTATCGATACTCGTAATATCTCCGTTGGCGACGACGGGCATAGATACTGCGGCCACAACCCGGGCAATGGACTCATAGTCTACAGTTCCCTGAAACCGACAGGCCCTGGTGCGACCATGGACCGTCAGTAATGAAATGCCCGAATCCTCAGCGATGCGTGCAACCGTCTCCGCATTCTGTTCGTCCCGTGACCACCCAAGACGAATTTTCAGCGTCACGGGTACGGTGACTGCAGAAACCACAGAATCCAGGATATCCTTAACCAGGCGTTCGTCACGCAACAAGGCAGAGCCAGCGGCTTTACGACACACTTTTTTAGCCGGGCATCCCATGTTGATATCGATCAGTTGTGCGCCGTGCGATTCGTTGTGAGCCGCGGCGTCTGCCATCATTGCAGGATCTGCACCCGCAATCTGTATCCATCTGGGACCAGGTTCGTCGTGGTATTGCATTCGCAAAGATGATTTGCGGGTGTCCCACAGCCTACGATCAGATGTCACCATCTCCCCCACCATCCAATAAGCACCGTATCGTCGGCACATCGCACGAAATGGCCTGTCAGTGACGCCCGCCATGGGTGCGACGATCACGCGGCTGCTGTTTTCAAAAGGACCGATTTGCATCAGGGTTTCGGCAAGGGAAGGTCGTTCAGCGAGCGCGCATCATAACAATCGACACATGCTGCAACAATCGTAAGCGACAGGGTTTAACCAAGAGGAACCACCTCCTGAATCAGCTCAAGGGAGTAACCGAGCGCCTGATCGCCGGGGTCTACCACTGACAAAGAAATTCGCACCTCGGTCTGTGGTGGAATGATGCGAACACCAGTCATTTCGCCCGCCAGGTACTCCGATGGCGCGAACCTGCGTGCCGCGACCGCGTCCCCTGTCATCGAACTAAACCGAATATAAAGATCAGGAAAAGGCTGCTGAACCCCCGAATCATTCCTGATAACTGCATCCACATTAAGCATGCCAGGTTTTTCGGGGACTTGCTTAACAACAAGATCACCCGCTGTCAGCTGTTCAGGATTGTTATAGGCAGGCACCTCGCAGCCAACGACTCTACAGAGCGTCACATAGACTGGTCGAAACACTGTGTCCTGTGCGACGGCATCACGATCTAACCACAACCACTGGCCCGGTATACACAGGACCAGTAGTGCCGCCGCCGCCCACCACCAGTCAGATACCTGTTCTACATCCCCCCGGGGTCGCTCTTCAAAATCTTCCATTGGATCAATAGGGGGTTGTTCGTCCAGCGCCCTTTTGATCTGCACCGCAAACAATGCGGCATCGATTTCCTCTGGTACACCGGACGGAGCGACCGGACGGTCATCTAAATCTTCGTCACTTCCACTCGCGTTCGAGGGCGATCTCGAGGCGATGTCATCAGATAACTGACCACGGCGATCAGTTTCATCCTCCTCCAAAACTGCTCCCAGAAAATAGTCAAGATGTTCGGAAAATGCACCCTCCACTTCCTGCTCATCGATAGCATCGACTTCGTTTTCGGAAACTACTTCTGGATGATCATCTTGTGATCCCTCTTCATTGGGAAAACCACGCTTGCCATCGAGTACTGCTTTTTTGTTCGGGTCTCTCTCGACGTGATCGGCATCAAGGATCAGAACTGATATCTCGTCGAGGGCACGAAATTCGTCGCTCTGCGTGGCGAATGACACGCCATCCAGACCCAAATCACTTTCATCATCACTGAAGGGCGCATCCTGAGACGTCTTGTCGTGTGCGTGAGCATCCTCTTCGTGGAAGAAAGGGTCGTCGGCTTCACTGTCCAGGACATCCTCGGGATCGTTTAGATCAGCGGAAAGATCACCATCTTCGTGATGGGCTGGCAAGTCTTGATCGCCATCCAAAGTCAGGCTTTCAGTCCAAGACTCGGTTGGAGAGCCGACTTCAATCAGATGATTACGCGCCGCAAAAATCTCCAAACAGGAACCACAACGTACGGCACCGCTTGCAACCTCCAATTGATTTTCAATAATTCGGAAGGTTGTGTTGCACTGTGGACATCGAGTAATCAAGTCATCTGGCCACATGGACACCTCATTCGACCGGTCGGCGACCGGTTAGTCGGACCCAGCCATCTCGAATCACAGGCTCATCAAATTGGATATTTTGGTATGACCCCATGACCCAGTCGGCCTGGCTTTCCATGATGCCTGACAGCACTAGCCGCCCGCCTGACTTCAGCGCATTCTCGATTTTGGTAGACAGTGTTACCAAAGGATCCGCAAGGATATTGGCAACGACAACATCAAAGTCTGTTTCAACATTCTGACCAACCCCTATGAAATTCACGACATCATCGACATGATTCCGGGCCGCATTCTGATGAGCAGCGGTCAGCGCCTGTGGATCGTTGTCAATAGCAACGATTGCACCTGCACCTAGTTTCACGGCTGCAATCATCAGTATCCCCGAACCACAGCCGTAGTCCAGCAACTTCTCTCCACCCTGTATCGCCATGTCGAGCCATTCGAGGCAAAGCGCGGTAGTCGCATGTGTCCCTGTACCAAAGGCAAGTCCGGGATCGAGATCCACGACGACAGCGTTAGGCTCATCCACACTATGACCCGTCGGGCATATCCACAGTCGATGGCCAAACTTCATCGGTTGAAATCGCGACATCCAGACACGTTCCCAGGCCTGGTCTCGAATACTCTCGTATTGAACAGCGAGTCCCAGCGCTTGCAGCGTCACCAGCACCGGTTCTATTTCCACCTCTTCCTCAAACATCGCGCTCAGCCTGACCGTTTCCCAAAGAGGAGTCTCACCAGGCGCCGGCTCAAGCAGATCTATCCCGCTATCATCCATCATCGTGACCGAAACCGCCCCAAGCTCCCAACAACACCGCTCGACATCATCAGCCGCATCCTGGGATACCGTCATCGTCAGTTGATGCCACTTCACGGGTTGCTGACTCAACGGCTGTACCGTCGTCGGCGCCAGTCGATCAAGAGTTGTTCGATAAATCCGGTATGAACGTGGCCTTCGCGAAACGCCTCATTCGTCATTATCCGTTGGTGTAAGGTCAGATTCGTTGCAATACCAGCAATGTTCAATTCAGCCAGGGCCCGTCGCCCCCGCGTCATACACTCTGTCCTGTCTCGTCCTTTGAAGATGATCTTAGCGATCAGGGAATCATATTGATGAGGGATAGCCTCACCGGCGCGGACATGGGTGTCCACACGCACACCGATCCCTGCCGGTAGCTCAAAGACCTTAACGTCCCCCGGGGACGGCGAGACATGACCCGTCTCAACATCCAGTGTCTCCGCGTTCAATCGACATTCAATGGCATGCCCCTTAATCACCACATCGTTCTGGGAGAAAGGGAGATGCTCTGCGGACGCAATCTGCAACTGCGCTTTAACAAGATCCACTCCGGTCACTTCCTCGGTCACCGGATGTTCCACCTGAATACGACCATTCGCCTCAATGAAGTAGAACGCGCCATCCTCATATAGGAATTCGAAGGTCCCCGCATTTCGATAGTTAAGCGCCGACGCCGCTGTTACTGCGATGTTGCACACCTCGTCGAGTTGTTGATGACTAATTCCGAACGCAGGTGCTTCTTCCAATACCTTCTGATGACGTCTCTGTAACGAACACTCTCGGGTCCCAAGATGTACAACCTGACCGGCACCATCGCCCAAGAGTTGGACTTCAATATGTCGTGGAGCCTCAAGAAACTTCTCAAGGTACATCTCGTCTCGTCCAAATCCAACACGTGCCTCGGCCTGCGCCTGCTCAAACTCAGTCGCCATATGACGAGATTCACGAACAATTCTGATTCCACGACCACCACCGCCGTAGGCTGCTTTCAACAATACCGGATAGCCAATTTCCTCAGCAGCATTGGCAGCCTCCGATGCATCTGCCAGAAATGGGGTACCCGGAAGCACCGGCACGCCAGTCTTAAAGAGGCGTTGGCGGGCTGCAGACTTATCACCCAACAAGCGAAGTTGCTCTGCCGTCGGACCAACGAATACAAGTCCTTCTGACGTAACGAGATCAGCGAACTCTGCATTTTCGGACAGAAAGCCATAGCCCGGATGAATCGCGTCACAACCACGGCTTTGGGCAGCCGCAACAAACGGGGCACCTTCAAGATAGCTTCGCGCGCTGACACAAACGGTGTCATCCGCGAGCGCCAGATAACGTTGAAGGTCATCGACACGGGAGTGCGCAATGACAACCTCAATGTCCAGTTCCCGACATGCGCGGAGAATACGAACCGCAATCTCGCCCCGGTTCGCAATGAGCAGGCGCTTGATCACAGTGTGTTCTCGTTAACCAGGCGTGCGTCAGGTGAGCGTAAAAATCGGCTGATCAAACTCGACCGCATCCTCGTTTCGAACAAGTACCGCTTCAACGACACCGGCGACCTCAGCTTTGACCTCGTTCATCATCTTCATGGACTCGATGATGCAGAGTATATCGCCTACTTTGACACGGCTACCCACATCAACAAAGGATGGCGATCCTGGGGAGGGCGCACGATAAAACGTACCCACCATGGGTGCTCGAATAACTTCGCCATGGGTGTCTTCTACGGACACCATCGGTGATTCCATCACGACTGACGGAACATGGTCTGGGGACGCTGCAGGAAACTGCGGAGTCATCACGAATGGTGCGTGATGACCCGCTCGACTGATCCTAACTGTATCATCACCTTCACGGACCTCAATCTCGGTAAGATCAGATTCTTCCATAAGTTCGATCAGTTTCTTGATCTTTCGGATATCCATGATGTGCTTCTTCTTCCGTTGGGGGACTCTGCTTGCGATGGGGTCCTTTCTTCATGGAGGACTCTATCAGCCACCGATGTGATCGACCGCCGCAGCCAGGGCGTATTCGTAGCCAGCTGATCCCAGACCGGCGATGGTCCCAATCGCAATATCAGCAAGGTAGGAGTGATGACGAAACGCCTCCCGTGCATGGACGTTCGATAGATGCACTTCGATAAACGGTATCTCGACCCCGAGGAGGGCATCCCTAATAGCGACACTGGTATGTGTAAACGCGGCTGGATTGATCACGATAAACGCAACACCTGATGTTTTTGCATTATGGATCGCATCTACTAGGGTGCCTTCATTGGAAGATTGTGTCGTGGTCAGTTGATGACCTGACTCCGCCGCCAGTGAGCGCAAGCGTTCGTCGATCTCAAAAAGCGTCTCATTGCCATAGAGTTCAGGCTCACGGGTACCCAGCAGATTGAGATTTGGACCATGTAAAACGAGTATTGTGGCCATGGATGCCTCGGTCACGTTTCTCGAAATTCTAAGCGATCACGCGATATTTAGCAGCATATTAAGGGAATTTATCTCAGGTTCGCGAACGACAACAGAGGATTTTAGATGGTCGAGCCTGGTCAGTCTCAGCGTGCGCTTTTGTGGCAAATAGCACAATCCCGATTCCGCACACCCCTGATATTCGACCTCAATAGTCATTTCATCACGATCGGACTCAATCGGTAGCGACACCTCAAGATAATGATGATAGACCTGTACCTTCCCAAAATACTCGTCCTCTCGCTCTTGTCCATCTTCAATACCGGGTTCCCCACTCAAGGGCACGGACGGACGAAAATCCAGTTTGTGTCTGTAAAGGTAGTATCCATCCGCGATCGTCCACCTGAGCAGGATAGTGTTCTCCTGCAGGTCTCCTGTCAGCACAAAGGCCTGGTCCACCGGGAGAAACTCGCTTTCCCCTGACGAGATTGGTGCGGCGGTCACCTGTTGTATCAACGTCAGCAGTATCATTACCAGGACTAACGGGATCATGACACGGGCTCGTTTCCACTGATTCATCAGCGTTACAAGCGCTGAGAGTGTTGCCAAGTTGCTTGGGTTCATGCATCCGATCATTCGCAATCCAGTAAAATCTCATCGATGCCGCATGGTTTGCCCATCAGCGATATTCCTGGTTCAGTGAACGATTTTTTTCGACGGCAAAATCGATCACTTCTTTATGCTGCACCTCCGTGCGCCTCACAATGACTTCCTGTCTCTGGCCGTTGCGCTGTCCTATGTTTATGATCCGCGCATTGCCGATATCTTACTAGTTCTGTGAACCGTTACCTATCAGATTGCCACGGATATAACGCCGCCCTTCAAGTCGATGCTGCGCGCGTGCTCATTTTGGTCTGCGCACTGTCCGGTCTTGCCAGCTGCCAGACCATCGATGATTCAGAAAGCACGACTACCCTACCTTCGGGCACGACTGCTATCCGGTCCACGGCTCAACTGAAGATTGATACACGCCTCGCGATGGATCGCGGTCATCTTGTTGAGCCGTACGAACACAGTGCCACCCAGCTTATCCTCAAAGTTCTGGAAAAAAGCCCCGATGACGAATCGATACTTCTGATGCGATCCGACCTCTCAGAATCAATCATGGCCGTTGCACTCGACTTGATCAGCGATGAAAGACTAATCGCGGCAGGTGAGATGTTGAACCATGCTCGCGTGCTGGACCCTGATCACCCGAACCTGCCGGCAGTCACTCGGAGATTGAAAATCGCCAGTCAGTCAGTGAGCGAAACCCTAAAGATCCATCCTGCTAATCTAAGTGGGCGTTCCTCAACGCTTCGACGCCAACTCAGCATCCTAGGTCAACGCATCGTCGAGGAGAATGCGAAGATCACCATCAGATCAAGCAATGATGCATCCGCCCGATGGATCTACCAGCAACTAAGCCAGGACGTCGCTCGACGTATCTCAGCCACCATGGAATACGGCGCACCCGTGGCGATCATCATCCGCTGGCCTCGGCCCAAGGGTTGAGTGTCTTCCGCATCCCACGCGGATCCTATGGAATTTTCATGTTATCTGCCTTCTACCCCCTTAGAGAGTTCATGCTGCGGCCTCTTTTCGCTAACATCGAAACCAGGGCTGAACCAAAGACCGAACGGAATTGACGATGGAACTGAAAACAAGCGTTTCCGATTTTCTTGAGACCTCGTCGATCATTAGTACTATCGGACGCGCAACCGCGATCACTCTGTCATTGCTTTTAATTTTGATCGGCATTCTGGGATTCATCTGGGATACTGAACCAGGCCTTTTTGATATCGCCGCTATAACAGAGGAACGTACCGCGCCTCTAGGCGCCCGAGTGGTGATCGGCAGTACTACGGTTGCAACCACTATCGAAATGGCCAACACCCTGCTTGCCAAGCCAGGTGGCTATCTTGAGAACGATCTGGCACCCCCTGGGGTATGGATGGACAACATACCCAACTGGGAGTTTGGTGTCCTTGTTCAGATTCGGGACATGGTCAGAATCATGCGTAAAACATTGAGTCGATCTCAATCACAATCGCAGGAAGATGCGGACCTCATTACGGCGGAAAATCAGTTTTATTTTGATTCCAATAGCTGGATTCTGCCGGATACCGAAGGTGAGTATGCTCAGGGGATGATCGCACTGACGTCCTACCTTGAACGTCTGGGTGATGACAATTTACAGGACGCTCAATTTTACGCCCGTGCAGATAATCTTCAGGCCTGGCTTGCAGAAGTCGAAACACGGTTGGGCAGCCTCTCTCAGCGACTCAGTGCGAGTGTCGGGAAACGACAACTGGATGTTTCTCTGGCAGGAGATAGCGCGGCCTCACAATCAACCGCAACCAATCGGGATTCGGAAGTCAAAACACCCTATTTCGAACTCGACGACACGTTCTACGAAGCAAGGGGGACAACCTGGGCACTGATCCATCTGCTGCGTGCCATTGAAGTCGATTTCCACGATGTCCTGGTCAAGAAAAACGCGTTGGTGAGCCTACAGCAGATCATTCGTGAACTCGAACCGACACAGGAAACTGTCTGGAGCCCCATCCTACTAAACGGCAGTGGTTTGGGTGTCCTCGCCAACCACTCGCTGGTCATGGGCTCCCATGTATCACGCGCCAACGCCGCCATCATCGACCTACGAACACTACTCACCGAAGGCTGAGGGTAAATAGCCCTCATGTGGGTATCCGCTTTCAGCGCAGGCCACCTTGGTGCGCGCTTCTCCTAATGCGCCCTAACACCAAGATGGAGGTGACTTCACCCCGGATGCCGACTTCTGTAATATGCGCGCTTTGACGGTGGCCCTATCCGGTCATTACAACAATTAAGCAAAACCGGTACTTATTATGAGCAGCTTTGATGCATTGCCAATCTCCATGGGGGTATTCGGCCTCCTGGTGGCCCTTGTAATCTATTTTCTGATGATCCGTTACTCCGAAGGGGGCGAGAAGATCAAGAAAATTGCTGATTCAATCCATGAAGGGGCGATGGTGTTCATGCATCGCGAGTACTTCATGCTTGCTCTCTTTGCGGTTCCCCTGTTCTTCGTCATTCTGTTCTCTCCGCTTGGCTTCAATACGGCGTTAGCCTTTGCGGTTGGCGCTATCTGTTCCGCCGCCGCTGGATACCTCGGTATGTTCTCGGCAACCAAAGCGAACGTTCGCACCACATCTGCAGCCCAGACCGACGGAGCCGCAGGCGCGTTGACGGTTGCTTTCTATGGCGGATCCATCATGGGACTTTGTGTTGCCTCTCTGGGACTGGTCGGACTCGGCTTCCTTTATCTTTATTTCGGTGGTGACAAAGACACGGCTCACGCCATCCACGGATTCGGTATGGGAGCCTCCAGTGTGGCTCTGTTTTCTCGTGTGGGTGGTGGCATCTTCACCAAGAGCGCTGACGTGGGTGCTGATCTTGTCGGTAAGGTTGAAGCGGGCATTCCCGAAGACGACCCCCGTAATCCGGGAGTGATCGCTGACAACGTGGGTGACAATGTTGGAGACGTCGCGGGCATGGGATCTGACATCTTCGAGTCCTACTGCGGCTCGATGATCGCGACGATCGCCATCGCTTCGACACTGGCCTATGCAGGTGCCAACGGTGTTGAGTCCATCGCGCCTGGAGGCGGCAAAGAAGCACTGATGTTTTTGCCTCTCGCACTAGCCTCTGTAGGCCTGCTCTGCTCCGTCATCGGGATTCTCATCGTGCGTAGCATGTCAGGCAGCGCGCCTGAGACCGCCTTAAGGATGGGACATCAGATTTCTGCGGTTGCACTGATCATTGCTGCGTACTTCCTCACCGATATGGTCGGGATTTCGATCTGGGTCTTCTGGGCCATCGTGGCCGGTACCGCAGGCGGAATTCTGATCGGTATCGTAACTGAGTATTACACCGCCAAAGGACCTGTCGTGCGAATCGCCGAGTCTGGAAGAACAGGGACAGCCACGGTCATGATCACAGGACTTGCGGTGGGTATGCAATCCGTCGTGATTCCCATTCTTGGCATTAGCGCCATTATCTATCTCTCTACGGAATTCGCAGGCCTCTATGGCGTTGGTATCGCCGCCGTCGGTATGCTCGCAACGGTCGGTATGACGATGGCCCTGGATGCCTACGGACCTGTTGCTGACAATGCCGGTGGTATTGCTGAGATGGGTGAGCTGGGTGACGATATCCGTGAAATCACTGACGGCTTGGACGAAGTCGGTAACACCACAGCTGCCATCGGTAAGGGTTTCGCCATCGGCGCAGCCGCACTTGCGGCACTGGCCATCATTGCAGCGTTTGTGGAAACCATGGTGGCGAACGATCCAAATTTTTCG
Organism: uncultured Gammaproteobacteria bacterium; assembly: GCA_913049815.1. Lineage (GTDB taxonomy): Bacteria > Pseudomonadota > Gammaproteobacteria > Pseudomonadales > Azotimanducaceae > UBA7451. The sequence continues at coordinate 22,387 of CAJWYI010000003.1, forward strand.
CTGGAACTGTCCAACCCGAAAGTCCTGACTGGTATCTTTATCGGTGGCGTACTGCCTTTCCTCATCGCGTCAATGACGATGACTTCTGTGGGTGATGCGGCGATGGAAATGATCGAAGAGATTCGACGGCAATTTCGGGAAATTCCAGGTCTGATGGAAGGCAAAGCAGACCCGGATCACGCCAAGTGTGTCGACATTGCCACCAAGGCCGCACTCAAGAAAATGATTCCACCCGGAGCAATTGCGATTGCAATGCCAGCAGTGGTTGGGTTCAGTCTCGGTGCAGAAAGTCTGGGTGGCATGCTCGCCGGCGCACTGCTTGGCTGCGTCCTGATGGCTCTGATGATGGCGAACGCAGGCGGTGCCTGGGACAACGCGAAAAAGCACGTTGAGAAGGGCAATCTGGGCGGTAAAGGCTCTGACGTTCACGCGGCCGTTGTGGTTGGCGATACTGTCGGCGATCCGTTCAAAGATACGTCAGGTCCATCCATGAACATCCTGATCAACGTGATGGCCATTGTCAGCCTGGTCATCGCACCAATGCTGTAAGGCGCTGCCGTTCTAGTGAAAGAGCCGGACACCGATCCGGCTTTTTTTCGCATGTCTGTTTTACCTGCGTCTAGAGTTCGGCGTCGCTAACCCAGCATCCATGCGACCACTCGATAGACGACTCATCGCTGGGACTAGCCCTAGACTTTGAATGGCCGCAGCTTCTTGCGCACCATCGTCCCCTTTAAAGTGACATAAGCAGGGAGACCATTGTGGTAAGGGGGATGATCTTCCCCTTCAATTAACGGTGCTAGATACGAACGCCCTTTTGCGGTGATGCCATAACCATCTTTTGAGATATAGCTCCGTGGCAACGGCTTCTCAACATTGGCAACTTTCGATAGGGGAGCGACTTCGATGTGCCACTTGTAGCGTTTGGACGTCTTGTCGCGAACGATGATCGGCAACACCGCGTTTTTCCCCGCAAGCGCGAATTCCACAGCTGCTCGCCCGACTGCGTAGGCCTGCTCAACATCAACTTTGGAGGCTACATGGCGGGCAGCTCGCTGAAGGTAGTCTGCGACCGACCAGTGACATTTGTAGCCATGTTCCACCTTCACCATGTCCACGAGGGTTGGTGCAACACCACCTAATTGGGTATGGCCAAATGCATCTTTGGCACCTGCATCCGCAACAAACGTGCCGTCCTTGTACTGTGCGCCTTCCGATGCAACGACCACACAGTGTCCAACTTTCTGGACCGTCTCCTTGATCTTTTTAAGGAATGCGGCTCGATTGAAAGCGATTTCTGGGAACAAGATAATGTGCGGAGGATCATTCCGATGATCTTTGGCCAGACCTGCGGCCGCCGCAATCCAGCCAGCGTGGCGGCCCATGACTTCAAGTACGAAGACCTTGGTTGATGACTCTGCCATCGAAGCCACATCAAGGCCGGCCTCACGTGTCGAGATGGCAACGTATTTCGCAACCGACCCAAATCCTGGGCAGCAATCTGTCAATGGCAGATCGTTATCGACCGTTTTAGGGATGCCGATACAGGTGATTGGAAAATCCTGATCCCGACTAAACTCAGCGACCTTGTTAGCAGTATCCTGTGAATCTCCACCGCCGTTATAGAAGAAATAGCCGATATCGTGTGCCTTAAACACTTCAATCAGGCGTTGGTACTCACGCCGATTGTCCTCAGCATTGGCTAGTTTGTAGCGGCAGGAACCAAATGCACCCGCTGGTGTAAAACGAAGTCCAGCAATAGTTGATCGACTCTCTTTCGATGTATCGATCAACTCTTCTCGAAGCGCGCCAATGATACCGTTCTTCGCCGCATAAACCTTACCGAGTCGTTTGGACTTTCTTGCGGTTTCTATCACACCACACGCAGTCGCATTGATAACGGCGGTCACCCCACCTGATTGTGCGTAGAAGACGTTGCGTGGAACCATAAATCTGTCCTGAACATTTGAATTCGGAGGAACTCAGAAGACGTTCTCATCCAGACGGGACAAGGTCAAAGAGCGCGACGGTATTATCAGCAAAATATCCGGACGTCGCCAGCCGTTACGAGATTCTGATCAGTAGGCACTCGCCTCATTAATTAGCCCGTATATGAGCTTTTTAAGGACTTCATCACGTGAGTGCCTTTCGAGATAGCAAAGCCATAGAGAGAATATTGAGACATTCTGAGGATCAGGACCATTTCTCAACAATAGGAAGCCTGCGACCACTGCCAAAAGCCACTTTGCTGACTTTCGTGCCTGGACAGGTCTGGCGTCGTTTGTACTCCATACGTCCGATTAGACTGACAATACGTTCATAGTCAGCGTGGGAAGGTGGCTCTGCGCACCAGGCCTGCAGTACATTCAGTTCTGAGGAGATCACCTGATTGTCCTCATTACATCGTTGAACCCACGATGAAAACGCGTCGAACGATGAGATGTATTCTTCAATATGAGCCTGCACGATAGGGTCAAGCACCGCATAGGGGAGCAGACTCGCTTCATCAGTCTGCCCAGGCGCCAGCTCGGCACTTGGCGGTTTCTGCCAGATCGAGTCAGGAATACTTGGGTGGACACGAGCGAGTTCAAACACCTGGTGTTTGTACAGATCCTTGATCGGAGCAAAACTGAAATTCATGTCGAAATGCGTGTAATAGCCGCATGCAGATTCTGTTTTGTTGCCCGTCGAAAGAGGCATCGCTCCGAAAGCGTTGCTGAAGTGCATCACTGCAAGATCACGGATACGCGCTTGAATATTCTCATCAGCCACTGAACCGTATTGCTGCTCATTGAACGTCCTCGTGACAAGGTTAGACAAACTCGTGGCATGGACGTTGAAGTGCTCATTGAATCGGTCAACGAAGGACTCGTGAGCGACCGGTAGTTCGTAGTCCCAACATCCCAGATTTTCATGGAGCTGTATAGCGTCAACACGCGAATGATCACTGCTGAATACCGAAGGCAGTCGGATAGCATGAACATGTTCACTCCCCACAGCGTCGCAAGCCAGTGCACACACTAGTGCTGAGTCGACACCACCACTGCTCGCCAATACCAGTTCACTGAATCCGCTTTTGCGGACATAATCCTGAAGACACACCACCAGTAGTTCATACAATGACACACCGCTTTTAAGGATGGCCGCCCGATGGTCGTCGTTCGCAACCTGGCGGACCAAGGGTGTTGCGGTCTTGAGATCGACAACAGCAAAACTGTCTTCTTTCACCTCACTGGACCTATGGATCAGGTCGCGATTAGTCAGAACAAAGCTCTGGCCATCAAAAATCAGTTCGTCCTGACCACCATATTGGTTGACATACACAACACTGAGATCATCAGTACCGGGAGCGATGGTTCGAATACGGTGCCAGGACTTGTCATGCACATAGGGCGACGCATTAAGTGATAGTATGACATCCACACCGGCGTCGCGATAGCGGGCAAGTGGATTCGTTAGATGGTTGTAGTCGTCAGAATCTTTATCGTTCCAAAGATCCTCACAAATGGCAATGCCGACCTGTTCTCCAGCGATCTCGATCGTGAGTAGTTCCCGACCTGGTTGAAAGTAACGTAGCTCATCGAAGACATCGTAAAAGGGAAGCAGATGCTTGTGGTAGGTACCCAGAACTTTGCCATAGCCAATCACGCTCGCCGCGTTAAAGAACGGTTTTCCAGGACCAGGATTGTGCTGAATATGACCCACCACCACGTGTAACTCCGTAGACAGCGTCCCCGTGAGTTCACACAGATCATTGATGACGTCGTCGTTGCATCCAACGTAGTCAGGGTGGTACATCAGATCTTGGCTCAGGTACCCAGGGATGCAGAGTTCAGGAAAAAGCACCACGTCTGCCCCCTCCTGGGCAGCCATCTCAATGCCGCGAACGATTCGCGCCTGGTTCCCATCAAAGTCACCGGGTGTCGTATTGATCTGTCCTAGACAAACCTTCATGACCTGAGTTCCTCGTTCCCCTGAACGAATCTGCTGCTGCTTCGAACTGCGCTTCTGCGTGAGAACACCAGATACAGCACATGCACAGCAATGAGCAGGACGATGCAGGCGCCCCCCTGATGTGCGCTCGCCAGTTCCAGTGGTACGACCTTAACAAGCGTGAGAACACCTATCATGAACTGGGTCAAGACCGCCGCGAGTAGCAACACCGAGCTCCACATTAATGCGCCACCCAGGCGACGTGCTCGCCACCAGAGCCATGCAACTGCAACCAATAGCAAAACCGCCAGCCAGCGATGGATAAACTGAATTGTCGCGGTACTTTCTGAGAAGTTGTGCCAGAAGGGTTGCATCTGCATGACCGCATCCGCCACCCATCGATCATGCATCAAGGGGAATGTGTTATACGCATAGCCAGCATGGCTGCCCGCGGTGAAAGCGCCGTAGAGCAGCTGGAACCATAGCAGCAGCATCACGATCATGACGAGGGCACGCAATTCCTGCGGAACACCCATCGTTACCTCGCCACCATCAACTGTGTCGCTGCGATGCCCATAGACACAACCCAGTGCCAGCCAATATGTGTAAGCCATGAGTCCCATCGCCAGCAGAAGGTGAGCCGCCAGTCGATAATGGCTGACTCGTGCGTCATCGACGAGTCCGCTTTGGACCATGTACCATCCCATCAGACCTTGTAGTCCACCTAGAATGAGTGCCACAACTAGGTGTGGTTTAATCCATGCATCCAATCGCTTGGACACCCACAACGCACACATTGGCACAAAAAACAGAAGCCCGATCACGCGGCCTAATATTCGATGCACATATTCCCAATAGAAAATCTGCTTAAAGCCCTCAAGATCCATATGGCGATTGTAGAGTTGGTATTCAGGAAACTGCTGGTACGCCAGAAACAACGCCTGCCAATCCCGCTCATCCAACGGCGGCAGAACTCCCATGATCGGTTGCCAATCGACCATAGATAGACCGCTACCCGTCAGGCGAGTGACTCCACCAACCAAGACCATGATAAAAATGGTGGCACAAGTGATCAGTAGCCAGACCACCACAAATCGATCTGGTGCTGTAAATCCTCGTAATTTGGGAGCGTTTGAAGTTACGGTAGTCGCCAAGGTACCTCCTCGTCTTGTGGCGAATTATCTTGGATCAGTCCACTTGTTGCCATGGCTCAGTTTGGTAGCAAGGTATAAATGGGCTGAATGTTCAGATACTCAAATGACCTGTGCCCCAGAATCTGAGTTTGGATCTAAATTCCCCAAGTGAAATTGCCTCGGAACTGTCTATGGACACCCATCATCAGTCTCCTTTGACACCCACACGCGGCGGCAGTTCGATCGTCATATATTCGGTCGCTATATCTCCCAACCTCCTCTAATTTGCTTTACTATGCCGGGTTCAATATGGAGTCTACATATGGCCGAAATAACATCATTTCAATCCGAAACTAGGGAATGGCTCGAAGCTAACTGTCCCAAGAGTATGCGTGCCCGTAGTTTCCATTGGGAGGACGCCCACGAGATCTACGACACCGATGAAGCAAGACAGTGGCTGGCAAGAATGGCCGAACGGGGCTGGACAGCGCCGACGTGGCCAAAGGCATATGGAGGCGGCGGCCTGACCGCTGAGGAAGCCGGAGTGCTTGGGCAGGAGATGTCTAGACTCCGTGCCGTTGCCCCCACATCGGGTATGGGACTCACCATGATTGGACCAACCCTGCTCGAGTTCGGCACCGAAGCACAAAAGCAGCGCCATATTCCTCGAATCGTCAGTGGTGAGGTTTCGTGGTGTCAGGGCTACAGCGAGCCCGGTGCGGGATCAGACCTCGCATCACTCCAGACAAAAGCCGTGATCGACGGCGACGACTTCATCATCAATGGACAGAAAATTTGGACGTCAGGCGCTCAATATGCGGACTGGATGTTTGCGTTGGTTCGAACTGACCCCAACGCATCGAAGCATGAAGGTATCAGCTTCGTGCTCTTGGATATGCATCAACCTGGGGTCACAATCAAACCAATCAGTTTGATCAGTGGATCATCGCCTTTCTGCGAAACCTTTTTTGACAATGCGGTCGCCAAACGTGAGGACCTGGTGGGTGAGCTCAACCGTGGGTGGACCATTGGCAAGCGCCTGCTCCAATACGAACGATCAGGCATCGGTGGTCTTTCGGGTGCGTCTCGGGGCAAAAAGAAAAAGTCTGTTGAAAAGCCGAAGAATCCGTTAGCGGAACTGGCGAAGCACTATGTCGGTCAGGAGGATGGGCGAATATCGGACGATGGATATCGAGAGCAAATTCTGAAACACGCGATGACCGAACGAGCGTTCCAGTTGACTGCGTCACGAGCCGCTGCGGAGAATCAGTCTGGCCAAACGCCAGGCGCCGCCACGTCAATCTTCAAGCTTGTTGGCTCATCGTTAAGCCGTGACAGCTCCGAACTTCAATCGAATATCATGGGGACCCAGGGCATCGGGTGGTCGGGAGAAGGGTTCAACCCCGGTGAGCTGGAGTCTACCAAGAACTGGTTGAGTAATCGTGCCGTCACGATCTATGGAGGCACGAATGAAGTCCAGATGAATATCATTTCAAAACGTGTGCTGGCGTTGCCTGACTAAACCCGGACTCCCAGCCTTTGGTCAGTAGATCCGGACCATTCACTCTCTTTTTCGCAACCCATAGGTACTTCGTCGGTTAGTTAGGTGAGGAAGAACCTGTGAGTTTGCGAAAAGGAGAGCGCAATGAGTCAGGATGCCAAAGCCCGCCTGGGCCTAATTACACTATCCCGCGATGATGGCGGTCATGAGACTGATATCCTGTGGTACAGGTCGAGCTGGGACAAATGTGCTTTTACCAACACGCAGCATCGCCAACTGTAAAGGATCGACTCAAGCTAACAACCAATGTTGATTCGATCCCTGGTGCATAAAGTCGCGAACTCCCCTGGGAATCCACCGCTCTGTTGTTGTCACCGATCTAAAGTCGGCGGGGCACCCATCAGCGAACTAGGATTCGCGAGAAAGATCGATATGAAATCCATCGGTCCTGATCCGTTGAGGGTCAGAAACATCAATTTACGCGTCCATCGAGCGGCCCTTCTGCTTCGAATAGTTGCTTTCAATCCAATCTGACCCCCACTGGGTGTCCCAAGAAAATGTAAGAACGTATAATTAAGATCGTCGAACTCTTGGAGAGAAGTTGAATACCTCTACAGAGCTTCAGGATCACTCCGAAGCATCGTACGACCGATCCCTTTTCGCCTCTCTCAAAGTCCCCGACTACTTGTACCTTTGGATTGGTATGGTCGGATCTGCTTTCGCCATGAATATGCAGATCGTCGCACAGGGCTGGCTAGTCTACGAGATGAGCGCTTCCGCAGTTGATCTCGCGTGGGTGACGCTCGCATCAATCGTACCTCAGTTTCTATTTTCACTACCGGGCGGCGTCCTCGCAGACCGCCTGCCCAAAAAACCCATCATTGGCTTGGCTCCTATCATAAACTGTGGCGCAACCATCGTGATGTCCTGGATCATCTTTACTGGGAATGTGGGATTTTGGGATTTCGTCTGGGTCGGTTTCTTAAACGGCACGGTCATGTCTCTGTCAATACCCGCAAGAACGGCCGTCATCCCCGAAGTTGTCGGCGAGCGTCTCATGTTCAACGCGATGGCGTTTAATACAACCGCGTGGAATCTCTCACGCATTCTTGGCCCCGCGCTCGCCGGATATATGATCGCTCTCCTTGCCGATGGCGATACCACCTCTGACTTTGGGGTAGGGTGCGTCTTCACTGTCATTTCGGTGCTCTATTTCGTATCGGGGGTCTCCGTTCTGCTGATCAAACACCCGGGTCGTCCGTCACAACAAGCAACAACACAACATCCTCTCGCTGATATTGGTGACTGTCTGATCTACGTTTTTCGATCGCCGGTCGTCGGTGGACTTATCCTGTTATCCATTCTTCCATTCATGTTTGGGCTGAGTATCAATACCCTCCTCCCCGCATTCAATCGAGATATTCTTTTTGGCGGCGCTGATGATCTAGGACTGCTCATGACTGCCATGGGCATTGGGGCGATTCTCGGCGCCCTGTTGCTGGCTAAACTCGGCGGTACACGGCACAAGGGCTACTGGGTCCTGGGAACCAGTGCTGTGTGGGGTATCGGTGTGACCTGGTTTGCACTTTCTTCCACGTTTATATTGGCGTTTCTGTCCATCGCCTTTATAGGGTTTGTCTCTTCAATCAACATGTCGATGAATCGTAGTCTCGTTCAACTACAGGTCGACCATGCAATGCGAGGTCGCATCATGAGCATCGATATGATGTCCCATGGTTTCATGCCGCTCGGGGTGCTTCCCATCAGTTGGGTAGCCGAAGTGTGGGGCGTTTCTCTAGGCTTGGCCCTGAGCGGCGCGATACTATGTGTTGCAACTATTGCTATGGGTGTAGTGATGAAAGGAGTTAGAGGGATCGATACAGGGTATTCAAAAGCAGTTCCTTGAACTTCTCCACACGGACACCCAACGACACCATCAAGACGCAAAACAAGATCAGGACACATAGAACAGATAAATGATCACTCAAACACTCCGCGACTTTTCGACAACGGTAACACTTGACGGTCCATTTGCATTTCCTCCCAACGGAGAAGCGGTTTGAAGGTACATATCTTAGGAATTTGCGGCACACTGATGGGTAGCATCGCCATCCTGGCCAAGGAATCGGGCGCCGAGGTTTCAGGGAGTGACGAAAATGTCTATCCGCCCATGAGTGATCTGCTGGCGGCATCAGGCATCACTGTCTCGGAAGGCTATAGTCATGCCAGCATTCCCAGAGCAACAGACCTCGTCATATTGGGAAACGCTGGTCTACGACGAGGCAACCCCGCCGTCGAGCACCTTCTCCATCACAATATTCCGTTCTTGTCGGGCGCAGAATGGCTGGGGACTCACCTACTTCGAGAACGATGGGTCATAGCCGTAGCAGGTACTCACGGAAAGACAACGACTGCTAGCATGATCGCCTGGATCCTTGAGTACGCAGGAATGGATCCTGGTTTTCTGATCGGCGGCGTCCCTTTGAATTTCGAGATATCTTCGCGAAATGGTGCACACCCATTCTTTGTTATCGAAGCCGACGAGTACGACACCTCCTTCTTCGATCGCCGCTCTAAGTTTCTGCACTATTTCCCTCAAACACTCGTGATGAACAATCTGGAATTTGACCACGCAGACATCTTCGACAGCCTTGAAGATATCAAGCGACAGTTCCATCAACTGGTACGTACAGTCCCGGAACAGGGACTCATCATTCATCCGATCGACGACGACAATCTGACGGATGTCCTCGCCCGGGGATGCTGGTCTCAAACACAAGCGTTTTGCCAAATACGAGGTCCCGAACATAGGATCACACGCACGGGAGCGGACGTGCCTGTATCTTCTTCCAGGATCGAAATAGAAATCACATCCGTGGCTGAGGACTACAGCCACTTTACCTTGGTGAACAATGACCGGGCGTTTGAAATAAATTGGAGTTTGAGCGGACGCCATAATCTCCACAACGCACTCTCTGCGCTGTTGGCGGCACGGCACGCCGGAGTGCCACTCGACACCGGGTGCTCTGCGCTAAATGAGTTTGAGGGGGTCAAGCGTAGAATGGAGGTCATTTACGAGTCAGATGACATCGTCGTTTATGACGACTTCGCGCACCACCCTACTGCTATCTTCAGCGATCTTGACGGTCTCCGCCGACAACTCCACACAGGCGATTTCTTGGTAGCCGTCATCGAACCCGCATCACACACCATGAAAAGCGGTATTCATCAACATGAACTCACTGATGCCACTGAGGCGGCTGATTTTACATTATGGCTCGAAGCTCAGGGGATCAAGTGGGATATGCAAACACTCATTGGATCGAGGTCACAAACGCACGCCACGCCGGAAGACGTTATCACTCACCTTGATACGCTAATCAAAGTGCCAAAAGGTCGGTGCCATATCGTACTGATGAGCAACGGATCCATCCAGAACCTACGAGACACCCTACCCAGTCACCTTGCGTCACGTCACAGGGAAAATGGGTGGTCCCCTACATCGCAACCATTGTAGGCCCAACACGGGGACATAACCTTGCAGGCTCAGCAGAACCGACCTCTCTCGGCCAATCCCCCAAAGTAGGAACAAAATTGCTGAACCACAGCGAGCGAAGATTCGGCCGTATACCGCAGATGTGTTGCGGCGAACAGTGCTCGACTACCCACTCATAAAACCTGGTACGTAGCTTAAGTCTCCCATGGAGGACATCCATCAAGCATAGCGGCAGTTTCGAACTAACGCCGTACTCACATTTTCGGACCTTTTTTCAGCTAACATCCAAATCAAAGACTCGAGTGGCTAGATCATTTCCTTCCACATATGGGTGTCTCAGCATGTTCCCCCAGTTTGAACCCTTGCTTAATGGATGGCCCATGGACATCCATCTCTGCTCATCAGAAATCGTGGCGTCTCGGGGTCCTAACCTTAATGGGTGTCCCCGAGTCCTATTGATCGTGTAAGATTCTGCGCTTTTTCTCGGCCGCACTTTAGCTCATGAATCTAAAAGAACAGATCCACTCAGCGGTTGCCCAGAGCTTTGAAGAGCTAGGGGTGTCTGCGAGTCCCCCCATCGTGAAACAGGCTCAGAAAAGAGAGTTCGGGCACTATCAGGTCAATGGCGTCATGGGTGCCGCAAAAAGCGCAAAACTGAACCCCCGAGAGCTAGCAACTAAAGTGACTGAGAGGCTGAACCTGCCAATCGTTAATAAGCTCGAAGTCGCCGGTCCAGGATTCGTCAACATCCACCTAGCCCCCTACGCTATTGAGCAACAGCTGATGCAACTCGGGGACGACGTTCCAGTCCCCTCGCCAGAACCTCGTCACTTCGCTGTCGACTACTCAGCACCCAATTTGATGAAAGAGATGCACATCGGTCATCTCAGAACCAATGCTATTGGCGACGCAATTGTGCATGTGCTAGAGGCCGTTGGCCACCAAGTCACACGGGTCAACCACGTCGGCGACTGGGGAGCGCAATTTGGCAGTCTTCTCGCCTACCTGGACCAGTTGGACAACACAGAAATTTCCACTGAGCTAAAAGATCTAGAAGTCTTCTATCAGTCAGCGAGTAAGCTCTTCAAGACAGATCATGAATTCGCCGAACGTGCCAGAGGCTACGTCGTTCGGCTTCAGGGAGGTGATGCGCAATGCGTCGCACTGTGGCGCCAATTCATCGAAGAGTCGATCAAACATTGTCAGGACGTATACGAGCGTCTCAACATCTCACTGGCGAGAGCAGACATACATGCAGAAAGCGCCTACAACGATGACCTGCCAGTCGTGGTTGCGGAACTTGAACAGCAGGGACTCCTTGAAGAATCCGATGGCGCAATGTGTGTGTTTCTTGAGGAATTCACCGGTAAAGACGGCAAGCCCCTACCCGCGATCGTCAGGAAGTCCGATGGCGGATATCCATATATGGCCACGGATCTCGCAGCCGTTAGATATCGCGCCGGAAAACTTCGCGCAGACACGGTTCTCTACGTGGTTGGTGCGCCTCAGCAACTTCACTTGAAGCAGGTTTTTGCCGTTGCTACAGCTGCAGGCTACTTGACCGATCAGGAGTTCAGACATCTCCCGTTTGGCAGCATTCTGAAAAATGATGGGAAACCTTTCAAGACGAGAGATGGCGCCGAGGTCAAATTGATCGACGTGATCAATGAAGCAGTGACAAGGGCCTATCAACTCGTGAGGGAGAAAAATCCTTCATTGACTGAAGAAGAACATCGATCGATCGCGGAGATCGTCGGTGTCGGAGCCATTAAGTACGCTGAACTCTCTAAGAATCGAGGGACCGATTACATTTTCGACTGGGATATTTTATTGTCCTTTGAAGGGAATACCGCACCTTACCTGCAATACGCCTATACTAGGATACAGAGTGTCCTCAAAAAGGCGGGCGTCGAACCGACTGATCTGCGCGGACAAATTACACTTGCAGAGCCTGATGAACTCGACCTCGGGGTCAAGTTGCTGCAATTTTCTGAAGCCATCGAAGACGCGCTTGAAGACTATCAAATGAACGTCCTATGCAACTACCTTTTCGAGCTCTCGGGCCAATTCATGAGCTTTTACGAACACTGTCCCATACTGAAACAGTCTGATCCTGAGATCCAACATAGTAGGCTCCGGCTAGCGTCAATCACGGCCAATGTGCTGCAGCTAGGACTCGGATGCCTTGGGATCAAAACCGTGGACCGCATGTAACCGGACTCAACGTGTCTAAACCACATATTGACATCGTCGTCGCCAGGGCCAGAAACGGCGTTATCGGAAAATCTAACGATATCCCATGGAACGTAAAAGGAGAGCAACGCCTCTTCAAAGAGATTACACAAGGCGGAACCTTAATCATGGGGCGCAAGACCTTCGAGTCTATTGGCAGGCCGCTCCCGGGAAGACTCAACATCGTTGTCACACGCCAAGATCTAAGCTTCGAGGGTTGTAAATCCAGCCGCTCACTGGATCAAGCGATTTCCATCGCTTCTCAACATAACCGCCCCATTTTTGTCATTGGCGGAGGTGCCATCTACGAACAAGCCTTGCCGGTCACCAACGGCATCTACATTTCGACGCTCGACGTTGAGATTGATGGAGACATCTACTTCCCCCAGTTCCCCAACCACGATTTTGTACTCGAACACGAACAATACATCGAAAGCAACATCAACTACACGCACCAGTACTTCACCCGACGATGATCTGGTGGGACACGATCTCACGGTGGCATAGCGAGAACCCATTACAGGCTGTTTAAGTTTCTACGCGTGCCAGAAGCGCACGATCGTTGTCATCTTCCGATCTGTCAGCTTTGAATCTTCCAGTCATGCCATTTCTCCGTGACCCGTCCGAAGCTCACGCACACTCAGGAAACAGCACCAGGACTGGATAAACTTTTCGAACCCATCAGAGCTTGACGGGAAATACACTGAAACCGCTTGAATGGGCGGAACCTAAAGCTCATGTAAATAGAGCTATAATGTTTTTATGAGTATTAGAACTCTTACTGTTGCGTGGATACCCACACTCTCGACATTAATGATTGCATTGTCCTGTCATGCAGATTTTGAATCAGCATCATCAGCCTACCAACGGCAGGAATTTGACGCCGCTTTCCAGGAATTTCTTGTGCTCGCGAATCGTGGAGATGCCCGTTCACAGACCGTGATCGCGATGATGTACAAATACGGGGAATCTGTCCCCAAGGACCCGCTAAAGGCTGCAAACTGGTACGAAAAAGCAGCAAACCATGGGTATTCTCCGGCGCAATACCATCTTGGAACCCTATATTTAGAAGGTCGCGGGGTCACACAGGATCGAGATGAGGCCATACGCTGGCTAACACTGGCGTCTGAGGCCGGATTCGAGCGAGCTAACGACGCACTGTTTGCCCTCAATGTAACCGTTGAAACACCCTCGGCAGTCACTGATCCGACAATTCCCTGGTCACAGGAATGGGATCTGAGTATTCCATCAGATGTTTCTAGTATTGCAGCCCCAGCGCCACAACAAACGACACCAGCCAAACCGATAGAGAGATCATCTGCTATCCAAACAACTTCGAGCGACGGTAACCAGAACGGTTTTCGCGTCCAGCTTGGCGCTTTCTCGCACGTGCGGACCGCGGAGCTGCTGCTGGCTGACTTTCGATATGCTGAGCCGGATCTTTTCGATCGTTCGGTCATGATTGTCCCACCCGCACCTGGAGATCGGCAGATCTACAGACTCCAAACTGCAGGAATGGACTCGCGAAATGACGCGGACTCGTTTTGTGCGACGCTGAAAGCTCGCCACCCTCGAGCCGCTTGCATTGTGGTCCCGGCACGATAGACCCCAAATGGGACCGTTGCCTCAGGAAATCCAGCATCGACTGCATCACCTCGGTATTGAGGAGAGACACCTCATCGGATACCAACTGCCGTTTCAACCAGAACAGTCTGTCATTGTTGCAGGACAAGACATATACGAACGACCACTTCGTATGAGCGCCGACACCTACAGCTCGTGGCTTGAGCTCGAAGCGGCTGCTGCAGAGTCAAACATCACAATCCAGGTCGTTAGTGCCTTTCGTTCGTTCAACTATCAATGCCAGATCATCCAGCGCAAGCGAGAGGCTGGTGAAAGCGTCGACGACATTCTGCGCGTTTCCGCCATACCTGGCTTCAGTGAACACCATAGCGGTCGTGCCTTGGATTTGACGACACCAGGACATCCACCATTGGAAGAGATTTTCGAGGAAAGTCGTGCATTCGCATGGTTAACACAACACGCACAGGCGTTTGGTTTCGCCATGACTTACCCCAGAGGAAATCGTTACCAAGTCGCCTACGAACCATGGCACTGGTGTTGGCATCCAGCGACTTAAGTCTTTTCATCCAGTTCGAAAGGATACTCGGTCTTACAGCGAGCCCTTCCCAATCTTTCTGGACTCTAACGCAGCATAACTAACCTCGAAAACTATAACTAAAGCGATAATGGGACCCCCAAGAACCCGTTGCCGCTATATTGAGCGCTGGTATCCAGAGGGCTATATCTGGTGCAACCATCAGATCGCCAATACTTGGAGCTTAGGCATTGCAAAGCGAATGCCGGCAATCGTTGGGTGTTCTGGACCTGGTTGTAACCCGACTCAGTAGTTACTGATTATCCCAAACTGATCACACGTGTTGAGGAGGTCCTACCTTGATCGTCAGTTGGTGGGAGTCCAAGCCACATCCTCGCTGACCGATGCCCCAACCCCGATCAAGTAGCCGCTAGTCTCGGTATGCATCGTGGATTCTCCGAAGATCATCACCGACAGGACGGCTGTTCCTCTTCCAATCCCCTGAATGACCCTGACAGGGGATCGCGTCATTCAGAACCCGTTCGGCACCTGCTTTCACAGTCGCCGATGAAGGGATGTACCGAAGTGTCAGTCCGCAACGCCGTCGATCGGTCGTGTTAGGTTCAGAGCCATGAATCAACGTGCTGGTATGTAATGAGATTTCACCGGCTCGCAGCAGGTTATCGACTGGTTCACCCATTCGCTCAGCGTCTGGAATTTCCTGCTGTAATGCAACTGCACCCTTGGCTGGCTGCCACTCCACTTTACCGAGTCGATGACTGCCCGGGATGAATCGCATGGGCCCCATGTCTTCAGATACATCATCAATCGCAAGCCACACGGTCACAGTGTCTGTGGGGCGTACCGGCCAGTAGGTCGCATCCTGGTGCCACGGAACTCGACGCTCATCTCCAGGCAATTTGCAAAAGTAATGTGTCGTCCAGCACACGAAGTCCGGACCGAGCAGATCCTCCACATAATCGAGAATCCTAGGGTGCATCGCGAGGTCCCAGATACCCTGACACCGGTTGTGGTAGCCCATGATGGCATAAGCATTTCGCCCATCGTTCATGTTCTGCATCGATTCAAGGAGATCTGTGAAATAACGACGGGAAGCGAAGGCTTCGTCTGCGTCGAGGGCAGGTAACGGCGTGAGAAAACCATCCCGATTAAAGTCATTGATCTGTGCCGCACTAAGGGTACGTGCGTTGGTTGCATCTGATTCCGTAAAACCAATCATGACTTATTAAACTAAATGAGATCCTCGAAGCATCTTACCGTAGCTACGAAACAACATCACCAGGGTATCAGGGTCTGACGTTCCAATCGTCGACGACCCAATTGCCTTCGTTATGATTGTGTCGCAGTATCCCAACCGCACCGGTCGACAATTTTAGTTCAAAACGAGTGAGGAATCCCCCAAAGTCGCCGGTCAGATGCGGGGCAAAACGCGCAATCCCATTACTGGTCACCACCAGCACCACCCGCTGCTCCAAGGAAATCAACTCGTCAGCAAATCGCTGCCAGTTTGAGATCACATCCATGGGGTTTACCTTCCATCCAAGAGGTACTTCCGCTCGTTCATTCCAGGCATCGATCGCCGCCTGCCCTATCCGTGCTACGACTTCACCTTCTGGACGGTTTTCATCGGGACCGTAGTCGATCTCATCAAACGTAGAACGAGGCTCGCACTCAAGAGATAGGTTGCAGCGCGTCAACGCGATCGTGGCCATCGTCTGAGAGCGTTGAAGTGTGGAAGTGAATACTCGATCTGGCTGCCAGTCGTTCTCCAAGAGGTAGTCACCAAGTCGTTCTGCCTGGCGTTTCCCACTATCGACCAGAGGCAGATCTGTCCGTGCACCGACTCTGGTGGGTGTGTCATTGGGACCGAACGTATTCCCATGTCGGGCGACGATTAACGTTGTCACGCCAACAACCATTCAGCACGCTGTACGTCATCAGAACTATCAACACCCGACATCGCGGGTCGACCACGATAGTCCACTTCCACACAACGAATCCGGTATCCATTTTCAAGAAGACGCAACTGCTCCAACCCTTCGTGTTGCTCGTAACGTCCTGGGGGCAAAGCAACAAACGCGTTAAGCGCATCCCGTGTAAAGCCATACAAACCGACATGGCGAAGAACCGGCGATAACGCATCATCACCGTTATGCGATCTCAGACTCGCCTCGTCCCGCATGGCAGGTAGAATCTGCTTGCTGAACCAGAGCGCATCTCCGTTATCAGACAATAAAACTGTTGTTCCGGAAAATGGTGTCGTTTGCTTTTGCTCCCGCATCAGATCCAATTCGTGCCAGCGCAGTCTGACGACCGGTGTAGCCACATCAGCACCACTTGCGATCAGACCAAGCACCAGATCGGCCACAAAGTCTGGGGGTGTCAGCGGCGCATCTCCCTGTAGATTGACCACATAGTCGAACGCGTCTGACATCAATCGATGTGCTTCACGCGCTCGATCAGTCCCTGTTGGACAGTCTTTACCGGTCATTACGCTGTCGACCGGTAGCGTTGCACAGTGTTCATGGATGCGGTCATCATCGGTAGCCACGACGACACCGACCTGATGATTCTCTTGCGCGGACATCACCGCATCCGCAGCATGACACGCAATATCAACCACTCTCGACAGCATCGTTTGCCCAGCAATCTCAACTAGAGGTTTACCCGGCAGACGTGTCGAACCCCATCGAGCAGGAATCACAATCAAGGTGTCTGTTGTCATCACCCCTCCTTCACGCCGCCATCAACAAACCAACAATGGTCTCAGGGGAGCCGACGGGAAAATTCCTGCACAAGGCGGCTCCATTCCATCCTAAGCCACGGCGTATAGTCGTCGGGCCTCGCTATCAACGCCTGGCTTAGCCCTTCGCTAGAGATCCATTGCACCTCAGATATTTCGTTGGAATTCGGTACCACCGAGCCCACATCCACACGTCCGAGCCATACAGAACAAAGCTCATGTTCTGACCCCACATTGTCAAACTGTGCGTGATAAGTGAACTTGTACGCAAACTCGACAGCAGTGCTCACCCCCAGTTCCTGCGCCATTCGACGATGAACCGCCTCTGATAGTTCCTCACCGACACGAGGATGAGAACAGCAGGCATTGGACCAAAAGCCAGGCCAGAGCAGCTTTTCCTGGCTACGCCGCTGCAGCAACACATCACCATCATCAGAAAACAGAAACACCGAGAAGGCTCGATGCAACACACCATTACCTTCATGGCACGCCAGTTTGCTACGAGATCCTATCACTCGATCTCGCTCATCGACGAGAATCAGCGGTTCCTCGTCAGACGAAACGATCGGCATCGCGTCGGTCACACAGTCACCTGAAGTGCCTGGTAACCAGCACGCGTCAGGGCACCCGCAACGTTGGCACTGCCCTCGTCATCGTCACAGAGACAAGCCACAGAACCTCCCCCACCCGCACCTGTCAGCTTCGCGCCCAAAGAACCAGCATCTCTCGCAAGCTGGACCATTCGATCCAATTCGGGACTGGAGACAGAAATCGCGTTCAGTAGACCATGGTTGACCGTCATCATGTCTCCCAAGGTGCGGTAATCCCCATCAGTTATCGCCGCAAGACCTGTGTTGGCGACCATTTCGAAGTTGTCGAACAGTTGCTCATACAAATTATGATTGCGGCGCCACCGCTCGCGCACGCCTGCGACCATGTCTACGGTGAGGCTGGGCTCCCCTGAAATGCCAATGACGAGCCTCATCGGTGTCTCGAAATGAATAGGGTCAACCGTTGGATGTTCTCCCGACCGATACAACAGAGGGCGCCCAAAAGTAGCGATGGTGTTATCGATGCCAGAGGGCGTCCCGTGAGCTGCCTTCTCGCAACGGAATGCCATGGCATTTACCTCAGTATCGCTGAGCCCCAAACGGAAATGTTGGTCAACCCCACGGATCACAGCGACCGCGATGGCCGCCGATCCACCTAGACCCATGGCCGCGGGAATGTTCGGCTGTACATGTACCAGAAATCGCTCGCCACCGACCCCCAACTCGTCAAACACCCCAGAGATGGCAGACCACCAGATCGAATTGGCGTGTTCCAACTGTCCATCAATATCCCAAGCAGGCACGTGAATCTCAGGTGGCGAATCAGAATCCATGACTTCGGCAATCACAGCATCCGGGATGGGTACCGCGATCGCAGGCCGTCCGTAGACGACGGCGTGCTCTCCTAACAGAATGACTTTCCCAAACGAGCGGACAACCGTCTTGCCGGACGAGTTTGACTCCTCATTCAAGTGTTTCCGCGTCTGTCCGTCCAAAAATACCGGATCTTCTTCAAGCTCTGCCAAAATTGCATGAGCCGTCTCAATCTTGATGTCGTCTTTCTCTATCAGTCGGGATACCACTTTCTCAAAACGCGACTGCGGCACGCCTGCAGACAAAGCAACACTTCGTGCATGCAACGACATATGGCCTTTTTGAATACCAACGGTGGACAACGCTCGTATTGCGGAGAAATTCTGTGCCAGACCGGCACTTGCCATAACCTCTGCAAGTTCCCTGGCATTAGGCGTACCGAGCATCCGATGGGCGATATTGGCGGATGGGTTCGCACGTAGCGAACCACCTTGCGTACCCACCTTCAACGGTATCTCGATCTCCCCGTGCAGGTCACCACTTTGCGTCACCTGCCAGTGTGTCAAGGCGGTATATCGACCTCCTCGGCTTGCATAGGCGTGGGCAGCAGCCTCAATGGCGCGCCAGTCATTACCCGTCGCAATAGCAACAGGGTCAATCCCATTCATGATCCCTTTGTTGTGTGTTGCCGCTCGATAGGGATCGATGTTGGCGAATTGTGAAGCCAGAACGATGCCATCGCGGACTTCCTCGCCAGTATAACCCTTCCCTGATAACTGATCTGTAGCGACGGTCACAGAGGCCCGGACGACCGCTCGATCTGTCAGATTCGACAGGATGCGAAGGAAGACACGTCCACCGGTCAGCGCTTCGATATCAGGTGCAATTTCTTCGCACATGGTGTTGATCATGTTGGCACCCATCGCATCACAGGTATCAACCAACAAATGGACGACCAGCATTTGAGGATTATCGGATGTGCGCGGGAAGCGTCGCACTTCGATGTCCTGTGCGCCGCCGCCTCGAGCGATCATGTTCGGATGTAACGCGTTAAGCTTTGACAGTAAATCCGCCTTGTGCGCCAAAACCTGTCGTTCACCAGCTTCCATATCTGATGGATTAACCACCTGGACCTGCCCAATCAGCAGAGACTCATCGGCCCTGGCAGTCATACCACCCCCAGTAGAAAACGTCTTGGCAGCAGACGACAGCGCGGCGACAATTGAAGGTTCTTCCACCACAAGAGGGATCAGATAATCGCGTTTATTGATCACAAAGTTAAGACCAACACCCAATGGCAACCCCATGACGCCAACAACGTTCTCAATCATCTTGTCGGCTAGTTCCGGCACCAGCAAATGGTCACCAGAGAGCAATTCCTGAACATCATCGTCATGAAGCCATTCATGTTGCCGGATGGCCGCCAGGCGATCTTCTACAGACAGCTTGTAGAACCCCGGGAATCTCGCCCTGCTCATTCTGACTCCTGTATGAACCTATCTGCGGACACGAGGTCGGTACGGTACCCCGCGTTTTCCAGTTTTTCGTTCAATGCCCTGAGTTCACCCACTTCCCGTACCACCACCATGCCAAAGTCACCTCCGCCCGCACCTGAGGGCTTATAGATTCCACCTGACCGCATAACGAAGTCGCGTAATTCTACGTGAATGTCGGTATAGAATCCTGTTCGACTTCCGTCACTAAGCGCTTTGAGACATATGTCCATCTCTGCAAGTCCGCCAATGAACTCATCAGCGCGGAGACCTCGTCGGCTCATTGACGTCGCTACTCTGCCAAGTGGATGCATCAACTCGTCGTAGAGTGTTGGCTCACGTTCCTTGAACCGTAGCATCCGATCCAGGTAGCTGACGGTTCCTGCTCCCCGACCGGTCCAAACAAATCCAAACACAAGACCATGCGGTAGACTCGAAACTTCAGGTTCAGCAACAGTCCGATACCGTATCAGGTCATCCATCAACGCCACCGCGATATCGGCACCACTCCCAAGACCACCCTGGAATCGGTGGTGGCATGCCACGGCAAGCCGCACATATTCTGAATCGGCCCACCCTGTCGGCTTCGGAAACAGCGTTTTGAGCAGCGCGGCGGTCAACGCAGCGCTACCACCAACACCCAGCTTTTTCGGCTCACCATCGATTGATTGGAAAAAAGCGCGTGTATCCAGACACAACCCATCTTCGGGCACAGAAACCGGCAGGCCTCGGCGGTGGAGCTCGTCATAGACAGCCTTCGCAAGCGGGATTTCCTGCATCGGCAAAGCCACTTCCACATCTGATCGTATGATCCACCGATCACTACATGCCGAAGACACGATGGCACGCTGGGGCACGGGCATCACTAGCGCTGGGGCGCCTTCTAAAACGGCATATTCGCCGGTCAGGAACAACTTTCCAGGTGCAGACGTGTTCATCCGTTGGACAAAGAGAGATTCAACGTGAATATGACCAGTGTACCCGTGGCTCACCACCTATACCGGACTCGATGACGTTTCGTACACCCGGTAACTGCGCAAGTTCTCTGTTGCAGACAGCAACATCATCCTGATGGCAAATGACTTTGACCTGCGGACCTGCATCAATGGTATAGAAAACCCGTCTCCCTGCCTCACGCCAGCCTTCCACCGCGTTCACGACAGCCATCGTGCCAGGGTTCCAATAAATGATCGGCGGTCTCGCAGCCATGATGGCCGCATGCATCTTCATACAGCTCCGAATGCTCACCGTCGCAAGACCGTCAAAGTCGGCTTCTGCAATTGATCGATGTGCTTCGATCATATCGGCAGGATGTTGTTGGACCCATTCGGCATAGTACGGCGATGTGTCCGCGGTCCGTTGCATCGCCTGCGTCGAGCCCACCGACTTTGCTGCAGTATCTGTGACGGCAATTAGAACCGTTAGTGGCCAATGCGTCATATCAACGTCAATCGGAACCGCTGCGCCGTCACCGTCTGCTGAGATCGCCACAAAGCCACCATACACCGACCTTGCGGCAGAGCCGGATCCAAGTCGGGCTAGGCGTGAAACATCTGCCGGTTCCAGGCCAATGCCGCATAGACGATTGATTCCAATCGCGAGCGCTGCGAACCCCGATGCTGAAGATGCCAAACCGGCGCCAGTAGGAAAGCTATTGGTCGAGATCACATGTACCGGTCCTATGCCGACATACATCGTCCGGACCCGGTCGATAAAGGATTGAATTCGATCAACGCCAGTCCCGACAGACTCTCCATTCAGCCAAATCTCATCATTAGGTCCGGCTCCCTGTTTCATAATGGTCGTCGTTTTCAAAGCGTCCAGGCTGATTGAGACCGAACCCGTGGCAGGAAGGTTGGCGGCTTCATCTGCCTTCCCCCAATACTTGACCAGCGCGACATTGGCATTCGCTTCAATATGCAATGCATCAATCATGAGGGAGCACCTCGCACATCCGCTTGGATTCTTGACTTTGAACGGCAGACATTGGGGGCCAGAGTCCCGCGTAAGAACAGTACGCTCATTGTACGGGAGCAACCTCGCATTCGAAATCAAAGCACAGCGATGTCTTCAGTTGGCTGTGGCGGTCCCGTACACTCGTATTCTTTTTGACACTGATCGAGGATAGTCTTGCCACCATCTATTCCATCCGCATCGTCAGAATTCGTCGATCGGATTGAAGCGTATCGATCCCGAGTCGAAGATTTCATCGCGCGTCAGCTACCTGGCACCGAAGCCCCTTTCCATCAGGCTTTGAGATACGCAGCTCTCGGTGAGGGCAAGCGCGTACGTCCATTGTTGACGTATGCGACTGGTGAAGCGCTGGGTATTAAAAGTGACATCCTTGACTATCCGGCGGCCGCGCTCGAGATCATGCATACGTATTCACTCGTCCACGACGACCTGCCGGCGATGGATGACGACAACCTGCGTCGAGGGCGCCCTACCGTTCACGTTGTCTGGGACGAGGCGACCGCGATTCTTGTGGGTGATGCGCTACAGACTCTTGCGTTCGAGGTCCTGACACGCGCGCCAGTGGATCCATTGATCATTCGAGATTGGATATCGATCCTAGCTGTCGGTGCCGGTCAGGGTGGCATGGTCGGTGGGCAGATCCTCGATATGGCAGGTGAACAGCGAACGCTCAACGAGCAGGAGCTGCGTCAAATGCACGATGGAAAGACGGGGAAACTCATCAGCGCTGGCATTCTCATGGCTGCGCGGGCCGGCAATGCCTCAGAGTCTGTGACGGCGTGCCTCGCGGAGTATGGGAAGCATATCGGTCTGGCATTCCAGATTCGAGATGACATTCTCGATGTCACTCAATCAACAGATATGCTGGGTAAACCCCAGGGTTCAGATGCTGGCAATAGGAAATCAACTTTTGTGACCCTCCTAGGTTTGGACGAATCGACGCAACAATTGAAGGCGCACTATCAATCGGCCATCCAATCGATTGGTCGCATCTCTCAACCCGCACCGGACGGTCTTGTTTATTTGGCATCCCACATAGTCCAGCGCAACAAGTAGATGACGGGTCAATCGATCTCTGGCGACCTCAAGCCTGAGGTGCCGTAATCAGAGTTTGGGTCATAAATCACTTCACCGGATCGTGTGAAGGGGACCGCATGTGCCCACGTGCCCCCCGTTGACCGCTGGATGACTTCACCGCTGTATTGCGCAAGGTAAGCACGTCTCGGGGCATCTGTCGTATTAGCTGTACTACGGTGTAACGTGGTGCTCGAGAATACGACAATGCTGCCGGCAGGTACCTCGATCAGTTCACCAGGGTCGCTGCCTTCATAACCGACAAGATCGTTGGTTTCCGGCTCTGCTCTGTGTGGTAACACCTGGTTGCGAGTGTTAGCACGGTCATGAGGGAGAACAAAGATGCTGCCATTGGCTTCACTCATATCGTCGAGCGCACACCAGCATGTCAGATATGGTCGATGTCGTGTCTCAGGATCCGAGAATTTCACATAGCCGCCATCCTGATGCCACGCGAACTTCATGCCCTGCTCTGCACCTTTCACCACCCACTGCTCCACAAACAGATACGATTCGCCCCCCAGAAACGCACGGGTGATGTCGGCCATCAACTGGCCGAACAGAAACGATGGTAAGCGGCGACTCTCTCGATAACGCCCGCTGATGAAGTAGCGTTTGCCACGGTGTGTGATCCCGTAGGTTTCGCGACCTCGTGCCTTCATGCTCCCATCGACGTAACCCACGAAATACGAACATTCTTCGCGCAGCATCATAAGCGTTGGCTCATCCAACGCTTGCCGCAGAATTGTGTATCCCTGTTCCTCAAATGCCCGCTGGTGTTGTACCGTAATCTGCATTGGTGCCTCCGAGGCGGACGCTAACACGCCCGTGCTCAAGCTGCTATGCAAAACCGTGACAAAGGAACATCTCTGATGGAAGGCGGTCTATGCTGACGCTAATGTACTTTGTACACTCCCGCGAACCCGTACCTACCGAACAAAAAATACATGCGCGACTATTTCATTCGCAGACTCATGCTCATTCCCCCAACCTTACTGGGCGTGACAGTGATCGTTTTTGTCATCACGCGTTTTGTCCCCGGGGGTCCGCTCGAGCGAGCGATCGCGGAAAGTCAGCAGCTCGATGCTCAGGGGGGATTTGCCGTAGAACAGATTGCAGGTCACGATATGGCACTATCCGACGATCAACTGCAGAAACTTCGTGAATACTACGGATTTGATAAACCCGTACTGGTCAGCTATGGCGACTGGGTCCTGAAGGTGATTCGTGGCGATCTGGGTACGTCGTACCGTTACAACGATCCTGTCTGGGACGTCATCAGCGACCGATTCCCAATTTCCCTATATTACGGCATCACGACCCTCATCCTGACGTATGCGGTCTGTGTTCCGCTCGGTGTCGTGAAGGCCATTCGCCATCGAACAGTCGTCGACAATGTCACTTCGATACTGATCTTTGTTGGGTACGCTATTCCGGGGTACGCGCTTGGTTCCCTGTTGTTGCTCTATTTCTCCGTCACTCTGGACTGGTTCCCCATGAGCGGGTTCACAAGCTACAACTTCGCCGAACTCTCGATCGGCGCCAAGGCCCTGGATATCATCAGCCACTCCGTGTTGCCGCTTATCTGCTATCTCGTTGGCAGCTTTGCGTTGGTTACGCTGCTGCTCAAGAACCATCTAATGGATAATCTTGCATCCGACTACATCCGAACAGCTATTGCGAAAGGTGTTTCATTTCGCAAGTCCGTGACACGCCATGCGTTGCGTAATTCCCTCATTCCAATCGCAACTACGTTCGGACAAAACATCACGCTTATCCTGACAGGTTCGTTTTTGATCGAATCAGTATTCGATATCGACGGCTTTGGTCTGCTCGCGCTCACCTCCATCCTCGATCGGGACTATCCCGTCGTCATGGGTATCGTTTTTCTTTCAAGCCTGCTGTTGCTGATCGGTAACATCCTCTCGGACATTCTGGTCGCATTCGTTGACCCGAGGATTCGGTTCCAGTGATGAATCCCGAGACACGTAAAAAGCTCAGGCGATTCCGCGAGATCAAGCGTGGCTATTACAGTTTCTTGATACTTGCGGGCCTGTTCTGTCTCAGCCTGTTCGGTGAAGTCCTCATCAATAGTCGCGCGCTGGTAGTGAGCTACGCGGGCGGCCTCTACTTTCCCGTCTACACAGACTTTCATCCTGGCACGGATTTCGGGGAGTCGTATTCCTACGAGACCAATTACAGGGACCTCCAGGACAAATGGGAGAGCGAGGACTCGGACAATTGGCTCATCATGCCACTGGTTCCCTACAACGAGTTTGAAAACCATGCGACTGGACAAGTCTTCAAACCGGAGCCGCCTTCATTCACTGCACAACATTACCTTGGCACTGACAGTACCAGCCGCGACATTCTCGCTCGATTGTTCTACGGCACTCGCATCGCGTTGCTGTTTGCCATGGTATTTACAGCCGCTGTCTATTTGA
>CAJWYI010000004.1 GCA_913049815.1 uncultured Gammaproteobacteria bacterium
GTCCGTACCCACCTCTTTCTGCATCTCTCATCACGCATCGTTTGAGACAACTCAACGTTGCGGATCGGGACGACGCAGAGCACTGGCTGAAGGAACACAACCTCCTTGAGTGCTTTATCTAACCTGCCAAACAACAAAGGAGCCTGGTCATGGCTGATGTCGCAACATTCGAGATTAGCGGGCATGTCGCCAGCATTACCCTGAACCGGCCCGACTCCATGAACGCGCTCAACCCGGAGCTACGGTACGCGTTGTCACAGCATTTCGACGAAGTCGAGAACAACGATGATATCTGGCTCGCTGTAGTGACGGGTTCAGGCGAGCGAGCATTCTGCGCGGGGATGGATCTCAGACACCGTGCTCGGGAAGCGGACGCCACCGATGAGCAAAGTTCCGAATGGCAACGGATGATGAACCAGACGAACCCTTTGAATCTGCGTTGGCATTTTCCGAAACCCGTGATCGCGAAGGTCAATGGATTTGCCTTGGGGGGTGGTCTTGAACTCGCCATGGCTTGCGACATCATTGTTGCGGCAGACCATGCTGAGCTCGGTTTGCCTGAGCCTCGACGCGGTCTGATCGCGGGGGGCGTCGGCGTTCATAGACTACCGCGGCAGATTGGTCTCAAACCTGCGATGGGTTACATGCTCACCGGACGTCATATGACCGCTCAACGGGCGTATGAACTAGGGCTCGTTAACGAGGTGGTACCCGCTGCAGAGCTGGACGAAACGGTTGATAAATGGGTTCAAGACATACTCCGTTGTGCGCCACTCGCGGTTCGCGCGACCAAGGAAGCGGCGATGAAAGGACTGGATACGTACCTATCAGAGGCGAATGGTTTAGACTACCCAGCCGAAAAGGCCCGGGCAAACAGTCAAGATGCACGCGAAGGTCCCCGTGCGTTTGCAGAGAAGCGTCCCCCGGAGTGGCAGGGGCGTTAGACTAAGGTTTTTGAGCGACCACGGCAGATCCCATAAAAGCCTGAACCACGATGGGACTGATGTTCATCGCCGCCTACATCGCGATGTCAATCTTCGTCATGCGGGTCATTCGCAAGCGACGCCGCACGGATCAGGACGACACTAGAAACGCGATCATCGGCGACGTTGCGACCACGCTCGTGACTGGGCTGGCGACCTAGCTCGTCGCGGCGCCCGTGCCGTTCTGGGGCTCCTGTCCACTCTATGTACTTCTGACATTCCCATTCGTGGTTTTCGGTGCGCTAATTTTCATCCACCGTTATCTAGATGAACGACAAAAATTATTGCTCCCCAAGTATATAACCGGTGCAATATGAGCAGCACTGACAACACCGTTGGTGCTCACGCTTAGCGGCGTCATATTCAGATTGTTCAAGGCACTTCTCTACATCATCTTCTCTCGTTATCTCTTAATCGACTTCGCAACACACGCTCGACAACGTCTATCGCTATTGACCGGTAAAGTCAGTCTCTCGCCGTTCCCCGAACGCTTTCATACCTTCGATGGAATCCTGGGACAACCCTACGACTGGGATGACCGACTCTGACCATTGCATCGCAGAATCGAAATCCAGATGGCTTGTCCTGATAGCGAGCATCTTGCCCAGCTTCTGTGCGATGGGGGGCCCTGCTTCGCATTCAAGTGCCAATTCCATGGTCTTTTCTTCCAGCTGCTGGGGTTCAACGAGATAGTTGGTCAAACCGCTTTCATGGGCTTCTTCAGCACTCATGAAACGCCCCGTCATCATCATCTCCATGGATTTACGCCAACCAAGAATTTTCGGTAACGACCAGAAGCCCCCCAGATCCGCATAGACACCACGCTTCACATAGGCGACCTGGAAACGCGCGGCCGTAGAGCCCACAGCCATATCGCAATGACTGACCAGATCAAAACCAGCACCCACCGCTGGCCCATTGATCATGGCAATGATCGGTACTTCCATCCGTTTGAGCGCGATGTAGGTCTCTGTTTCGTGGCGGAAATTCAGCCGATATCCCTCGGGGTCCGGTGGTGCATTCGCCGATTTTGGTTCAGCATCCGGGTTGGCATTACCGCCCATGTCCATCCCCGCACAGAACCCACGTCCGGCACCGGTGATCACGATGCACCGGACACTACGGTCGAATCGGGCATCAATCAAGATGTCGCGGAAGTCTTTCAGCAATGGAAACGTCAACGCGTTCATCTTTTCCGGACGGTTCAGTGTGATCCACAGAATGCCGTCTTTATTACCGCGACGTTCTGTTAGTATAGCCTCGCTCATCAGCATCTCCCTCAGCGTTTCGATGTGGCCGCAGTATAGGCACGCCCCAGACCGTTTGGAAACCGGCCGATATGCGCTGCAGTGGACCCAGTTTGGGCACCTCGCTATAGTGCCAGCTCCTAGATATTGACCCCAAGAGAGCCACCATGAGACTGGTCACATTTACTGAAAACAACAACACGAGAATTGGTCTACTAGGCGACGATGTCATCGTCGATCTTTCGCAGGCAGATGCTTCCCTGCCCACAGACATGATCGAATTCCTAAAAGGCGGCGACGACTACATAGCAAAAGCGGGAGCTGTCGACGCTGCTGCACACTACTCGCTTGATCAGGTTAAATTGGAATGTCCCATTCCGCGACCGCCGATGATTCTTGCGATTGGGCTCAACTACAAATTGCATGCTGAGGAGTCCGGGGCCGCCCTGCCCAAAGTGCCGCTCGTCTTCACGAAGCAGCAAACCTGCGCCAATGGTCCCTTCGACCCGTTCCACAAACCAGCAGAATCAGACCTGCTCGACTACGAAGGTGAGCTCGGCATTGTGATCGGCAAAGAGTGTCGACGCGTATCGAAGGAAAATGCCATGGACGTCATCGCGGGTTTTACCATCGTCAACGACGTCAGCGTGCGTGACTGGCAGTCTCGCGGCGCACCAGCGTCATTCACAATGGGCAAATCGTGGGACACGCACGGACCCATGGGACCCGCCATCGTGACCAAAGATGAAGTCGGTGACCCCCACGCACTGCAACTAAAGACCTGGGTCAACGGTGACCTACGTCAGGACAGCAGTACCAGCGATCTCATTTTCAACTGTTTTGAGATCATCGAGTTCATTACCACGGCGTTTACCTTGCTGCCTGGAACGGTGATTCCAACCGGCACCCCAAGCGGAGTTGCCAGTGCAATGAAGCCACCCGCATGGCTGGTACCTGGCGACAAGGTGAAGATCGAGATCGAAAAACTGGGCGCGATCGAGAACGAGGTGATCGCAGAGCCGGTCTAGACCGGATCGACAATCCAGTTAGGCGTCTCGCCATTGGCCACACGCTCGGCATTCTGGATGGCATTGCGATCAGCATTCCACTCAGACTGAATCACACGCGCACCAGTATGTGGTGTGATCACAACGTTAGGCATCGAGATGAGTGGATTGTCCGCCGGTGTCGGTTCCACTTCCGTCACGTCGAGGCCAGCACCCCAGATCTCCTTTTTGTGCAGCGCATCTGTCAGCGCAGCCTCATCGACGACCGGGCCTCGACAGGTATTGATGAGGACTGCCGTGTTTTTCATCGCTCGAAAATGCTCCGCCCCATAGAGATGGTGTGTGGATCGATCCAGCGGCACGTGCAGTGAGACGTAGTCTGAGGTCTCAACCACCTCTTCCATCGAGACCCGCCTCGCACCAGCGGCCTTTTCGTAATAGGCATCGAACTCAATCTCGTCATGATAGACGACCTCACACTCCCATCCCTGCAAACGTTTTGCAACCCTGGAACCAATACGACCCAGACCTACAATTCCAACACGTTTATCGACCATGGTGGTGAACTCAGACAACGGTCCTGAGATCTGTTCTGCCCATTTCCCGGCGCGCACACTTTCGATCATCTGATCAAACTTGTGATTAATCGTGATCATTAACCAGATCGCGTGTTCTGCAACACACACGGCATTCGCTCCACCGTTATTCGACACCACAACGCCGTTCTCAAGCAGCATGTGCTTGTCCAATTGATCAGTACCTGCACTGAACGTTTGAAGCAGCTTGAGTCCTGGAATGTTGCCCGCATAAACGTTGGTCGACTGATGGTTTGGCGCCACTAGTACTTCGGCACCAGCGCAGTCCGATGCGATCTGTTCAGGATCCTGCCTGGGATTGACGAGCCTGATATCAACCAGCCCGTTCTCAGAAGCCAGTTTCTCCAGCGCTGCAACCCTGCGTTCCCCACCTTCTCCTGCGCCAATCAAAGCTAAAGTTGTCATCGTCTTTTCCTTTATTGGTCTACGAGCTTGTTCCAAGCACCGCCTATTTCTTGAGGTACTAACTGGTGCTTGCGGTATGAACTATGCCTCACGGTATCGACGGCCCGCAGCCTTCACCGGATCCAGCAATGTTAGATCGCCGGGGTGCACGGTGTTTCCCTCAGGAAACGGTGGCGACTGTTCACCAAGCAGCGCAACAACCTGATCATCCTGGTAGTAGCAGGCCATCGCCTGAACCACAATGGCTCGCCCAAAGCGCACATTGCGATGTCGCAGTATCTCCAGAACGGTCGCCTGATCTGCACCAGAAAGCTCGCCAAAACTACTGCCCGCCTCCTCCGTGGCTGCCGTATTTAGCTCATCCAATTCTGAGCGAATACCAGCAGCGGCCTCCGGGGCAAACTCATTCACATAACCGATGAAATCAAGTTCACCTGCCCCCGGCATGCCACTGTCAGCATCCGGTGGAACAATACAGTTCAACAGCGGCGTGAGGCTCTTCGTTTGCTCATCGTTCAGAAAGTTGTCACTGGTGATGACGTTGGCCATGACCATCTCCCATTAAGATGTACGTAAAACTGGTTTAGTCAAACAACGTTGCAAGGTTGTTTTTCATCTGGTCCGCAATGTAAAGCGCCAGCGCCTGAATAGTCGTCGTGGGGTTCACCGCACCCGAAGTCACGAAGATACTGCCATCAATCACAAACAGGTTCTTCACATCATGACTGCGGCCCCAGCCGTTCACGACAGACCTCGAGGGATCGCCTCCCATGCGCGCGGTCCCCATCAGATGCCAACCCGTATGTCTTACCTGGCCAAAGGGTGTGATCTGAAAAGCGCCCGCGGCTTCTAGGGCTTCCTCCGCCCTTGCGAGTCCGTGTGCCATCATGCGTTCGCTGTTTTCGCTGAGGCGATAAGTGAGTTTGGGTGCGGGGATGCCATTCGAATCCTTGAGCTCCGGATCAAGCGTCACCTGGTTCACTTCTTCTGGTAGATCCTCACAGCAGATCCCAACCAATACCGAGTTACCGTGGTAGCGCTTGAAAGCTGCGTGATGATCATTGCCCCAAGGTATATCGCCACGCAACATACCGTTCGTGGCAACACTCACCGGTGGCTGCCCGCGGGTGACCTGCAGCGTGTAACCGCGCACAAAGTCTCGCGCAGTATCCGTCTCATAGAACTCCTGACTGAGCAGACACGTTCCTTGAGGACCGAGGTGCGACATCATGCCTTCTTCGATATAGCCTTCGACCATCCCCCAGGGGTGGAACATTAGATTCTTGCCGACAAGACCCGATCGATTCGCGAGGCCGTCCGGGAAGTTCTTCGACGTGGAGTTAAGCAACAATCGCGGCGTTCCCACACCATTGCATGCCATGACCACAATCTCCGCACGCTGATGATGTTCGATGCCGTTTTCGTCGAAATAGATGGCGCCAGTCGCCATATCATTTTCATCGACCGTGATTTCACGCACGCGACAGCGTGTCTTCAACTCGACACCCAGGCGCTGGTTCAGAGGCCAATAAGCAATATCGACGCTGCTCTTAGCACCTTTTGCACATCCCGAGTTGCAAGGCCCCAGGTTCGCGCACTTCTCCCGACCTTCATAGTCCTCAGAAATGATCGCCGCATCTGAAGGCCACCAGTGCCAGCCCAGCTTGTTGAAACCACGGCCCATCGCATCGCCCATTTTGCCAATCGGAATGTGATGCAGCGGCATGTCGTGGTACGGAATCATCGGATCTCCGGACAAACCGGATACACCCATATTCTTGTCGTTCTGCGCGAAGTAAGGATCGAGATCCTGGTAGGTGAGTGGCCAGTCATCCGCCACACCATCCAAAGATTTCACACGGAAGTCAGAGGGCTTGAAACGCGGGAAATGTGCCGAATAGAGGATCGTCCCGCCGCCAACACCGTTGAAGTTCGCAACAGAGACCGCAGACTCATCCTCGTTGATCGGGTAGTCCGTATCACGCTGGCGTATGTTTGGACTCTGGTTGTAAGCAATCTGCCGCCGCACCTGCCAGTGTTTGCTCGTGCTCGGATAATCGGCCGGATTCATCCAGTCACCCTGCTCCAGGCACAGAATACGCATCCGCGTATCCGCCATGCTCCAGGCGAAGGCAGCTGCTGATGCCCCGGCGCCAATAATCAGCACATCAACAACGTCATCTGCCATACAATCCCCCTCGAAAATCCGTTAATCAATCACATTTCTCAATCACTTTTACTCAAGCATAAAGTGTTGTAGATCTGGAGCATGTGTCTTCTCCCAGAACTCCCGCAGAGAAAATGGCCAGTTCTGTGTCACGCGCCCGTTTGCGTTCTTGTACCAGCTTCGAACGTTCGGCGAACCCCACGCCATCTGCAGATTCCCCCGATCGATCCATTCATTATGAGATTCAAATGCCTCGATCGTTGGTTCAATCGACTGTTGGTCACCTATTAGTAATTGCGCAATACAACCAAGGATGTACCGCACCTGGCACTCGGAGAAAAAGATAATACTACCGTTGACCACCAGGTTGGTGTTGGGTCCGTAGATGGAAAAGAAGTTTGGATAATATGGGTAGGTCATGCCCATGTAAGCCCGCGGCTCACCATCCCAACGTCCATGGATTTCAACACCATCACGTCCCACAATCTGCATCGGTGACATGAAGTTACTGGCCTGAAAGCCGGTCCCGTAGACCAGCACGTCACCTTCGACGTTACGGCCACTTTCCGTCACGACGCCGTCCTGCGTGATCCTGGCGATGGGGTCGGTCACCACCTCGACATTGTCACGGGTGAGCGCTCGGTACCAGGTTCCGTTATCCACCAACATCCGTTTTCCGGCAGGTGGGTAATCGGGAACCACCTTGCCAAACAATTCGTTTTCTTCACCCACGATCCTTCTCGCGTTTTCTGTTAGCAATTCGCGCAACATATGGTTCGCGTGGCTGATGGAACCAGATTCATTCCACGCCTCGTCGCGAGTCGCCGATGCTAACACTCCTTCTGAGGTGCGCCAGAATTGGAAGAAGCGGAACCAAGCATCGTAAAAGGGGAGTTGATTCAGAAGCCAGTGTTCTCCCTCAGGGATTTCATCGTGATACTCGGCTCTCGGTGCGACCCACGGAGGCGTTCGCTGAAAGATGGTTACGCTGTCTGCTTTTTCAGCGACAATAGGCGTGAACTGGAAAGCACTGGCGCCAGTACCAATCACAATGACTCGTTTACCTGACAGATCGTGCTGGTGTTCCCACTCTCCAGAGTGAAAGGTAGGGCCTTTAAAAGAACCCATACCGGGGATGTCAGGGTATCGTGGCCGATTCAACTGCCCTACCGCGGACACGACGGCATTGGCTTCTAGCACTTTAGTATTACCGCCACTCTCGCGGACTGTCACTCGCCAGCATTTGGCCGTGACATCATATTCAGCACGTTCAACCTCGGTGTCGAATTGAATCTTGTCACGGATATCATAGTCCTTTGCAACGGACTGAAAATACTCGAGCAATACGGGTTGCGGGGAGTAATAGTTGGGCCAGTCTCGCGGCGCAAAAGAATAGGAATACGTGTGATTTGGGCTGTCCACACGACACCCTGGATATGTGTTCTGAAACCAGGTCCCGCCTACATCAGCATTCTTTTCGATCACCGAATAGGCAATACCAGCTTCTTTCAGTTTGATCGCTGTCAGGATCCCAGACATCCCGGCCCCAATCACCAGCACCGAGAAATCCTTGAGACGATCACGATCTATCGTCTCAAGCGCAGGCTGCTCAAATGCCGCGACATCATCGAGTGAAAGTTCGCTTTGCAGGAAATCCACATACCCGGATTCCATCTCCATCCCGGTCATGAACTGGATCATCTCGCGGATGATGCCCTCGTCGAGGGGTACCGGCTCACCCCCGTTATCGCGAAAAGCTTTAATGAGAGGCAGCGCTTGCTCTCGGATACGGGTCTGGTCTGAGGGGCTGATCCCGCCATGATTATCGGCAAAGACATTCGGCGACACCTTGATATCGGATCGGATCATCGAAGGATCGCCAGTTAGATGCACCAACGTATTCATCAGGGTCGGAATACTGGCCTCGGCAATCGCGGCTTGGAGAGTCTCGTCATCGGCCTGTGCCAGATCAGGCAACGCATTCATGGTGTGGCTCGTCCACTCATCAGAGAGTGGCCTATCCAACCGATGCACGCCCGGAATGTCAACTGCGATATGCTCCGAGGACAGTTTGCGTACACAGAGTAAAACAATGGCCGAATTCGACCTTGAACAGACAGATCGTCTCATGATGACCACAAAACAGGTCCGGAAACGTCTGGATCTAACCCGGGCTATTCCCATCGACGTGGTCCTTCGTTGTATTGATGTGGCATCAAGAGCCCCGATCGGGGGCAACATGCAGATCAACCGATGGCTACTGGTGGACGATCCAGACATCAAGCAGGGCCTCGCCGAATGCTACCGTGCGATGGGAACCGACTACCTAAATGCCGGTGTTGAGCAGGTCAAGGCGGCCGGTTCCGACTCTGTGCAGAAACGCGTGGTCGAATCCTCAGTGTATCTGCTCGACCACCTCCATGAAGTCCCAATGATGATTATCCCTATCCGAATGGGCCGACCTGACAATACGACGTTCGGCCAGGCGACATTCTGGGGCTCGGTCACACCCGGTGTCTGGAGCCTTCAGATGGCCTTACGTTCGCGTGGTATCGGTACGGCATGGACCACATTGCACCTGTATGAAGAACAACGTGCTTGCACGCTTTTAGGCTTGCCGGACGACGTCACACAAATCGCATTGCTACCCGCTGCGTTCTATAGCGGCGATGGTTTTTCGCCCTCCGCTCGCAGACCAGCGCATGAGATCACCTATCTGAACAGCTGGCGACAACCGGTGTCATAAAATGAGCCTCCAAGATCAACTGGACGATGCAATCGGCGCAGGGGATGCCCCGACCGTCAAAGCACTGCTCTCTGAATACCCTGAACTGGTCCACGGCCCCGATGGCGTTAGAACACCACCGCTCAACACTGAAATTGGCGCCAATGGGAACCTCACGGTGGACAGGATCCTTCTAACACGCAAACAACGTCGAACTAAGTTGCAAGGACAGAGTGGCAACGCCACTCAAATACGCCATCGTATGTACGCGGTTACCGATCCTGAAACACCCAGTCCATGCGGGGGCGGACATCAACAATGCCGCCGCCGGTCTGAACCCGCTGCGTTGGCCGAGAATCTTCCCAATGACGAGACGCGCGATATCGGCATCACCAGAATACGATCACAATATGAGGAGATTGCGCGTATGCTGAAGGGCGCAGGCGCATAATCCGAACAAGCGTGAGGAGAAATTAGATATGACCTATGCGGGCGAACGCATCATCTTTGACGCCGACAGTCATCTCATGGAGTTGCCTGACTACCTGACCCGGTACGCTGACCCTGGCGTCCGCAATCGCCTGCCCACACTCGGCGAGTCAGCCACAGCCATTTTCGACGCAAAGGACTATGGTGATCGTCGTGCACACTCACCTGAAACAGTCAGCACACTAACGGCGATGGGCGATGACATCACACGCGGACCAAAATGGCATGAAGCACTTGGGTCATTCAACCCCTCCGAACGCAGCACCGTCATGGACCTCCTTGGGTTCGAACGACAGGTCATCTTTTCTTCATTCTGTGCCCGGTTGATATTTGGTGATGAGGATCTCGACGTCGCGTACGGCGCTGCGACAGCACAAAATCGATCGATGGCAGCGTTTGTTGGTGACGACCCTCGCCTAATTGGTGTCGCGATGGTACCTCTCGCTGACACGCAACGTGCACTCGCGGAGATTGAACGCGCTTTGGATGACGGTCTCGGTGCTGTCTGGATCTCTGCTGATGCGCCGGGCGGTAGGTCTCCCGGTCACCCTGATCATGATCGGATCTGGGCAACTCTGGCCGAACGTCGGGTGCCTTTTATTCTGCACGTCGGTTCCGCCCCCCTGAACATTGATGACCCATGGATGAACGACGGTCGTCCTGAACGCATCACAGCTCGCGGTGGTGCGGAGGTCATCGGATCCAAAGATCTGACTGTTATACATCATGCATCTGCGCGCTTTATTTCCACAATGATCCTGGATGGCGTGCTCGAACAGTACCCAATGTTGAAAGGTGGCGTCATAGAGATTGGTGCAGGTTGGGTCCCTGACATGATTCGGCGCCTAGACTATGCGGCAGAGATCTGGGCCCGATCAGAACCACAACTCGCGGAAATGACCCGTACGCCATCACAACAGATTAGGGAACAGTTACGATTTACGCCCTATCCGTTTGAGGATGTTGAACAACTGGTGAGGGAATCGTTTCCGGAGTTGTACCTGTTCTCAACGGATTATCCGCACGCAGAAGGGGGTCGCGACCCTTTGGGTCGTTTTACCCGCACCACGACAAGTTTGTCGGCGGAAGACCAGACCTTATTTTTCAGTGAGAACTTCAAGACGCTCTATAGCCTATAACCACAGATATCTCGGCACGCGCAACGTCCTATACAAAACAGGATCACGGCGCTACGCTGTCCCTCATCCGAGTCAAGAGATGACTGCCATGTCCGAAGCAGAACAAATCGCACCCCCTTCTTCTCGCGAGATCGTATTTGATGAGATCAACCGTCTCAACCTTCAGAAGAACGTCCTGGAGCTCGAAGAGAAAGGCTATACCATCGTCGAGGAAGCGCTACCGAAAGACATGGTCGAGAAGATGCGTGAGGTCATCATCGATCAGACGGCGGACAAGAGCAACGTAGAACGCCCAGATCTTAAAACCTGGGATGGCGGGCGGCTGCGTGAAGGCTGCTATCTACTTTTTGAAGACCCCATATTCGAGCAAGTCGCCTTAAATGAGTACACGGTAGCGCTGATGCAATATCTATTGGGTCGCAGCATGGTTCTGTCCACCATATATTCACACATCCGTGCGAAAGGTGATCCGGCACTGCCATTGCACACGGACCAATGGACACTTCAGTTGTCGAACCCGGTCTCGGTTGCGGTCGCCAACTACGCGCTGGTGGATTACAAGAAAGATCATGGTGCCTTCGCCGCCGTTCCTGGAAGCAATCACTTGTTACGTCGACCTGTAGGCTCTGAGACCAACGTCTACAAGAACCCGAACTGCATTCCCTTGGAAATGAAAGCAGGTTCTGTGGTCATCACTGCCGGCTGCACCTGGCATGGTGCTTATGAACGCAAGATCCCTGGACTGCGACTCAATACAGCTGTTGTCTACTGCCGTTCCTATATCCAGACCCAGGAGAAGATTCGTGAGGGTGTAACCAGGGAAATGCTGGATCGCAACCCACCACGATTTGCGGATCTCGTCGGTGTGAATAACTTTCTCGGCTTTGACCGCAGCGGTCCAGACTTCAGCAAGGCGAAGCCACTCGCGAGTCGATTTGATTGATTTCTTTTTTGCCTGAAACAGGCTGGCTTGCGCATGCTCGAAACCCGACCACTCATGGTCGGGCGGTCCGTCCATCCATGGCTGGACACATCGTAGCGAGATTATCTTGACCGACAGTCTTAGTCATTCTTCTAAGTAGCGCGTGCGCAGACCCTGGCTGACTCGTAGCTCCAAGGTGTGGGCGGTGGTCTTCTGCGTGGCCAGGAAGACAGCAGCTTCAGCAATGTCCTCCGCCTGGATCAGAGAATCCGGATCCTCTGTTGGGAATCCCTCCGTGCGCATCTGCGATACCGTCGCGTCCGGCAGGATGACGTGGCTGCGTATTCCCTCACGCAGATACTCGGCGACCAGTACCTTCGTTAATCCCATGACACCGTGTTTAGATGACGAGTATGCGGATCTATTGGGTGGTCCCGACACCCCCGCACCAGATGAAATATTCAGGATGCAGCCACTCCCCTGTTCTAGCATTTGTGGAATTGCCGCTCGGCAACACAGGAAGACACCACGCAGATTGACGTTGATGACATGATCCCATTCTTCAACAGGAAGCTCATGGGTGGGTAGCCGCGCGACGGCACCGGCATTGTTCACGAGGATATCTATACGACCATACATACCAATCGTTTTCTGCATCAAAGCTTCGATGTCATCCTGTTGCCCAACATCACAAGGCACAGCAATACCCCCCGTCTCCTTTGCGACAACGTCAATTTCTTCCGTAGATCGTGCTGAGCACACGACCTTCATGCCCTCATTTGCAAACGCGATTGCAATGGCGCGACCAATGCCGCGACCAGCCCCTGTCACAATCGCAACTTTATTCTGTAACGCTCCCATCTACCCTTCCCTGTCATCGTTAGTTTCTAAGGCATTGTAGACGAAGCGGAGTGTCGACGTGTTGGGCTGTCTTTAAAAGCTAACTGGAATCGAGGCCGATGAGGATGCCCAATATTGTACTGTTCTTTCCTGACCAGCATCGTGGTGACATCATGGCATACACCGAGAACGACGACGCCCACATGCCGCACCTCGACAAACTCGCCGCTGAACATATCCTATTCTCAGAGTGCCACACCAATGCCCCATTATGCATACCCGCTCGTGGCTCACTGATCACGTGCACCTGGTTCAATCGCAATGTCATGTGGGGTAACAACCTGGCGGAAGCGGATCGACACGGTGACAGTCTCGTTCGCAACATCTGGGATGCGGGTTGCCACACAGCGATGTTTGGCAAAACACACCTCTACCCTAATCATCTCAACGATGGGCACATGCGCGACCACGTGCACAAACTGCATCACTGGTGCTACCAGACAAATCAATGAGTGCCCCGTTCTGATTTCCAGTAACCCAAAGAGAGGTCCCACCTTGGTGTCTTGATGGGGGTTTCCTAACAAACGACAAGGTCGGGGAAAAGGTAAGAAAATACAGACGGTAGTCCACGTACAGACAGTTTGCATAGAACATCACCGTCGCCGACTAGTCGGAGAAGGTCCCACAGTCATTCAACTGAGCTAACGTTGTGTATTGGGTCAATAACGAACCGCCTTTGGTAAAAAGGCGGCCTTACTCGATGAAGGTCGCATCGAACTCTGCGGTGATTTTTTAGAGTAAACACCGTCAATGACGGTGCTGGCTGCGGAACCTGCTCGCGCGATCTCCGGAAACGTGCGAGAGGGGCGATCAGCGTCACCCACCATCACCAGCAGATTATTGGTATTCGAGAGATCCACAGCCTCGATGTCTTTTCGCTCATTCAGCAATCGGCCAAAATGGAGTTCATCCGCATCTACATCAACGATTTTCCAATCATGATCAACCGAGAACCTCAAGCCAGCTGTACCCCCTAAAAGGCTGCATGAACTCTATAACGAGGGTCCGGTAGGTATTATTAGAATGAGCCTTCGAACCAGAGCTTTCGAGCTTCCAGTTGTATACTGTTGCAGATGAAAACTATTCGATATATCGATCTTGATAGTGGGGAGCAGCACGAGGAATCTGTCTACGGCGGCTTCTGGGTACGTATGCTATATGGGACATGGCTTGGCCAGCTTTTCTCTACACTTGTCGCCCTACCTTTTGTCAGCCGCTTCTACGGCTGGCTGCAGGACCGACCAGCTTCCGCCGCCAAAGTTGCACCCTTTATTCGGAATTTCAATATCGATATGCGCGACTTTCTACACCAGGAAGGGCAACCGCCTGAAGAACCCTATGCCAGCTTCAACCACTTTTTCACACGCAGACTGACCGACAACGCGCGACCTTTCGCAAGAGGTTCCCAGTTTCCTGCGCCCTGTGATGCACGCTACTTCGCCTACAACGAACTAAACGCAGACGTCGACATACCCGTCAAAGGATCCTTATTCACGGCTCCCGTGTTGCTCGCTCACGACGCTTGGGCAGAGACGTTTCTAGGCGGGGCCGGATTTATCGCCCGCTTGTGTCCCGTCGACTACCATCGTTTTCATTTCCCTGACGATGGTATCGTCCTGGACCGTTGGCGAATTCCTGGTGCCTTACATTCCGTCAACCCATGGGCCCTTGCCTTTCGGGGCGACATCTTCATGATCAACGAACGTGAAGTCACCATCCTCGACACGGAGCACTTTGGCAAGATCGCCTTTGTTGACGTGGGCGCGACCTGTGTCGGCAAGATCAAACAAACTTATTCCGGTAAGAATTTTCACCGAGGTGAAGAAAAGGGGATGTTCCTGTTCGGAGGTTCAACCGTTATCGTGCTTGGCGAGCCTGGCAGATGGCAGATCAAACCTGAAATTCTCTCTAATACGCGAGATGGCATTGAAACCTACGTCAAGATGGGACGCAGCATCGGCTCCGCCACTAGCTGACCGTACCGAGGGATCGGTGGAAGTCGAGGAAGATCTCACTAGTCAGGTCCGGTCGCTGAATCACAGACCCATGACCCACGTTTTCCATCTCGACAAACTTCGCGTGCGTCACAGCATTAACAAGCTTACGCGTGTAGGGCAGATTAGGGTCACAATCACCGGTGGCAAAGATAACTGGCATGGTGATTTTTTCGAGCGCATTTGAATAATCGAACTTCCCCGCCGCCGCAGTCGCGAACGGTGTCTGATCTGGATAATCATTGGCCGACGTTCCGGGCGGTGAGGGAAATCGGTCGATTCCCGCAACTAGCTGTCGGCGAACGGCTTCTTTGTGGCCATCTCGCTGCGCTTGGACATCAGCGGCTTCCAGGTTGGCATCGTATATCGCCGCAGACAATATCCGCCCAGGGCACTGTGAAATGTGTGCGATCGCCGCGCGTGAACCCCAGGCCATGGACCAGAGGTGATACTTTTCAACACCTAGTGAGTCGACAATTGCGTTCACGTCTGCAACGTAACGCTCAAACGTATAGTCTGTGTCAGGGTTGGGCGCCGGTGAACTACTGCCGATGCCACGCGCATCAAATCTCAAGCTGCGAAAATGTCCGTTGATTCGCGGTATGGCCTCATCCCACATGCCAAGAGCACAATTAGCACCATTCCAATGCACAACGAGTGGTGCATGCTCCGGTCCATCCAACGCGTAGTTGATGTTTGCGCCATCGATTTCAAAATACATCGCGATCTCCTCAAATCACGCCTTCAGCCTTTAGCGTAGCAAGTTCTGGCGCTGCAATCCCCAGTAACTCACCGTACACGCCATCATTCGCACTCCCCAGTTCCGGGGCTGGCATCGGAATCACCTTATTGCCCAACGCGACATTGAGAGGTGAGTTCATCAGGGTCATCTCTCCCCAGTCCGGGTGGTCAGTCTCATGCAGCATATCTCGCTCATGCAGATGTTCATCCGCCAGCACTTCTTCAACGTCGCGCACGCTTGCAGACAGTACTCCAGCACCCTGCAGCGCCGCCAACACCTCCGCCCGGGTGCGCACACTGGTCCACGCGGTGACCTCTGCATCGACCTCTGACATGATCGCAGCACGCTCTCGCATCGATCCGTAGCGAGGATCTTGGAACAGATCCTCACGGTTCATGGCACCTGCCATTGATAGCCAGTGTTTCTCGTTGGTGCAGATAATCGCCACGTATCCGTCACGTGCCAGGTACACGTTGTAGGGTGCCATGGAAAGGGCCGGATGTTTGCTGCCGTTACGCGGCGGAACCGTCTTATCACCAAAATAGTAGGCACCGATGACGGTCGATAGTGTAGGAATCACCGTATCCAGCATCGCCACGTCCACAAACTGTCCATGGCCCGTGCGTTCACGCTGAAACAGAGCGGTCATCACCGCGCCATAGAGATGACTTCCCCCGGAGAAGTCACACAGCGCCGCGGGGGTTTTCAGGGGATCACCACCATCCGGACCCGTTGCGCTGATCACCCCAGACATCGCCTGAATGGTGATGTCCATCGCAAGATAGTCCCGATACTGACCACTACGGCCGTAGCCGGAACCTGCGGCTTAGATCAGTTTTGGGTTGATCTCTCGAAGCTGATCGTAAGAAAGCCCCAAATCAATCATCGTGTCGGGTGCGAAGTTCTCCAGCACCACATCTGCTTCTGAGACAAGTCGCTTAAACAGAGCCAGCCCTCGTGAATCCTTGAGATTGACGGTGATGGAGCGCTTGTTCTGATTGAGAAAATTGAAAGCGAACGCTGAAGGACTGGCTGGACCACGGCCACGCAGCGTCTCGCCCCTGAGAGGTTCAACCTTGATCACATCCGCACCCGCCATGGCCATCATCATGGTAGCATACAAGCCATTGTAGATTTGACCCAGATCAAGGACCCGGATGCCGGTCAGGGCCGTTGCGTTCAAGGCATCTACCATCAGATTTTCCTCCCGTCCTGAACGATTAAGGTACCACACAGGTGTGCAGTGGACCGGCAGCAGTGCAGTCAAAGAAAATTATCCACCACCTCGACTTTTGCAGCGCTGGTGCATCTGAGTCATATGGCGAAACCTATCACCCACAGTTCGGTAAGTCTGCAGACCAACGAAGCGTCGAAGGCAGGTGATCACAGTGCCCGTGAGCTCACCTTTCGGGCGCTATCTGGGCCGATGTATTCAATGGCCTTCAGGATCCTTGCTGATCGCCCGCTCGCCGAAGAAGTGACTTTGGATACGTTCGTTGACGTATTCACAAAGATCGGTAAGTTGCGTGAGCACCATACATTTTTGGGATGGGTACGAAAAATTGCAATCAACCAGTGCCACCTGAAGCTTAGGTCACCCTGATGACGACGCCGCGAAACACTTGAAAAAGAAAACACAGAATAGCTCGCAGATGTTGATGACCAGCGCGTGCAGAACGCCACCGACAGCTAAAGACTTCCGTAACGTCTGCCCGCGAAACCAAGATGGTTGTCTGGCTGCACTGTGTTGAAGGCTGAGCCCACGCGGAGATCGCGGATGTCTTCGGGAGGAGCCGTCCTAGCCAAGAAGCATCGTCCGGCATGCCTGGGGGCTCAATCAAGCCAGACCACGTCTTCCCGGGATCGACCCACACAAACTGCAGCGACCGGGCAGACGGCCTCGATCACCTGAATGAGTTCGCCGATCCAGTCAGCCAATCCTGAACCCGCGCTGGTCTGACCGTCCGGCGTCATTTCGATGAACTGCGGCTGCAGAGACTGCACTTCGGCAATGGTCGTCGGCAGTGTATCCATCGGCTGTCCTGACGGACCCGTATACCCAGTACAAATCTTGATGCTAGGAAGTTGAGACAACACCCCGAGTCCTGTAAGCACGAGAGCATTGGTCCCGTTCACCCGCACGCCATGTTGAAGCAGCGGGAGATCAAGCCAGCCAACACGACGCGGTCGACCCGTGGTCGATCCATACTCCTGGCCGATGTCTCGAATCCGATCAGCGTCGTCGCCAAACAACTCGGTCACAAAGGGGCCTGTTCCCACACGGGAGATATATGTCTTGGCAACACCATAGCGTCGTCCCGGTATCACAGGCGAACCAATTCCCCCCGGAATTCCGGACACAGTAGTCTGACTCGAGGTGACAAAAGGATACGTTCCCTGGTCGACATCCAGCAGGCAGGCATTGGCTCCTTCAAACAGCAGCGACTTGTCTGCCATCAGA
The DNA here is from genome assembly GCA_913049815.1 of uncultured Gammaproteobacteria bacterium. GTDB lineage: Bacteria > Pseudomonadota > Gammaproteobacteria > Pseudomonadales > Azotimanducaceae > UBA7451. The sequence continues at coordinate 17,778 of CAJWYI010000004.1, forward strand.
TCATGCAGCAACGTCTCGGTATCGGTCACGTAAGGTTCGAGTCGCTCTGCCCACCCCTCGCAGAGACTAAGCAGATCGGCGACCTGATAAGGTGTGAATTCGCCATTCGACGCTTCAGCCAGTGCCGATAGTTGCGCATTTTTCAAGGCGACAACGAATTCAAGCCGTCTCGCAAGTGACGATCGATCAAACAAATCCCCGACCCGCACCGCAGTATCCCGCTGCGCCTTATCCGCGTAGCACGGACCAATACCCCGGTTGGTGGTGCCGAGCGTTTCCTCTTCGGACAATATTGACTCTGCAAGGCCTGCCCGCAGGCGATCCTCATCAACGTGATACGGCATCACCACATGAGCTCGCCGGGAGATATGCAGCTGGCCGCGTTCAGTGGTGAGCGCATCAAGACCATCGAGCTCTTCAAACAGGCCGTCCGGCGTAACCACCATCCCGGTTGCCATCACGTTGATGGTCTCCGGCCGCAGAATCCCGACCGGCAACTGGTGCAGTACGTACTTGTGATTGCCGACACGCACCGAATGTCCCGCATTAGCACCACCGTTGTATCGCACAATCACATCGTGCTCACCGGACAGGAGGTCGACAATCTGCCCCTTGCCTTCGTCGCCGAATTGTAGCCCAACGACTGCGCTATGGGGCAGTGGAGCACCCTCTGTAGAAGATGAATCTGAGACTTTCATCGGAAACCCGTCACTATATTTTTGACAAAGGCGGTCAGTCTAAAGGGTTGCTTACCCCGTCTACCCTTGAACTTTGCCTTCACCCAGCGACCGCCGGCCCTTGGGGATCCGCACCCTCGAATGAGGGAGTTCGTTTCGATTGTACTCTCTTACACGTTATTGCTGAAGTCGGCTTCGCCACGCGTTGACCGTCTGATCACCGGATCTGCGCCCACACCACTCGTTAGCGCGAGGGTGGCACCCAGCCACTCGCCGACTGATCTGATCTGATCACCTACGAGAAGCCGTTTTACAGAACTTCGCCCAACGAATAATCTGCCCCTCCATCAGCTTCTTTTGTAGGACAATGTAGAGACAATGGCCATTACCACGACAGCCAATTTCGCCCATCCCAAACACCGCGGTTTCCGCATACCCAACCACTACTCGGTGATCGACAATGCTGAACTTGCCACCCTGAGTGTCACAGAGACCATCGTAGTGCACAACGCGCGAGAACTTGAGACCGCGCCAACACTCGGGACCCACGGGTTCCAACTGGTCCATGCGCCAACCAATTGCGACCTGTTCAACACTGATGAGGTCTCCACCACGTTCTACGATGAATGCCGTTCGATGCTGCAGAACGTCACGGGTTGTCATGAGGTTCGTGGTGGCGGGCACGAATACCGCAATGGTTTTGGTGGTGAAAAAGGGGAACGTGGTGTGAAACCCACTCCCAACGGCAGCGGCGGCGCGTACGCCATGGGCATCCATTCCGACATGTGCGCCGCGGTGGAGCATGGTTTCTCTCGCATCGTTCCCGACGCCCGCCACTTCCAGTCTATCAACATCTGGCGCAGTGCTGACCGCGTCAGGATCCAGATGATGCCACTGGCGGTGTGTGATATCGGCTCAATATCACCTGATGACATCGTATTCGGTGATGGCACGAATACAGGAAACATTCGTCAATATACCAAAGTCATCGATCAGCGGATCATCCACTCGCCGACTCAACGCTGGTACTACTATCCAGATCTCGAACCCGATGAGGTGTTGATCTTCCGGCAATACGATACGCGACAGGAGTCACTAGCCAGGCGGACCGTCTTTCATCAGGCAGTGGTAGATCCAACGTCTTCAGAAGACGCCCCGATGCGCTCTACGATCGAGGTCCGTATGCAGGCCGTATTTGAGATTGAGACAGAAAAGGAAGAACGAAAGGCACGTTTCGTTGGCGAAATCAGCGACCACTACGCGGATGGTCGTAAGTGTGACTGGTGGGAAGGTCCCATCGAAAACTACGTACCGCCCGACGGCGTCTAAAAGCTACGAAAAAACGCTGCGCTCGTTTCAAATTGGTTCTGTGGGGAAACACGAGCTGATGGACCTAACAGACATCTGCCCCCTAGGTGAACCACCCGGACACTCCTCCCAAGAGCTCGCTCGCGTGCCCCCCACCCTGCGCGGCATACCGCATGCCCCTGATTACGCCAAAGTAGGGGTTTTGCAACCTTAAATCGGTCCTTTAGCCATCAGAGAGCTTTCATTTTTTTATAAACGACCAAAAATGAGATTAGACTTCAATTTTCCCAAATGCAGGAGGTCGCTTCTCAACGAACGATGCGACACCCTCCTTGAAGTCATCGCGCGCCAGACTCTCATCCATCCACGTGTTCGACTCAGCCATGGCTGGGCCCAGCTCCTGCATCAAATGCCGATAAACCTGTTTCTTCATCATCATGAGCGACATCGGCGCTGCGGTGCCGGCGATGTCATTAAGATAGGTGACGGCTTCGTTGACGCATTCCCCTGATTCACAGACCCGATTGGCATATCCCATACGATGGGCTTCTTCACCATCGAATTTACGAGAACTCCAGAAAATGTCCAGCGCGTTACTGGGGCCTACTATCCTTGGCAGCATCCAAGAAGTCCCATGTTCGGCAATCAGTCCACGGGGAGAGAAAGACGACACGAACTTAGCATTGCGATCGACAAATCGTAGGTCGCAAAACGTGGCGTAACTGAAGCCCAAACCGGCGCATGCGCCGTTAACCGCTGCAATTAACGGTTTCCGTAGCGCCAGAAAGTAAGGGGGAGACGACAGGAAGTTTGGGTCGCGATCCGGATTGCCGGCTTCCGCTGCAAGATGTTCATGCGCATTACCCAGTCGTTTACCTGCTTCGCTCATCGCACCCAGCGCGTTCATGTCAACACCGGAACAGAATCCCCGTCCCGCACCCGTCAGGACACTGCCAATGATCTCTGGGTCTCTGTCCGATACGTCAAGGGCATGTCGAATCTCAGCCTGAGCCAGATCAGTCAGGGCATTCAAGGTGTCCGGTCGATTCATGGTGATGACCGCAACCTTGCCTTTGACGTCGTAGAGTATCTCTTCGTAGTTCACCGCCATTCGATCGCTCCCTTAAGTTCCAGGCTTTAATTCCTTCGCCTGCAGAATAAGAGATTGCGCCCATCGGCGAAACCCTTGATAGTCACTTCAGCCGCGTAGGCGTTCGATCGCCCGGTCCAGATGACCTGCCCAGATACCATAGGCCATCTCACTCAAATGGAGGAAGTCCGGAAAGTCATCATGTGGCAACGTTCCGTCGTCTCGAAGAAATATCTCCGTCATATCGAGGACCTCAAATCTCCCTAACTGCGCCCACGCATGGATCTCAGCATTGACCGACGAAATCGTTTGGCGAAATGGCGTTCCAGGAACCTCGTCCCGAGGAAAAATTGTATGGACAAGTTTCGCGGCTGTTGGCCACTTTCTAGCGATACAATCGAGAAGAGCATCGAGCAACTCAATCACCACCTCAGCATCGTGTCTCGCATTCCCAATATTGTTCGTACCGATCAATAGAACGACGGCGCCAGGATGGCTGTCGTCGCCTTCTCCGTTCAACAATCGCCAATGCAGGTGCTGAATTTCGTCTCCCCCGATACCGAGGTTAAGAGGTTGATATTGGGAGAAGGTTTTCTGCCAATGTGAAAACCCGGTGGTCAGCCATCCCTGAGTAATCGAATCACCGAGGAACACGACCTCCGTGTTTTTCCTACGCATACTCCGACGAACCAGCGACTCGTGAAACGAGAGCCAGTCCGCCTCTTTAAACCACTCCTTGTCCTGTGGTTGAGGCTCAATCATTCTCTCCTCCGTGATTCCTTTGGGAAAGAAACGAATGGAAGTGAGATGCAAAGAAGGATCTATCCTTCGATCCCCCTACACCGATCTCATTAAATCGCTACCCGCCATGCCATCCCGCGTAGTATCAAAATGATGAGTCACAGCGGACCTCGCCTCAACTCGAGCGACGCCCCTATTCTGTGAACTTTGATGTCGTGTGGCTTACCAAAGCCCGTGCTTCTGCACCTCTGAGCGGCCAACCACCATGTGGTGCACTTCATCGGGTCCATCTGCAAGACGAAGTGTACGCTGTCCAGTGTACATGCCAGCAAGTGGCGTCCATTGGGAGATACCTGTTGCGCCATGCATCTGAATCGCCTGGTCGATGATCTGGCACACCTTCTCCGGCACCATGGCTTTGACCGCGCTAACGTAGACACGGGCCTCCTTGTTGCCGAGGACGTCCATCGCTTTAGCTGCCCGCAGGACCATCAAACGACAGGCGTCGATCTCGATTCGCGCACGTGACACGACCTCAACATTCTTGCCCAGTCGTATAATTGGCTTACCAAATGCCTCCCTGGTTGCAGCACGTTTGACCATCAGTTCCAGTGCTTTCTCAGCCGACCCAATGGATCGCATGCAATGGTGAATCCGACCCGGACCGAGCCTGACCTGTGAAATCTCAAACCCACGGCCTTCTCCGAGTAGCACGTTTTCTTTGGGGACCCTAACGTTGTCAAACTTAATGTGCATATGACCGTGTGGCGCATCGTCATTGTTGAAGACCTTCATCGGCCCAAGAATGTTCACGCCTGGTGTTTCAGTAGGCACCAGAATCTGCGATTGCTGTTTGCTGGGTGCCGCATCGGGACTGGTCTTGACCATGCAGATCATGATCTTGCATCGAGGATCCCCGGCGCCCGAAATATAGTACTTCTCGCCATTGATAACCCACTCGTCGCCATCAAGCACTGCACTACAACTGATATTCTTGGCGTCAGAGGACGCTAGATGAGGTTCTGTCATCGCAAAGGCAGATCGAATCTCACCGTTCAGGAGCGGTTTCAACCATTTTTCCTTTTGATCTGCGGTACCTACGCGCTCCAATACCTCCATGTTGCCTGTATCTGGCGCACTACAGTTTAAGGTTTCCGAAGCCAGCGGATTCTTGCCCAATTCTGCCGCAATGTAGGCGTAGTCTAGGTTTTTAAGACCTTCGCCGGTATCCGCATCGGGGAGGAAGAAGTTCCATAGTCCAGACTCTTTCGCCTTATTCTTGGCACCATCCAGCAGTTCCAGCTGGCGCGGGTGCCATTGCCACGGGTCATCCTTCTCCACCTGCAAGGTCTGATATTCCTCAAGAATGGGATCGACATTATCCGTAATGTGCTTTGTGACGGCGTCCAGCAGCGGCTGGGCCTCTTCTGACATCGTCAGGTTATATAGATCAGCCTCAAGATCTGGCATCGCTCTCTCCTGCAATTGCTCAACAGTGTTTCGGTCTTGCATCATGGTGATTTGCCGGAACGCGGTCAAACCCGCAGGAGCACGTTATTGGAGTCGATTCATCCGGATGATCCAGCGCACGGAGCAGCCAACTTGGAGACGGAATCACGAAGACAATAGACCATGCCTTAAATTGGCCCGCAAGCCACATATTTCCGGATTCTCGCAACGATTTGGGACTCAATAAACGCGACATCTTCCATTGAGATGGGCCGCCGCGAATAGAGTCCAGTGATCAGGAAGCTGGTACTGGTGACTTTTCGCTAAGCGTTCCGTTCGCAGGAGCAACCGGTGACGAAGTGACGAGTCTGAACCTTATCCCGGATCACTACCAACTGGTGAACCTTGTGGTTGGATTTCATACGCGTGACTATACCGCTGACCTGTCCGGCAACAACGCAACCATTGAGAGCGCGCTGTTGTCGTTTGATTAGGAAAATGAAAAGACTGCCTAATGGCAGCCTTTTTTGCCTGTCTTTCGTGAGAGCTCATTCCGGAAAACAAACCATGTCATCCATCGCGCTCATCTACGCCCGCTCTCGCAACCATTACATCGGCGCAGCCGGCAGAGTACCGTGGTCATTGCCTGACGAATACGACATTTTCGAACGTGAAACTTTGGGACATGCCGTGATCATGGGGCGACGAACCTACGACGATCACCAATGCGCATTTCCTAACCGCCTCAATATAGTGGTTACCCGAAATTCAAATTACCCCCTTGCCGAAGGGGTGAAGCGCATCCAAAGTCTCAGCGCGGCTATCGCACTTGCCGATGGGTATTCTTCAACGACCTTCGTGATCGGCGGTCCCGGCTTGCTGGAAGAAGCGTTTCCCATATCTGATCGGGTTTTCGAGACGATCGTCGACACAGACATTTATGGCGACGCGCGTCTTGCTGCATTTAACTTTGATGGGTGGCAAACGAAAGTAACCCAACGACATCCTGTAGACGCCAAGCACGCCCAAGCGTTTACGGCTTACGTTCATTCACGTGCCGGATGAACTTTGGGACATCAGACGAGTTGAGCGTCGGTCATGACCTCCACTATCGTCGGACCATCATGGTCCAGCGCATCTCTGATGACAGATCCCACCGCCTCCAGTGTTGTCATAATAAACCCTTTGCCGCGGCAGAGTTCCGCAAGCGCGGCAAATGAATTCTTGTGCAACGACGTCTTACAGGCCTGCCACTCACCTGCCATCTGATCCTTGTAGATTTTCCGCAGCTCATTTTTATGTGCCACACCTGTTCTGAATAATAGGAGCAACAGAATCCAAGTGGGTGATTTCTCGCGTCTTTGACAGTTGCCCGGGGAAGTCCCAACCGGTAAGTTTCATCCTCAAGAGCCAGAGTCACATCGGAGAACGGCCAATGTTGCGCGATGAACAGTTACGAATCATCAAGGAACTACGAGATCACCTGAAAGGGGACTCTACTGCTTACGCAAAAGGTATGATGCGCGCACCGGTAGACACCTTCACCTGCACCGACCTACTGCAGAAAGAACTCGATCAATTCTTCAAGAAGGAAGCCCTCCTCCTTGGACTTTCACCGGACCTGCCTGAGAACAACACCTATATAGCAACCAGCGAAACTGGTGTCCCCATTCTCATGACACGGGACAGCGACGGGCGATTCCGTGCGTTCCTGAATGTGTGTCGCCACCGGGGCGTACAAGTGATTGCCGATGGGCGTGGTCGCAAAGCGAATTTCAGCTGTCCATTTCACTCCTGGACCTACCGCAATACAGGCGATCTGATCTCGGTGACAAAAGAAGAACGGTTTGGATGCATCGATAAGGGTCACCATGGCCTCGTCGCGCTACCCGCAGAGGAAAAGTACGGCATGTTGTGGGTGCGACCAACACCCGACGGCGATCCCATCAACGTGGATGCTGCAATGGGTGGCCTCGGCATAGAAATCGAGAATTGGGACATCGCGTCGCACCCCTACGTCGAAGAGCAGACCCTTGAGGCCAACATAAACTGGAAGCTGGCCATCGATACCTTCGGCGAAAACTATCACTTTGATTTTCTGCACAAGGGGACGCTGGCACCTCAGATTTACGGCAATCTGCAAACCAGCCAAGCCTTCGATAACAATTACCGTATGGTGTTTGCGTCCAAGACCAACTTTGATCAGATTGTCGAACACATGCCTGAGGAAGATTGGCCGTATCGGTACATGACCCTGAACGTCTACTTCATTTACCCGAATACGATCTTCCTCGTTGACGCGATCGGTCTGGATCTGCTTCGCATGTATCCTGATCCGAAAGATCCTGGGAAGTCGAAAACACATCACCGCTACTATGCTAACCCGGAGATGGTGAACTACCTCGAGAAACAACGTGAGGAAACCGGTGAAAATCATGAACCGGAAAGCCGATTCGTTGGTTTCAATGAGATCGTAGTTGACGAGGACTACGCCATGGCAGAGCTGACCCAGTTGGGTGCGAGCTCTGGTGCCCAGACCCACTATTGGTTTGGCCGAAATGAACCGGCATTGCAGCACTATCACAACGTGCACCGAAAAGGTGTTGGTCTGCCAGAACTGGAGGTCATCGAGTCATGAGTGAATGGCTGACAACCGACGTCTCGGGCAATTCTATGCAATGCTTCGCGACAGGAGAACATGGTCAGAACGGCGTAATCATCGCAATGCATGCCCCAGGGATTGATGAGTCCATGCAGGAACTGGCTGGCTGGACCGCAGACGCGGGGCTCCAGTCCATCACCCCTGACCTCTACCACCGGCAACCGGATGATGGCTCGACAGGTCTTGAGAAAATGGCAAACCTCCAGGACGATGAAGTGCTCACTGACCTCAGGTCGGCTCGTATGCTGCTCGAAGCCAGAGGCGCCCAACAGATCGCAGTCATTGGATTCTGTATGGGTGGCAGGATCGCTTACCTACAAGCCGCTTCCGATCATAGTATGAAATGCGCTGTCGTATTCTACGGGGGGAACATCATGAAACCCTGGGGTGACAACCCCACGCCTTTTTCGCGTACCAGTGAAATTGGTTGCCCTATTCTTGGCTTGTTTGGCGGTGAAGACACCAACCCGTCTCCTAAGGATGTCGCCTCCATTGATGCAGAATTGGTCAAACACGACAAAGTCCATGAGTTTCACAGCTATTCAGATGCGGGCCATGCCTTCATGAACAGCATGCGACCGAGCTATCGCGAGGAATCTGGACGAGACGCCTGGTCTAAGTGTGTCGCCTGGTTAAATAAGCACTTCTGAGATCTACCCTGCGCCCAGGATCGCCAGCAAAGGTTCGCGTACCGCCCGCCGCGGCGCTATGATTCGGCAAAGGTCAAAAGGCCTCGTATGTCAGTAGAACAAGATCAAGACATACGACCAACCTAGGGGGAGTTCCACAGCGGAATGGGTAAGTACATTCTAAAGCGAATGGCGCTGATCGTACCTACGCTGTTCGGTATTATCCTGATCAACTTTGTCATCGTGCAGTTCGCCCCCGGTGGTCCGATTGAGCAGATCATCGCTCAGGTGACGACGGGTAACATCTCGACAACATCAGGGATCAGCGGAGGCGGTGATTCCGGCGTAAGCAGCAATGCCGCGGCTTCGGAGGCAGACATTAGCGGTACTTACGGGCTCGATCCTGAACTGATCGCTGACCTTGAGAAGCAGTTTGGCTTTGACAAGCCGGCCCACGAGCGCTTCTTTGACATGGTTGTCAACTATCTGCAGTTCGATTTTGGCATGAGCTTTTTCCAGGACCGCCCAGTGCTTGACCTCGTCCTGGAACGTATTCCTGTATCCATCTCGCTGGGACTCTGGTCCTTGCTCATTGTCTACGGTATTTCCATTCCCCTCGGAATAGCAAAAGCGGTGCGGGACGGCACACGCTTTGATCTCTGGACGAGTTCAATCATTTTTGTCGGCTATGCCATCCCTGGTTTCTTATTCGCTGTTCTCTTGATTGTTGTCTTCGCCGGTGGCAACTACTTCGATATTTTTCCCCTCCGCGGACTCGTCTCAGACAACTGGGACGAGCTCAGTTGGCCAGACAAAATTCTGGATTACTTCTGGCATCTGGCGCTGCCCGTTACAGCGCTGACCATTGGTGGTTTCGCGACGTTGACTATGCTCACCAAGAATTCGTTTCTTGAAGAGATCAACAAACAATTTGTACTGACTGCCCGCTCCAAGGGATTGACCGAACGTCGCGTACTTTATAGCCACGTTTTCCGCAACGCGATGCTCATCGTGATAGCGGGTTTCCCAGCAGCATTCGTCAGTATCTTCTTCACCGGATCAGTTCTTATAGAGGTGATCTTTTCACTCGACGGCATGGGGCTCCTCTCCTACGAGGCCATCATCAAGCGCGATTACCCAATCCTATTTGGGACCGTTTTCTGCTTTACCCTCATCGGATTGATCATGCATCTGGTGGGGGATCTCACTTATGTACTCGTCGATCCACGGATCGATTTCGAAACACGAGGCGACTAGATGACACCGATGTCTGAAAGGCGTCTTGCACAGTTCAAGGCAAACCGCAGAGGCTATTATTCGCTGTGGATTTTCCTCGTGCTGTTTGTGCTCTCGCTGTTCGCCGAGTTTCTGGCCAACAACAAGCCGATTCTCGTACACCACAGTGGTGAGCTGTGGATGCCAGTGTTGTTCTCTTACACTGAAATTGATCTGGGTGGTGAACTCAACATCGAAGCGGACTACACAGACCCGTATATCATGGAACTCATTAGGGATTCAGGCGGATGGGCCATATGGCCACCTATCCCTTACACCTACAATGCTGCCGACCTGTACCTGGAAGAAGCGGCTCCAGCGCCGCCGTCTACCGTTCACTGGCTCGGGACTGACGATACCGGCAAAGACACGCTCGCACGTCTGATCTATGGATTCAGATTGTCGGTCATCTTCGGTATCACTCTGACGATCCTGTCATCCATCATCGGTATCACCGTCGGCGCGGTGCAGGGCTACTTTGGCGGCCTGGTGGATCTATTTGGACAACGTCTTGTTGAAATCTGGGCAGGATTACCCATCTTGCTGATCCTCATTATCCTTGCGAGCATTGTCCAGCCAAACGTCTTCTGGTTGCTCGGGATTCTGGTCCTTTTCAGCTGGATGCCACTGGTGGGCGTCGTGCGTGCAGAAGTACTGCGTGCACGAAATTTTGAATATGTTCGCGCGGCTCGCGCGCTGGGTGTCTCAAATCAGTCAATCTTGATGGGTCACGTGCTGCCCAACGCCATGGTAGCAACACTGACCTATGTTCCATTCATCTTAAGTGGTGCGGTCACAACCTTGACTGCACTCGACTTCCTAGGTTTTGGTCTACCGGCAGACTCGCCGTCGCTGGGTGAACTACTCGCGCAAGGCAAAGCTAACCTGCATGCTCCATGGCTAGGACTGACGGGTTTTGTGACGCTGGGTCTGATGCTGACACTGTTGATCTTCATCGGTGAGGCTGTAAGGGATGCGCTCGACCCTCGCAAAACAATGGTGACACAACTATCCTAACTGCCCCATCGCGTCTTCAAAGAGGACCTTTGTCCCCTTATCAAGGATCTCTTAGAGCCTAATGCCGTCCTTACTAGCACTGACTTCTGATAATCTGACCCGCGCGCGCGCCTGTATGTTCATCATCGCGCAGAATCACTTGTCCATTAACCAGTGTCGCCTTGTAGCCGACAGCACGCTGCACAAGACGTGAGTTATCGTGTGGGAAATCCGTCTCAACGGTCGGAACTCGCTCTTCGACAGCGGACGGATCAAAGACATTGATGTCTGCCTTGTACCCGGGACTTAACAGTCCACGATCATTCAGCCCGAGCACCTTCGCCGCCCGCGCAGTCATTCGGTGAACAGCCTGCGAAAGGCTGAGGCGTTGTTCATCTCGCACCCAATGTGCCAGCAGGAAAGATGGCCAACCTGAGTCCATGATCTGACCCACGTGAGCACCAGCATCGCCGAGGCCTGGAACAACCCAATCCCGGTCCATGAGTTTCTCGACTTCCTCGAAGTTCATGTTGAAGAATGGAACATGAAATGAAGCTGCGCCCTTTGTCTCTAGCATGACGCGCAACCAGGTTTCCGCCGGGTGCTCACCGACATCGGCCGCCATTTTCGCCAGATTGTCCGATCGATCTCTTGTATACGTAGGACGTTCGTCACCTGCACCCATGTAACGCAGCGACTTCGCATATCGCTCGCTCCCAGGATCGGCTCGCGCTGCATCTATCAACTGCTGACGAAACTCGTCAGACTGAATCGCTTGCAGGCGTTCAGCGATTGGCAGGGCCCTCAGTGCTTTGAAGGCTGGGAACATCAGATTAGTTTTAAGGTTAGATACGAAGCCCCCCGGCCTCGGAACGGTGACTCCGTAGATTTCGTGACCTTGTGCTCGGTGGTCTTCAACAATCTGATGTGGGTCATCGAAACCAAAACTCGCTGTCTCGACAACGCTAAACAGTACCCGTAGCTTGCCGGCATCCGCCTCCAGCCCAAGATACTCAAGATCGCTCAAAATCGCCTTGGCGTCATACCAGGGGACCGTCTGCATCAGCCCATTGTACTGACCAACCTTTTTCGCGATCGCCACCAATTCTTCCGGACTCGCGTAAGTCCCCGGGATCGCACGACCATCTGGAAGCCGATGGCCTGGCAACCGATTCGTTGAAAAACCAATGGCTCCGTCACGGACCGACTCTCCTGCAATCCGCGCAATTTCAGTCATCTCCTCGGCATTCGGATTCTCGTCAATACCACGAGCCCCCATGACGTAGTATCGAATGGCCGCATGGCCGACCATACCAGCGACATTGATTGCAGGATCCAATTTCTCGATGGAATCCAGATACTCACCATAGGATTGCCAGTCCCAGGGCAACCCAGAGAGGATCGCCTCACGTGGAATGTCCTCAACGGTTTCCATCATCTCTGCCAGGAACTCCCGATCCGCCGGTTTGCACGGCGCAAACGTCACCGCGCAGTTACCCAGCAGCGCCGTCGTCACACCATGCCAGGAGCTGGGTGTCAGATACGGGTCCCAACCAATCTGCGCATCGAGATGGGTATGTAGGTCGATAAAACCGGGTGAGATCGCTGCACCATCAGCCTGAATCTCTTCTCCACCGCTTCCTTCAACGCTACCAACGGCACTAATAAACCCGTCGTCAATTGCGACGTCACCGATGTACGGTTCACTGCCACTACCGTCAACGATCAGTCCTTCTCTGATCACAAGATCATGTGACATAGCAGTTCCTTACTTCGGGCTAACTTCATGTACTTTGGGTCCAGCCTACACGCAACGAGGCAAGTAAAAAGGGGGGGCTACCCCCCTTTTTACTTATCCTGAAAAATTAGTCGAGTGATGTCCGGACCGTAAGACCCCAAGTATACGGTTGATTAGGGTAACCGCTGAAACTACCTGACTGCGCCACAGAGGGGAACGCACTCAATAAGTAGTCGTCTCCATTGATGTTGCGGCCCCACAGGCTGATCTCAATATCGCTCTGGTAATTCAATGTGACGCTACCGTTCAGGGTGCTCACTTTTCTTGAAGCAACCTCAGAACTAACATTTTCCACTACTTGGATATTATTTTCGTAAAGGTAGTTTGCCCTCACGGAGCCTGTCCAACTTTCACTCAGGTCAAACAAATAGGTCGCCGACAAACTTAAGCTTAAGTCATGGATTCCTGCAGGCTTAGTGCCACTTAGATCTACCGGACCTGCAGGGCCGTTACCCAGAGGGAAGGAGTCGTACTCCGGGTCCATCCAAATTCCGGAGAAAGACATAGTAAAATTAGACGAAGGTGACCATAAAGAGTCCACTTCAATGCCCCTGTTTGTCTGCGTGCCCGCATTGACTAATGCAAACCCAGTTCCTAGGAACAAATTAGACTGGAAGCCTTCAATTTCTTGGTTAAAAACCGCTATGTTTAAAAAGTTCCTCCCCCACGAACCCTTCATGCCAAATTCGACGACGGTCGACTCTTCAGGATCCGCAAACCGTGTTAGAGGGTTGGTATTCGGTACAATCTCTCCAGACGCCGTCAAAGCCGCTATATCTGATGCGATAGGTCTTGAGTTTCTGCTGAGATTCCAAGAAGTCGCTTTAAAACCAGTAGAGGTGCTACCGTAGAAGTTAATACTGTCTGTCCAAGCATAGGACAATCGCAATATCCATGTAGTTTGTGAATCACTAGATGTTCCACTTTCTACTGAGTTTGGGAATGCAACCACAGCGGGCAGAAATTGCAACGCTTGGAAGCCGAGTAATTGGTTACACGCTGGCGGCGGGTTAGCTGCAGAACAAGCAGTAGTGCTTATAGAAGTCGCGGATGCCAGCGCGGCATCTGGTGCAGCGGCAAGATTTGCTGCTGTTGGAGCAAGCCCTGTAATGCCCTGAAATGCTTGCGCAAAACCAATCTGGACAAAATCCAGCTGCGAAAAAAGATTATCGTTTGTCATATTCAGGAACGCATCTTTTTCAACATTGGTTAAATTCACTCCCGCTGTCAGCATCCATTGATCGCTAAACTGGTAATCACCATGGGCAAACACTGAAATCGTTGTATCGTCCTGACCTGCCAAAATGTTGTCGCCTTGACCGGCCGCAAAGAAGGTTCCGGCAGGAATACCAAGCGTTGGGGCTAAAGCTTGCTCTGTGGCTATAAGTCCACCCTGCGACGCCGCATTAACATAGGGACGCATACCAGGTCCCCAAATTAGAGAAGTATCATAAGCGACCTCTTCATTAAAATAATAAAGGCCAGCCATCCAGTCGAGATCATTGATACGTCCCTTGAGGCGAAACTCAGAGGTCAACGTTTCGAGACCCGTTCTAACGGTATTTCGATCCACTAGTTGCGCGCTCGTAAAATCCACGTCGGCATCTTCAAATCGGGAGTGATCTCGAAAGGCATTTATCGACGTAAGCTTCATATCAGGACCAAGATCAAATTCCGCCGCGAGAGATATACCTTTGTTCTCGATTTCATTGCTTGGATCAAAGTCAAAGAAACCCGATCGGTCAAATGCATCTTCTGGCAATAAGGTTCCTCCAGCCGCGGCTATCGCAGCCGAGGTCGGTCCATTGACGAGATTGACCACGCCGCAACAAGCCTCACTTGCCTCATCCATATCGACTGTGAGTCGATACTTGCTAATTTCATTCGGAACAAAACCGATGTCCAATCGAAGCCCAAATCGATCTCTTTCGTTTATCGAAGTACCCAGCTCTCGATTATAGAAATAGCCGTCTTTTGAATTGCTAAAGCCCGAGAGCGCAACCGCAATGTCTTCCGTCAAGCCCACTTCGATGTGCGAACGGAACTGTGTAAGAGCGTCGCTGCCCGCAGTGATTGAAAAATTCGTCCGTGTCTGACCCTCTAGATCAACAGGATCAGGAGCTCTGGTAACAACATTCACAACTCCTGCAGAGGCGTTCTTTCCAAACAACGTGCTCTGAGGGCCACGCAGGATCTCGACCTGCTCAAGATTCGGCAAGTCTCCCAACGCTGCTGCTGCTCTAGACCGGTACACTCCGTCGATAAAGAATCCAACCGATGGCTCGATTCCAGCATTGTTGGCACCGTTTCCAAAACCACGAATCAGAAGATTTGTGTTACCGCTCGTTTGCAACTGGGTCACCCTCAGCGTAGGTACGACCGTTTGCAAATCTATGATGTCGCTAATGTTCGCCTCAGTAATCGTTTGCGCATCAACTACCGTGACAGCAATTGGAACTTCCTGAAGCGTTTGTTCCTTCTTTTGTGCGAAAACGATGATTTCGTCCATCTCGACTTGTGCGACAGTCGACAAGGCATTAGTCATCAGCAATAAAAATGCACCGCTACCGATCAAAGCGCGCTTCAACATTGGGCCCCCCCCTAAATTTCCACTTATAGATCCAATTGCATTGTACCTCTGTTGTTCCAAGTGTCGACAATAACATTAAGTAAAAATCACAACTTGCCAACACTTTTTCGAAACTTCTGCAACCCCCTGCATTTATGCCCCGTTCTGCAGGTCGCTTGATATACTGCTGCCCCAAAAGTGCGCTCAGCCAGTGAAAACCGTCCTAAGGAGTTCAAATGACGACAGCATCCACTGACTTTTACCAATATCTCTTTGATGTTCGCGGCAAAGTTGCCCTTGTCACGGGTGGAACCCGGGGTATCGGATTCATGATCGCTGAGGGCCTGGTCAAAGCGGGGGCGCGAGTTTACGTGGCCTCTCGGAAGGCTGAAGCCTGTGAAGAAACCGAGGCGCAGCTATCCCCTCATGGTTTTTGCGTTGCCATCCCATCAGATTTGT
Organism: uncultured Gammaproteobacteria bacterium; assembly: GCA_913049815.1. GTDB lineage: Bacteria > Pseudomonadota > Gammaproteobacteria > Pseudomonadales > Azotimanducaceae > UBA7451. Next base: position 33,431 of record CAJWYI010000004.1, read on the forward strand.
CGACCATCGATGGCTGCAAAACTCTGGCTCAAGACATCAATACTAGGGAGGACAAGCTCCATATCCTAGTGAACAACGCGGGGGTAACCTGGAGCGAGGATATTGATGCATTTCACGAGAAAGCCTGGGACAAGGTCATGGATCTGGACGTCAAAAGTCCGTTTTTTCTGACTCAACAACTCCTACCTCTCATCAGGGCTGCCGCATCGCCTGATAACCGTGCATCGATCATAAACGTCACATCCGTCAATGGCATACGCCCTAGTAACCTCAGAAACTACTCCTACGTCGCAGCCAAGGCAGGTCTTGGGCAACTGAGCCAACAGCTCGCCAGTGATCTGATGAGTGACTGTATCAACGTCAACGTGATCGCTCCTGGGCTGTTCAAATCGAAAATGACAGCTCCTCTCTTTACCAGTAAAGATGCCGAAGCACAGGTCATGGCTTCCCAGCCCATGAAGCGTGGCGGCGCGATGGAGGATGTTGCGGGCCTCGTAATCTACCTGTCATCAAAAGCGGGTGGTTTCATCACGGGTGTCACCGTTCCCTGTGATGGCGGAGTGACCAGCATCAACTGACCACGCGTTCACGGTCCTCACTGCCGATCGCACGGCACATTACGCCAACAGAGACTCAGGTATCTCAACGTGTTTGGCACGCAGGTATTCCCCCAATGATTTAGCTTGCTTGTCGATACGGTGGTTGGACGACACGCCACCTCCAAGCACCCCTCTGATCACAAAGTTCAACGCCAGCATATTGGGTAGTTCGTAGCGTTCAACCTCATAGGCACCGAAGTCAGGCAGCAGTGTCTTGAAACGATCAACCGTCAGGAATTCATGAAGAAAACCATACGCTTCATCAGATTTCGCCCAAACGCCACAGTTCGCAGCACCCCCTTTGTCGCCTGATCGGGTACCGAACAGTCTGCCAAACGGCACTTTTTTCGTAGCTCCGCGCGGTGCTGAGGGGATATCAACGGGCACTTGTTGATAGAACATCTCGGGCAGATCCAGTTGTTGTGTCGGTTGTATTTCTGTCATCGCACCATCCATATGGACGCGCTCCACAACCTTCTTTGAATCAATAAAGCACGGCCAGTGCACGAGCACTTGATTGCCAGAGTAGCCACCACCACCCCGACCCGTGTTCCCGGGAATGTTCGCAAGGCCGAGCTCAGTCATTTTTGCCTGTAGTAGTCGACCCAGCTTCGAGGGATCACTCGCGACAAAAGTAATTCGGAGCGCAGCATGCGCCACCTCGTTCGTGTCAGGATCTTCATGATCACTGCGTATCAGTTGTACATCTACATCATCAAACTGTTCACGCCCACCAATATTGTGCAGGATTGCATCAAGGTATATCTCGGCTTTCTTCTCTATGTCGAGTCCGGTCAGCAGTACTTCAGTGCTCTGCTTATAGGGTCCCCGGGTATTCACACACACCTTGTGAGTCGGCGGCGGGTTACTCCCGCGTGTCCCGGATACACGCACGCGATCGTCACCCACCTGCTCGATTTTCAGCGTGTCAAAGTGGGCAACGACATCGGGGTTGTAGTATGCGGGCGTGGAGATCTCATACAGCAGCTGAGCACTGATCGTACCGACAGAGACCAGCCCCCCGGTTCCCGGATGTTTGGTCACTGTGAAGCTTCCATCCGCTTCAATTTCGGCAATTGGATAACCAACGTCTCGATAGCTAGGAACCTCTTCGAAGAAAGCATAGTTGCCACCGCAACATTGTGCACCACACTCGATGATATGACCGGCAGCAAGCGCACCCGCAAGCGCGTCGTAGTCGTCACGCGCCCAATTGAATTTCCAAGCAGCAGGGCCAATAACGACAGCGGCATCTGTCACGCGAGGGCAGATCACAATGTCTGCACCGTTGTCGAGTGCCTCCTTAATGCCCCAAGCTCCGAAATAGGTGTTTGCAGTGACCACATCCGCGGCGGCGAGATCCTGGCCGGTATCAATATTTGTAAAGGTCTCACCGCCTGCTTGAAGATACTCCAAGTCTGGAACAATATCGTCACCATCGATATAGGCTACCTTGGCCGTGATACCCAACTCCTCGTAGATCTTCTCAACTTCCTCCGCCATACCTTGCGGATTGAGGCCGCCCGCATTGGACACGATCTTGATGCTGTTCGCGACACAGTGTTCTGCAACCGCTTTGACCTGCTTCAGGAACGTCCCAACGTAACCTGTATTCCTAGACTGTCGCTGGTTGTAGAGGATCGTCATCGTGAGTTCCGCGAGATAGTCTCCTGTCAATACATCCACAGGACCACCGTCGATCATCTCCTTTGCAGCATCCAGACGATCGCCATAAAAACCAGAGCAATTTGCTACCCGCAATACCTCAACCATCAAACATCTCCCAACTTCAAATTCCGTTTCTTCATATCCCTCGCTCGCGCCATCTCGCGCGAGCCACATCACACCATTGCTATCCCGTTAGCTCTTGATCCAGGATGCATCACGTTTTTCACGGAAAGCCGCCATACCTTCAGCACCCTCTTCGGAGCGGAACATCCGACCACTCCATTCTGTGGTTAGTGCGAATCCTTCTTCGCGAGAAAGGGCCGATACCTGACGAACCAGTTTTTTACACTCAACCACCGCGTTGGGGCCACCACGACGGATCATGTCGATCTCCTCGTTTACAGCGGCTATCAGTTTGTCCCCGGGTACCGCGCGATGTGCAAAGCCCATGTCCACGGCCTGGGCACCGGTGAAACGCTCCCCAGTCACAAACAGCTTCATCCCGTGATGGACGCCCAACTTTGGCAGGCACACGACGGAGATTACTGCGGGAATCACGCCGATACGAACCTCACTGAAACTGAACTGCACGTCTTCTGCCGTGATCACAATGTCAGATGCACCAACAAGACCAAGGCCACCCGCAAATGCCGCGCCATTAACGGCCGCGATCACTGGCTTGGGGCTGTCCTGAATGGTCGTCAAGACATCTGGGTAGGGAACACTTCGTTTTGTCCCTTCGATGGATTGGCCTGGAGGGCTCTTTAGGTCGGCACCGGCACAGAACGCCGGGCCCGTACCGGTAATTATAATACATCGCGCCTCTGTATCTTCGTTGGCTTCCTTAAGGTGTTCATAGAGTTCGTTAACCAGCACCGCTGATAACGCATTACGATTTTCTGGTCTGTTCAGCGTGATCCACGCAGCACCATCTTTCACTTCATAAAGGGTGGCTTCTGTTCCTGCCATGTCGTTCTCCTAATCGGGTAAAGGCCGGGTTAAAATAAACTGAGAAACGCGTCAGTCGTTCTGTTTTTCTCGGGAAGACTTGAAAGCGGGACGCTCCATCATTTCCGCGAGGTAACGTTTACAGTTAGGCTTGTAACGTTCATCAAGTCCCAGTGATGTACCCAGAAAGAGTGCATATGCAACGGTAATATCGGCAATGGTGAAGCGATCAGCAACCAGAAAATGTTTGTCTTCGATGGCAGTTTCAACGCTGCGTAGTCGCGACAGGTACCATCGCGAGTAGTCATCAACGACCTGGGGCAATCTAGTCTCTTCAGGTTCCAAGCGCGAGTATCGGAGCACCAGTGTCTGGGGGAACGTCAGCGTTGCATCACTACGATAGGTCCAGTTCAGATAGTCACCGTAGCCTGGCTCATCAGGTTTCACCGACAGATCCGTCGGGCCATATTTTTCGACCAGGTAATGACAAATTCCAGATGACTCCGTCATGGTGACCTCACCATCGGTGAACGCCGGAACCGTGCCCAACGGGTTGATATCCAAATAACCTTCGTAGTTAAAACGGGGAGGAAACTCCATATTGATCAACTCATAGTCGATTCCCATCTCCTCGAGACACCACAACGGTCGGAGTGAACGGGCGTCTTTGCAGTGATAGAGTTTCATAATTATCCTTTCTAGCGTGATTGGGTCCGAGCCGTCGTCACGACCATTAGAATCCCGTGGTTATCCAGCCTTATCCAAGCGTAATGGTGCCAGTAAGTGTCGCTGATGTCGTTCGCCAACCCCGATGGTCCGGTAAACCCGCAATCTTGGCCGTTTATTCGCGCCGGAGCATACCAGAGTTAGGATTTCACGTGGACAGCGCTTGACCATCGCGTCCGACATCGCGACTATGCCGCCGCAGCCATTTTTTTTAGCGAGAGACTCATGGCCCACCAATGCTTTGATGTATCCATCGACGATCAGATCGCACATATCCGCCTAATTCGTCCTGAAAAACGCAACAGCATGAATGCAGTATTCTGGGATGAACTACCTGAAATTATCGACGACATCGACAATGGCGCACGAGCGCGGGTCATTGTTATTTCTTCAACCGGACCCCACTTTTCTTCAGGTCTGGACATCAGTTCTATTGGTAGTGGCGAAGTCGGCGCGGGCGACCGGCAGGCGGCAAAATCCGATCCCAAACAACGCAGGACACGCGGTGCTGCCTTTTACGACAACGTCAGGCGTATGCAGTCCACCTTCAGCTGCCTGGAAACCTGCAGGATCCCCGTCCTGGTCGCCATTCAGGGAGGTTGTATTGGCGGCGGCGTAGACTTTGCTACCGCTTGCGATATTCGCTATGCCTCTGAAGATGCCTACTTCACAGTCTTTGAAGTCAAAATTGGCATGACCGCTGATGTCGGTACGTTCCCAAGGCTGGTGAAACTGATTCCTGAGGGTATCGTAAGAGAACTGGCTTACACCGGCCGACGCATGTCAGCCAGCGAGGCGATGTCAGTCGGACTCGTGAATCGGGTCTTTCCGGACCATGACAGTCTGATCAAAGGGGTCATGGAGGTAGCGGCTGATATCGCTTCCAAAGCACCCCTCGCAGTCTATGGCTGTAAACAGATGATCAACTATGCGCGCGATCACAGCACAGCAGACGGCCTCGACTACATATCGATCTGGAACGCGAGCATGTTACAGCCTGACGAGATGGCTGAGGCGATAACCGCAAACCGTGAGCAGCGAGCAGGAGATTTCGCAGACCTGCCGCCCAGGCGCTGATCGCACTCAGCAGATCCTACGCGATGGTTGGGACCCGCTGGTTCTGTCTCTGATAGGGAAACGTGTCGCTGAATCCGGCCAGCTCCCGGAACAAGGCGGGGTCCGTACAGTCATCTGCCAGTGCTCGGTCGAAGTGATTCTGAATATCCTCCTGACTGGTCACCATCTGATGACGATAGTAGTTGGCAATCGAGATGCGCATACCAGGTGTCAGCTTCGGGTATGCACCATGCCAGGTCGCTCCATGAAAAACGATGACCGAACCACGTGGTGCTTCCACCGCTCGTGCCTGGCTGACGGCTGCAGGAAACGCGGGCCGCGAGCCAAAACGATGTGAGCCTGGTACATAAGCCAGCGCACCGCCTTCCTTGGTGTAGTCTGTCAGACACCAGTTGGTATTCGCCGTGAGTGCCGAACGTCCCCAGGGTAACGGCATGGCATTCTGATCCGCATGCAGACCCAGTGACGGACCGTAGCCGTGCTCGCCCTGCCACTTCACGAACGAATTATGGCTAGAGAATCGTGTCACCTGACGCCCAATCATCGATCGGATTAACTCAACTGCTACGGGATTGACCGCCAGATCACGAAATACCCGGTGCAGACTGCCCAACTGCTGAATCAGAAACTGACTGGGCGCAGGATCCTCTGCGGTCAGCGAAGGCGCGGTCGCCTTAGGAAAAGACAGCGGCTGAAGTGGTCCCTGGTCCAGGTCAAAATCACACCCTGTAAGTTCCTTAGCGCGAGCCAAAAGACACTCCGTCAACTTATCGATGCGATCCATCGATACACCGTGCACGTCAGGTGGTACAACCGCAAGTCCATCCATCTCAAGTTGCAACAGGTACGGCTCTAGGCCCCTCTCCCTAGCAAATTCCGAGATACGGACCGGCTGTTGGCTCAACGATTCACTCATGGCTCTCCCCCTAGGATCTTCTCAAAGCAGAACGATGTCACTAACGGTATCATAGCAATAAACATCAGGACTGCCGTGTTCCATCAGGTCACCCCCTATGAAAAATTCTAGGAAACCTTTTGCCCCCTTCATACCTATCTGCCTTGTCGCACTGGCCACCTCCGCACTGCTGATGTCTTGCTCGTCGATCGATGTGGGTTCAGGCTTGTCACAACGCGCAATGAAGATTGCCGAGGAATCCTTGATCGTGGATACCCACATTGATGTCCCGTATCGGGTCTACAGGAATCCAGAGGTCGACGTTACCCAAGCGACCGAGGGAGGTGACTTCGACCTGCCTAGAGCTCGCAAAGGCCACCTCAATGGTGCATTCATGTCGATCTATATTCCTGCAGGCGTCGATCAGGAGGGGCGAGCTGGCGACTTGGCCAATGAACTGATCGATCTCGTGGAAGGCATCGTGGCGAGGGCACCATCAGATTTTGCAATCGCGACCTGTTCGCAGGATCTGATACATCAAAAGCGCCAGGGACTCGTCTCACTACCCATGGGAATGGAGAATGGTGGGCCTATTGGCGATGACCTCGCAAGCGTGAAGCACTTCCGTGAGCGCGGAATTCGATACGTCACACTCACCCATGGTCGATCCAATAAGATCTCAGACTCATCCTACGATACGAACCAACGCTGGAAGGGACTCTCCCCTTATGGCAAAGAGCTTGTCCCTGAACTCAATAGTCAGGGAATCATGATTGATATCTCTCACCTATCCGATAAGGCTGCTTGGCAGGTCCTCGAACTATCCACTACTCCGGTCATCGCATCACATTCATCATTGCGTCACTTCATCCCGGGATTCCATCGAAATATGACCGACGAGATGGTCAAGGCGCTTGCAGATAATGGTGGTGTGATACAGATCAATTTTGGCAGTGGTTTCATTCTTGAGGAATCTCGCATCTGGTCTTCCCAAAGATCAGCGGCTGAAGCTTGGTTTCGGCGAGAACAGGGAAACAATATGGACCCAGAAGCATTACAGGCATTCAGGAAACAATGGCGTACAGAAAACCCTTATCCCTTCGCAGATACCGATGATGTACTTGACCATATCGATCGCGTCGTTGAGCTCGCAGGGATTGACTACGTGGGTATCGGCTCCGACTATGATGGCGTCGGCGACACCCTACCTGATGGCCTCAAAGATGCGTCAACATTCCCCAATCTCATTCAGGGTCTTCTTGATCGAGGCTATTCGAAAACCGACATTCGAAAGATATTAGGAGACAACCTGATGCGCGTTTGGCGCGCCAATGAGGCATTTGCCGAATCCAGCGGCTACCCAACCCTTTGTACCAGTGACCTTTCGCGCGCCGAAGCGTAACCACCTCGAGATACAAGAGCCAGCAACGCCGCACACAAAGGAGCTCTATATCATGCTGAACCGCGTCAGTTCATTAGCAGTGCTGCAGCGATATCGTTCAGCCTGACAACGCCCACCGGGTAGGCTTCGACAAGCACCTCAAGTCAAATCTTTAGCACCTACTCGGTCCATGGGGATGGCTCAATTATTCGCTCGTTTGGGTGCCCTAGATCGCGTATGAATCTTGCTAAAAACCACGTCTGCTAATCTCCTCCCCAGGATTGCCGTTCAGCCGACATCGGATCGTTCTGCGCACGAATCCCCCGCTCTGACCCAAAACACATGGTCGTTCTGTAGCTATCGTAACGATGCCATGCCGGGATACCCTCGTGGCCCGGATTGCCGGTACGCGCAAAGTGAAGGTAAGAGTCCATCAACGCTGCCGACAGAGACTCTACTTCCTCACCTTGACCACAGAATTCATCCATGCCTTCAGCGGTCAGCGTTCCAAATACAAAAGGAATATCCAGTGAATGCACACTCCCGAGTCGTCCTTCCATGGCTGGTGACTGATGATCAAACAGGTACATCCAGGTATCAGGCGTGTGCTGACGATGGAGACCTGCCGTTCGGATTGCCGGAATACGAAATGTGTTGTCTGTCATGATCGCTGTCCATGCGTTCACCGGCGAACGACCCTCAGCGTAGGCCGGTATCATGGCCTCGGCACGTTCCCCATGAACATGTCGCAAACGACTTTCAAAATCGTCACGGGTCATTGCCTGCATCTCTGGATTCATCGCTGTCCACAAAGCGGACTCATGTTCACAGGAACCGATCATGAGCGGGATGCCCTTTGTATATATGCCGGATCCAATGGTATCTACCAGCGGCGCTTTGATGACCTCACCGTCATGCACGGCGCCATATCCATAGGATGACGCCAATTGCCATTGAAGAATATCGTCAGACGAGACACTTCTTAGGTGTTCGACACCCCCAAACGAATGGGCCAACGCATCTGTTGTCACGCGTGCTTCCGCCACTGTCCGGTGCATACCCAGCGATCCACTCATAGGGACTGCTTTGTGAAACAACCCTGCCGCTTGTTCCATCCCCATCAGTGCGACGATATTGAAACCACCCGCGGATTGTCCAAAGACCGTCACATTCTCAGGATCCCCACCGAAAGTGGCAATGTTGTCTCGCACCCATTTGAGGGCCTCAACCTGATCCAGTAACGCCTCATTGCCAGACGCCCCCAACGACGGTGCGTGCAAGAATCCAAGTGCACCGAGACGATAGTTGAAGGTAACGACCACAGTATCGCCACGACGCGCCAGATGTTCGCCGTCAATCCGAGGTTGCGACCCGGATCCCAGTGTGTTCGCGCCGCCATGAATCCAAAACAGCACAGGTCGTTTGAGATCATCCGTACCTGGCGTCCACACGTTCAGGAAGAGACAGTCTTCATTCGTTGGGTTTCCAGAAATACCGATGAGTTTCTGGAGACCTGCGACAGGCGCCTGCGGCGCCGAGAATCCAAACTTCGTCGCATCCCGCGTCTTCTTCCATGGTGTCACCGGAACCGGGGCGCGCCAGCGGAGGTCACCGACGGGCGGTTCGGCATAGGGTATTCCGAGGAATCGTGAAATGCCGTTCTCTTCTATCCCTTTCACTTCACCAGAGAGTGTCTTGATCGTTTTCGAGTTCATGTTGTGCCTGCTCTGGGGATTGGCCCTGCTATCATCTGGAGACCGGGAATTTCAAGCCAGCCAACGAAAAAGTAAAGCAATGTCACGGACAACGCGCCCGGGAATCCAAAACCTCGACGTTTTGCGCTCCGCCGACCCGTCGTTGTTTCAAACGCTCTCCAATACCGTCATTGTCGGCTGGCGATAACTCACTGTCAGATTCTGGAACAACATGCTCTATGGCGTATTCTCTTGCGACGCTCAGGAACGAAAAGTGTAGCAAGTCCCCGATCACGAGTCCTTGCGCTATCGATGCCAACGTTATTTATTCAGAAAATTCAACGCGAGGCCCGGGGTCTCCCATTCACAGGAGACCAGCTTGCCTGTTGTCGACAACGTAATGTAAGCAGTCTTCAGACCCTCACCGCCAAAACAGATATTGGTGGTCAATGCGTCCGGCATCGAGATGTGTTTTGCGAATTCCCCATCTGCTGAGTGAATAGTGATACCCCCATTGATCAAGGTCGCCACACAGACGTTGCCCTCGGCGTCCACGGCAAGAGAGTCAAACATATGGTGGTCTGGGATCTGTGCCATCATGTAAGGACGCTGGCTGCGATCAATCTCACCAGGTGCTGCAAGCGCATACGCCCAAAGTCTGCCAGTTGGGGTCTCGGCCACATAGAGCGTGTTTTCGTCAGGCGACAGACCAATACCATTGGGCGCTTCCATGGGGAAGATAGCCTCTACGATGTGTTGGCCATCAACGGTCGCATAGTAGACGCCCGTGCGATCCCTATCCCTCGCACGGTTCTTTCCGTGATCTGTAAACCAGAATCCACCTTCCTTGTCGAATACGATATCGTTTGGACCTTTGAGGGGTTCGCCGTCACAATCCGTATAAAGCTTTTCAACAACACCCGTTTCAACATTGATCTTCTCGATTCGACCGGTCGTGTAATCCGACGCCTGGTTGCCCGGAAAGATCAGTCCTCGACTACTGCGGCTCCATTCGAAACCTCCGTTATTACAGATGTAACAGTGACCATCGGGCCCCATCGCAGCGCCGTTGGGACCGCCGCCCGGTTCTGCAACGACCTGAATTTCACCATCCGGCATCACGCGACTCAATGTGCCCCGCATGATTTCTACCAGGATGACACTGCCATCAAGCATGGCAATAGGCCCTTCGGGAAACTGCAATTGATCCGTAATTTCAGTGATGTCCATCGATTTCCTCCGGTGCATTGAGCGCGTGTTTGTCAACCTAGGTGTTGTTCGACCTATGTGATAAAAGGTTGTCCCTCGGGCCATGTATCCTGCGGCACATAGCCTGTTACTTCTGTAGTTCGTGACAGATCAATTCTCGTTTTGCCTCCGGATTTACTCGTAGCAAACAGTATTTCAAAACGAGGCGGCGCAAGATCTGCTTCGATGCAAGCTCTAAAAAAACGACCAGCGTCGGTATGGCTAAGGTAAACATCAGTACCCACAGGACTGGCCAGCAATTCCTCGGCATGGTAATGAGCACGTGGCAACCACCCCAGGCGCGCCGCAACAATCGACATGTTGTAAACCCGCGCATACATCTCGCCTAGATTCTCAGCCCAGAGTTTGGTGAGTGCGTAATGATTAATCACACGAGGACCATCAGATAATCCAACCAATGACGACCAGTCATGGCCGGACACCACCTGGACCGAACTCGCGAGGACCAGCTTGCTGACACCGAGATGACGTGCGGCATCACACACGTGGTAGAGCCCCCTAACATTGGGTTCAATGAGTTCATCGATGAAATCAGCTTCATCAGGTGTTGCCGCAAGATGTATCACCGCATCCATGCCCTCTATAGCATTGCGGACTGACCTACGATCCCCAAGGTCACCTACCGTATGCCCTGTCCAAGCGTCCGATGCCACACGGTCAAAACCGAAGACCAGGTGACCCGCAGACCGGAGCTCTTTTCCGACTGCCTGACCGACACCACCTTCTGAACCTGTGATCAGTACCTTCATGGGTTTTTTCCGCCTGAGTTTCACGCCGCGAAGCACTAAACCACCTTTGTTCGTTTTAGGCAATGAACAGGACATCCCGGCGACTTGTTCCCACCAATTGTAATTACAGCGATTAACTCCCAGGACATCGACAGGTTTTATCCGAGATTCACAGCTCACACATCAGGCGCAACAAATGTTTAACGGGAGCCTTTTATGGCACCAAGGTTTCAGGTAGGACATGACCAAAAGGCTGTTCGTCTGATACTTCTCATTCTGCTTGTCTCTAGCTGCAGAGATGGGTCGAGAGAGAACCGCGGTCTTGTGACTGCCAGTCACAATAACGCTGCACAACCCCCGAGCCTTGAATTTGCAGAAGAGGATTTGGCTATTCCATCGAAGCACTCAGCAACCGCACCATCTACGAGAGCTTCAAGCCCTTCAGATGGCGACTCGAGGGTTGCATTGCTCGCGGGACGGGCGGTTGGAATTGCGATGCGATCATCGCCTGAAGCGCATCCCCCTATCGCCGATCAACCTGTCAGACTCAAATGACCATGTCCTGCTGATTGCCTCGCGCGGAACACTCATCAAGCCATCAGGTGACAATCAGGACACAAATGCTGATATGTACCCGTATGGCCTCAAGACACTCCAATTCGCGTTCGGTTAAAAAGGATACGATTGGAACCCAGGTTACGACATTCGGCATCCTGCAGATCAAACGCACAACCGTCCATCGTTTCTTGACCCAACGCAGTATTCAACTCGGCAGCGCCCAGGCAGTGATTTCTGCCGTCAAAAATGACAACGCGGAAGTCGCTGCCGTCCCGGACTCCGACTGCCCTCCAGCGCTCGCTGAAGAACCTGGTGTAGCCCTTAGTGCTCGTGTTATGCATTTTGCGGTATCGGAGTGACCATATCCGGAGACCCTGTCCTCCATCCTCGATATCCAATCGCGGATATTTTGCAAAAGCTCGTCGGACTGGACCGAAGC
>CAJWYI010000005.1 GCA_913049815.1 uncultured Gammaproteobacteria bacterium
CGCACCCAGAATCCGCACGCCAAGACCGGGCCCCGGGAATGGGTGCCTGTGGACCATCTCCTGTGGCAATCCAAGCGCCATGCCAATGCGACGAACCTCATCTTTGAACAGTTCGCGCAACGGCTCAACCAGGGAGAGCTTCATGTAACCTGGCAGACCGCCCACATTGTGGTGCGACTTGATGACATGCGCCTGACTCTTGCTGTTTCCCGCTGACTCGATGACGTCCGGATAGATCGTGCCTTGTGCGAGGAAGGTCGCGCCCTCGACCTTTAGCGACTCCTCATCAAATATCTCGATAAACGTGTTGCCGATGATCTTTCGTTTTTGTTCCGGATCATCCACCGTCTCGAGGCGCGAGAGAAACCGATCGCTGGCATCTACACGAATGATGTTCAGACTGAACACATTGTCCGAGGAGGGGCCCAGCATTTCCATCACCTGGTCCCCTTCATTGAGCCGGAGCAGACCATTGTCGACAAACACACAGGTCAGCTGGTCACCAATCGCACGGGAAAGAAGTGCTGCCACAACCGAAGAATCCACGCCACCTGACAAACCCAGGATCACATGTTGCTCGCCGACCTGATGACGCACAGAGTGGATAATGTCATCAATGATGTTGTCGGCGGTCCACAACCCTGCGCAACCGCACAGCGTCTTCACGAATCTCGTCAGGATTTCCGTACCCTGCGTTGTGTCATTGACCTCAGGATGAAACTGTACGCCGTAGAAATGTCTTTCCAGATCTCCCATTGCGGCATACTCGGTCGTATCAGTACTGGCCATGCCTGAAAAGCCGGGGGGTAACACTGTCACCTTGTCCCCATGGCTCATCCAGACATCGAGACCCGCTTCCCCTTCCTTGATCCCGTCTGAAAGGTCGTGGAGTAACTGCGAACTATCATTCACGCGAACCCGCGCATAGCCGAATTCCTGACGACTGGATCCGTGTACTTCGCCTCCTAGTTGCCGGGCCATCGTCTGCATGCCATAACAGATGCCTAGGACGGGAACATCAGCCTCAAATACCGCATCCGGTGCTCTTAAAGTGTCATCTTCCGTGACTGATTGAGGACCACCGGACAGGATGATCCCGGAAGGGGCAAAATCCGAGAGGTCAGTCTCAGCTAAGTCCCAGGGGTGAATTTCACAGTAGACACCAATTTCGCGGATGCGACGTGCAATCAGTTGTGTGTACTGTGAGCCAAAATCCATAATCAGAATCTTTTCCGCATGGATGTCCGCGCTATCGGCCGGGTTGTCTGATGTTGCGCTGAGGGGTGCTGACCGTGCGCCTTGGGTCGAGTTCATCGGAGCTGCGGGGTCGGTCATATCGCGCCCAAATCTACCTGGAAAGATCTCTGTTTCACCCTTCGCCGAAGGACGTTTCAGGGTGCCATCAATGAGCGCGAAGTATACCTGCTTCATGCTAGTCTTGCCGCTCATTCTCGGACACATTCGAGACTTTGCCATCCCTCCGACTAATCAAATGGAGCCACCATGGATACCCTAACTTTCGAAGGCCGTGTTGTTGTCGTTACTGGCGCCGGTAACGGGATCGGCCGCGCCTATGCACACGAATTCGCACGCCGAGGTGCGAAAGTTGTTGTAAACGACCTGGGTGGCAGTGTCGATGGTCAGGGGAATGACGGCGCGGTGGCAGATGCCGTCGTCGCAGAAATTGTTGGTGCCAATGGAACCGCTATTGCCAACTACGATTCTGTGATTGATGGCGACAAAGTCGTGGCCAGTGCCATCCGTGAATGGGGACGGGTTGATATTCTTCTCAACAATGCTGGTATTGCCTACATGACCCGGATGGGTGACATGACCGAGGAACGCTGGAAGACCATGTTGTCGGTGCACCTGGATGGTAGCTACGCCTGCACTTACGCCGCCTGGTCTCACATGATGGAACAAAAGTTCGGGCGGATCCTGTTTACCTCCTCCCCGTTTGGACTGCACGCCTGCCCTGGGTTCTCGCACTATGCCGCCGCCAAAGCTGCGGTACTGGGTCTCATGAAGGCTGTTGCACTCGAAGGTCGCGGTCAGAACATCAACGCCAATGCAGTCGCTCCCTACTCTCTATCACGCATGACCGGTGGTACCAATGAAGAACAGGCGACCAGCGCTATTGGCCCCAGATACCTCGCTCAATTAGCCATCTGGCTGTCGCATGAGGAGACGACCGAAACCGGCGGTGTCTTTGAATTGGGTGGTGGCTTCATCCACCGGGTTCGCAACGAACTGTCAGCAGGCTTGCATCTCCCCGATGAACAACATACCGCAGAGAACATCGCAGCGGGTCAGGACACGCTGAATGATTTTACCAGCAGTACACATCCACCTCTCGGCGACTTCAATACAATAGGTCGCGCAGTGTTCGGTGAAGAGCATTTCGATCTCATTGAAAACTGATCGGGCGCTGGAGCCCCAACACCTAAGGCTCTGCGTTCGTAGTCGTGCTTGGAGGAAACGGATGGGTACAGATGCGTTCACAAGCACTCCTCGTACCCTGCACGCTGGTTGCAGCGGAAGCTAGAGGAGATTGGTGTCCAATGCCGCTTTGGACCGCGTCACCCTCCACCACAAGACAACAACAGCGCGTACCCAACTAGTGTCCGCACTAAGAATGTCACCTTGCCCGGCCAGAACGTAGTTCGCCTATCGACATAATCGCGATAAACCCTAACTGTGCGCCACTCTGAGTTCGCGGGGCCGCGTATCGGGCACAGTTGATCGAACAGCGGCGTTCGTGCACTGTGCCATCTAAGGCGTCCTGACTCGAATGCCGGAGGTACTCGAACCACCACTGAAATATCATGCATACGCCGGTGATAACCATGACCGCGAGTGGGAACGTAACCACGTTCAGTGGCGACGCTATCTCACCATGTGCCACTCGGAACTACCACCCCACACGAATCGTCAGGACACCTCGGTTGTACGACGTTAATCGAATAATCAGACAGACTCGTTGCCGATGAGTGGGCTATCATCAGCCACTGTCTTCTACATTCAGTGCAGCGTTTGATCGTCCGTGCCTGGTTCCACATTCACGTGATCACGAAGTGACTTGACCGTTTCCTGAAGCTGGTACATACCAGGGCTAATCGACAGTGCAGTTTCAAGCGCCATCAGAGCGACGCGGTACTGGTCATGGCGCATGCAGATCTGCGCAAAGCCGCTGATCGCGCCAAAGTGTCGAGGTTCCAGACTCAACGTCTGGGCAATACTATCCAGACTGTCCTCGTCTCTATCGTCAAGAAAGTACAGCGTCGCCCGCTTGTTCCACACTTCGGGCCAGTCAGGCCATCGTTGCACCATATCATCCAGAACAGTTTCGGCCTGATCGCCATCCCCTTTCTCAAACAGAAACAACACTTCATTCATAGCGTCGACTGCGTCTTCATCGGCATGGTTACACCAGGCCGACCAGATCTGTTCTTCTAAGGCATTAGCAATCAGAGGATCTTCATTGACTTCAAGACGATCAAACAGTGTCGCCAGATCATCCACGATACTGCGTGACTGACGATCACAGATCTGCTCAAGAATGTTGTCGATGGTATTCAGTATGTCTGGCATGAATGGCGCTTTAGTTTGTTCGATGCATCTTGCAGTCCTCTGCAGACCACCGCAAGCATCACGTAATGCGTGAGTTCGAGAACGGGGGTTCAGGTCCGTTAATACTGGCCACATTCGAAATCGTCGGACTATAGTGGTCTTCGACGTAGTCGGCTGGCACAACTGGATCTGCAGAATACGAACGTGACATGAGAATTTGGGTGGTCACAGCCAAAAAGGGGGGAACATGACAAACACACGGAAATGGCTGATCACCACCATGATCGCTGTGGCGGAGAGCAGGTGAGCATCCTCCTCACTTGCCATCAGGTATTCCGTCATATCGCTATTGCGTCCATCCTCGTGTTGGTCAAACCGGAACCATTCCACCAAATCATGCAGATAGAGCGGAGCCAGCTTCTAGAAGATCGACCGCACGTACGAAATGTCCACTTCCTATAACGTGTATCCGTCTTTCAAAAGTACTTTGGTCATACACCATGACTAACCACATTCTAGCCCTGTGAACCACAGACCAAGTCCATGTATGATGACGCGCCTCTTCGGCGTGCGCGCAATCGACGTCGATTTGTATGTGATTAACCTGGAGTGTGACATGTCCGACAAAGACCGCAGCGGTGCAGAATCCCTGGTCCAAACCCTCGTGGATGCCGACGTCAACGTCTGCTTTGCCAATCCCGGCACATCCGAAATGCACTTCGTTGCAGCGCTCGATACAAATCCGGATATGCGGTGTGTGCTGGGTTTGTTCGAAGGCATCGTGACCGGTTGTGCCGATGGCTACGGTCGCATGATCCGTAAGCCCGCAGTAACACTGACACACCTCGGCCCAGGTCTTGGGAATGGCATTGCCAACCTCCATAACGCCAAAAAAGCCAGAACGCCCATCGTCAACGTCGTCGGAGATCACGCAACATACCACCGAAAATATGACGCACCACTCACTTCCGATGTCGAGGGAGTGGCCCGACCGGTATCCGGCTGGGTGAAGGTCTCACAGTCAGCAGATGACGTCGCCGCCGATGGCGCGGAAGCTGTACAAGCGTCAATGGCGCCGCCTGGCCAGGTTGCGACGCTTATTTTGCCTGCCGATACCGCATGGAATCGTACAACCGCCGATGCAAAACCGCTCCCGGTGATCGAGCCAAAGCCATTCCAAACAGGAAACATCGACGAGATTGCCAAAATACTCAAAGGCAAAAGTACCAACGTCATTCTAATTAATGGCCTGATCACTGAAGAACGTGCCAACATGGTGGACCGTATTGGTCAGGCCACTGGCGCGCGTATCATCATGGATACCTTTGTTGGACGCGTTCAACGGGGTGCTGGGCGTGCAGAAATTGCTCGACTACCCTATTTCGGCGAACAGGCTGCAGAAGTCCTGCAGGGTACTGATCATCTGATCATTCTGTCCTCACAGCCACCCGTCACATTCTTCGCTTACCCGGACAAACCCAATTATCTGACACCTGAAGGTTGTGAATTACACACTCTGGTCGAACGGGACGAAGACATCGATGGTGCGTTGGAAGCACTGATCGATGCCGTCGGCGCAGGTAGTACCGAAGCGAATGTGGTCGTGCATAAGGTGCCCGATATGCCCCAGGACGGACCGCTCGATCCACGCAACATCGGCAACGCCCTGGCTCATCTATTTCCTGAAGATGCCATTGTTGTTGATGAAGGCGGCACCTGTGGTGGTGGCTGCACAGCCGCGACGCGGTCAGCAGCGCCCCATGACTTCCTGATGTTGACCGGGGGAGCGATTGGCTTCGGGCTTCCGTGTGCAACCGGTGCGGCAGTCGCATGTCCCGACCGTCCCGTCATCAGCTTACAGGCGGATGGCAGTGGCATGTACACCAATCAGGCGCTCTGGACACAGGCCCGTGAACAACTGAATGTCACAACGATCATCTTCGCCAACCAAAAGTACTCGATTCTGCAAATTGAGTTTGGCCGTGTCGGTGCACATAACCCAGGCCCCAAGGCCATGAGTATGCTCGATCTCACAAACCCCGAGATTCGCTGGACTGATATTGCCAAGGGAATGGGTGTTCCAGCCTGGCGCGTGACGACCGTGTCCGAATTTGCGGAAGCTTTTCAACGCGCACAGGCATCACCAGGTCCCGCACTCATCGAGGCAATCGTACCCTGACATTTTGACGATGGGTCGGCTCTTTTTCGTTCGATGGCTGGCGCTGCCCGTCCTCACTTGCTTGTAGACGCCCAATGTAATCGCGCTCCCCAACTATCTCACTGAGGCGGAAGGGTAAGGGGCTCAGAATTGTTTTCTTTCTGCTACATAAATGCCAGTGGCGGCCGCCCCCATCACCTACCTGTTGAGAGAATCTCAGTAAGTTCTGAATAGCAGCGGAGGGGCGACGGAACCTTCCAGACTGCCCGCGTTCCGCCTCGATTCGCCAGCGTCGTAGAAAGAGCCCCTTTTCTCTACATGCCCCACTTGTTAGCAGTCGCTAACACA
Organism: uncultured Gammaproteobacteria bacterium; assembly: GCA_913049815.1. GTDB lineage: Bacteria > Pseudomonadota > Gammaproteobacteria > Pseudomonadales > Azotimanducaceae > UBA7451. The sequence continues at coordinate 6,077 of CAJWYI010000005.1, forward strand.
GGCTCTTCTTTGGTGATGAACTCAAGCAACACCGCGTTGCCCTGTTCGGTTTGTTCGATGCCGCGTTCCAGGGCGGACCGGACATCGGAGGCTTTGTCAACGCGCTCCGCATAGCCACCCATGGCTTTCGCCATGGCGGTGTAATCTCCACCCGTTGCGCTGGACTGGTATTTCTCCACCGCGTCTGGCATGTAGTCACCGTAACCACCCATCACCCCATTGTTCACGAGCACTGTCATGATTGGCAGGTTTGAACGAACGGCAGTTTCGAAATCGTTGGCCGTCTGCCCAAACCCTGTGTCACCCACAAAATTCACAGATAGCCAATCTGGTCGGGCAAGCTTGCCCCCGAGAGCCATACCCAGAGAAGACCCAAGGTGCGTCGACTTACCCCAACCCAGATAACCACGAGGTGTATGCACTTCATAGAAGGGCACAATCTGGTCACGCGGATTACCTGCATCGTGGGTCACGACCGTCTTATTTTTATCAAACAGCGTGTTCATTTCATGAATCACACGATAAGGAGAAATTGCACCTTCGTCATCACACAGCAGGCGGTCTGACCACTCGTCAAAAAACTCCTGTTTGAGCTTTGCAATCTCGGCGGTGGTCTCGGTCGCTTTGGGTCGACCACCGTCGCCAATTTTTTCTTTTGCGAGATCCATCAGCTGATTCAGTACCAGTTGCGCGTCTCCGATGGCTGCACACGCCACATTCCTACACTTGCCGATGTCGGAAGGCGCGTTTGTAATCTGCCCAAGGACCGCATCCTTCGGCATCCGTGCCGTAAAGTCGTTGATGGTAAAGCTGGTACCCACACCCAGGATGAAATCAGATTCATTCGCAAAGTGACCTGCTGCTTTGGTAATCGTCCGACCAGCACAGCCGAGCGCCAACTCATGGTTCTCAGGAAACACACTTTTACCGAGCAACGAGGTCGTCACCGGAATCTGCATGAACTCTGCGAATGCGCGCAGCTCATTCCACGCCTCGGCATACAAGGCGCCATGACCAGCAATGATCATGGGCCGTTTTGCGGACATCAGCGCATCCAGAATCTGAGCCACATCCGCATCATCGGCTTTTGATCGCAATCGTGGTGGGGAGACGTAGTTCGGTTTTTCACCTTCCCAGTTGCCCCAGAGCAACGGCGCAGCCGTTTCGATGAGCACAGGTCCGCTCTTGCCGTTCTTCAACGCGGAGAACGCCATCTCAAATTTTCGCACCAGAGAGCGCGGGTCATTGATCATGGTGGCGAACTTCGTGATATCTCGATAGGACCGGGACGCAATAAACTGTGGATCATAGTCTTGCATCGCAGGCGCGTGTGCCCCTGGCAGCATCAGAATCGGTGTGTTGTCGCCATAGGCCTGGGCCACTGCTGAGAAACTGGCTTCGATACCCGGACCATCCTGAACGGCGATGGCGCCAATCTTGCGGCCGTTGTGCATCCGCGTATACGCGTCAGCCATATTGATGATGACCCTTTCCGTCCGACCAATGATCGGTGGCATGTCGTGTGATGCAGCGGAATTGAAGAGCCTGTTATTGGGAAATCCAGCGAGGTACTCCACCCCTTCCTGTTGGAGGATTTCGATAATGACGTCAGCGTTACTCATGTTGGTCCCTGGTTGTGACAAGTCCGTTGATCTCTCATTCCAGTTGGGTCAGTCCCTATGGTGAGAGAATGGCAGGCGGCAGTATACATGAACGCTCCAACCCGGGCGGTCCTACAACTCAGTTCGTAATGACCACCTTACCCACCACCTTTCTCCCAACCAGCACGTCGTAGGCATCAACAATGTCGTCCATTGGAAATTGATGGGAGATATACGGAGAGATCCGCCCGTGCGCCAACCAGTCCAGCAGTGTTGCCACATTGATCTCATGTTTTTTGGGATCGTGGCGCATCAGACCACCCATGGTGTAACCAATCAGCTGCGCATCCTTTACTAACAGGTGATTGGTTTTCGCAAGGGCTGGGCGACCACTTGTAAACCCGACAATCAGAACACGTCCGTAGGGCGCAATACAACGCATTGACTCATCGAACACGTCACCGCCCACAGGATCGAAGATGACATCCGCGCCGCGCCCATTCGTCAGTGATTTCACTTCATCACGAAAACCATCGCTGTAGTTGATCATGTGATCAGCACCCAGTGACGACAGTATCGCCAGCTTATCGTCGCTACTCGCGGTCGCAATAACCCGAGCACCCATTAATTTACCGATGTCGACCGCCGCCAGTCCCATACCGCCCGCCGCACCATGCACGAGGAGTGATTCCCCAGGCTGAATACGAGATAGCTGCAGGCCATGCAAAGCAGTAGTGTAGCCTGCTCTAAACGACGACGCAGCCGCCATATCGATACCTGATGGCAGTGGAAGTACCGAAGTCTCAGGGACTGTGGCTTGTTCAACACATCCGGCGCCCGTCAACACGATATCGCCTTCAGCTAACTGACTCCCTTCCCCGACTGCGGAAACGACGCCAACACCGTCGCCACCCATGATGAATGGCGGCTCTCGGTTGTCCTGATAATTGCCCTGGATACGGACAATGTCGCTAAACTGAATCGATCTCACAGATACGTCAACAGTGATTTCACCAGCCGCTGGAGAGCTGGGTGGATCAATCTCTCGCACCACAAGGTCCTTGTGGGTGCCAAACTTTTCACAAAATACAACTTTCATCGTACGTACCTCCCCAATCGGGTAGCCGGTCGTGATGTGCGCCAAACAGGTCATACTTCAGCAAGAATTCAACTGAACCGTACATCGCCGCATATTACACAACCAGAACTCAGATGACGCAGTCCGGCCAAACCACTCATTTCACCAAGCGCCAGGCACGCGCTGCGATGGTTAAAGCCATGAAAGCGCAGGGCATGTCTGCAACTGACCATCTCTTAACAACCGATCCTCCCGTGCTCAACGCAAAAAGCACATCACAATAACCCACTCTCAGAAGCCATCGGCACAGAGAATCTATCAATGATCCGACCCATGGTGGACGCTGAAATCGACCCGACAAACATTAATCACGGGAGCGGTAGACTGGTCGGTGGCGCACTGTAAAGGGGATATCACGACATTGTTCAATCTCACCGAACAGGGTGCCCCGGTGACGCTTGCGCAACTTGAGGCGTGTCAGACTCCTGCTCAGCTCAGCTCAGCAACTATATGGATCAACATCCAAAGGCCATGGAGGACTCGGCGATCAGCGCGCGTCGCATGACACCATGGCACACGGCTGCGCTTGCCGGTCATCTACATGGCGTAGACTGGCCCCTGAGACATGGAATCGATCCTGAATCCCCGGATCGACATGGCAACGCGGCACTAACAATCACACCCGAGTGTTAGCTTGTTGAGAAGCGTTGTGCCATCGCGTCAAGGTTGTTGGCAGCTGTTGCAAATACCAATGTCCCAGGGGGACACCATGGAGGGGCCATACTCAACCGAGCAATCATTGCGGGGGACAGGGATCTGTCCACCTTGTTGCGGGATGCGGGTGGGAGCCCCACTAATCAGGACTGGCCAGGCAAAACATAGCTGGATCAAGCAGTCAACCGCAACGCTGAACTGATCCAACTCGTGCTGTCTGTTCAACCGGATACGAGTAACATGGTAAAAATGGTGAGACGGCAGTCCCGATGACCCGGCGACTCACTAAGAATGCCGTTATTTGTTGTTTCGAAACAGTGACATGAGCCGATCCGCACCTGAAAACAGAGAAGTTATCTCGGTCAGTCAGCTGAACCGAACCGCTCGACGACTGCTTGAAGGTGAGTTCCCCACGCTCTGGGTCGAGGGCGAAATTTCCAACTTCTCACGACCCGGGAGCGGCCATTGGTACTTCACGCTGAAAGACGAGAAGGCACAGCTGCGCTGCGCAATGTTTGTCAATCGCAACCGACTGCTAAGGTTTCAACCGGAAAACGGCATGAACGTCGTCGTCCGTGGACGCATCAGTCTTTATGAAGGACGCGGCGAGTTTCAGATGGTTGCCGAATTCATCGAAGAGTCAGGCGATGGCGCACTGCTCCGTGCGTTCGAAAAGTTGAAACAACAGCTGTTTGCGGAAGGTCTGTTCGATGAAGGACGTAAGCGGCCACTACCACAACTACCAAGACACATCGGTATTGTCACATCACCACGGGGTGCTGCCATCGCCGATGTTCTCCACGTACTCGAGCGTCGCTTCCCTGCTCTTTCAGTGACTATCCTGCCAGTACAAGTGCAAGGAGAGATGAGTCCTCAGCAGATTGTCCGCGCCCTTGAACTTGCCAATCAGTACAACGAATCGCCTTTCGACCTGCTGTTGCTGACCCGAGGCGGTGGCTCACTAGAGGACCTATGGGCGTACAATACTGAGAAGGTTGCTCGCGCAATTTTTGAAAGTAAAATCCCCGTCGTTGCAGCTATCGGCCACGAGGTCGATGTGACCATTGCCGATTTTGTTGCTGACGTCCGTGCACCGACCCCGTCGGCCGCTGCGGAGATCATCACACCAGACGCTACACGCTGGCAGACTGCATTTTCGCGTATCGAACGACAACTTGCCGGACATCTAAACCGCAACCTGAAAAGACTTGAGGAACGGTTACGCCATCTGAGGTCCCGATTACAACATCCAGGTCGTCAAGTCGCTGAACACAAACGATTGGTGGCGTCCCTTCAAATACGCCTCAACGCCACCATCACAGCATCCCTCTCGCAGACTCATCAACGGCTGAACCTGGCGGTCTCCAGACTATCGACACCTGAACGCAAACTGGTAGATCACAACCAGCACCTGATTCGGATTCAGGAACGACTTCAGCAGATCAGCGAGTCTAAAGTAGCGGGTGCGCATGAACAACTCCGCCATCTCGCAACCCGCCTGAACGCGGTGAGTCCGCTAGCGACGCTGGAGCGCGGTTACGCAATCGTGACTGATAATAACGACCATGTTCTGGTCGACCCATCGAGTGTGGCGGCGGGTGATACCATAAATGCACGGTTGCAACACGGGCGGATCGTCGCCACGGTGGATGAGATCCATCATGACGACGGTCATCTCGATGGGAAGATGATGGCAGGTTCAGGCGCATCGATGGAGGATTCATCATGATCCATGTCCCTTTCGACACTACTTTGTGGTCGATGGTTGCGCTGACGTTGCTATTGGCGCTCCCCACAACGACCCATGCGAAGCCTCCTCGCCATGATGCGGTTCCGGGCGGCGTCGCTGTGATCGAAGTTCCACATCCTGGTGAGGTCACCTTCCAGGGACGACGGGTGATGACCGTAAAGGTGGATGATCGTCGGTTGGCCATCGTAGGCCTTCCACTACGCACCAAGCCTGGTGATCAGACACTCTCTGTTGGAAAACGCACGCTGACGTTTCACGTCAGCGACAAAGCCTATCGTGAACAACGACTGACGATTAAGAACCGACGCCAGGTCAATCCTTTACCCGAAGATCTGCGACGCATCAGTAAGGACAGAATGGAAATGGACACGGCATTCCTCCATTTCGAAGACATCAGACCGGAGCTCGTATTCTCGCTTCCGGCAGAAGGACCGGTCTCCAGTCCATTTGGGCTTAGACGGTTTCTTAACAACCAACCGCGCAATCCACATAGCGGACTCGATATCGCAGCGCCAGAGGGAGCGCCAATCGTTGCGCCTTCTCCAGGAACCGTAGTCGCGTTAGGAAATTACTTCTATAACGGCAATACCGTGTTGCTCGATCACGGTCAGGGGTTGATCACAATGTACTGCCACATGAGTCGCATCGACGTCTCCCTGGGTGACGTAGTCGATCGGGGAGACAGGATTGGCGCCATCGGCTCAACCGGCAGGGTCACCGGCCCGCATTTGCACTGGGGTGTCAGTCTCAATAACGCGCGGGTTGATCCAACATTGTTTTTGTCGGAACTGCCATGAAGCGACACGGTACGACCTTTTGCACCCTGACTTGTCTGATACTAATCACGTCATGGCAGTCCGTATCGCCAGGACCGGCCTACAACCAACTGACCAATATGGTTGCGATACCACTGACACGACCTCTCAGCCTACACCACAATTTTAGAGTGGAAATCCAGAACGGACCCTGTTCATTACTCGTAGATACAGGTGACGATCAGACCATCGTCAGAGACAACCGTCCTCAACATTTCAATATTGAGTGCGCCGACGCACACGGGCAACAACGGCTTATTGTTCTTGAAGAACTTGATCGCGCGCGGACCCCCCATATCAATAGTCTCTCGGTCAGCGGCATCACATTTTCAATTACAGAAGCCCTATCGATGAATGTCGATCAACTTCTTGACCCGATCGAGGACGCGAATGGGCTTTCAATCGATGGGTTTCCGCGCATGGATGCGTTGCTGTCTCCAGGGGCGTTGATTGAACTTCGAACTGATACGCTGTACGTCGAAACCATCAGTTAGTAACGCGTGCCGCCTCAGCGCTGACGCTTTTTCTTAAGATTTTTTTTCTGTTTTTTGACGTGGCTGATCATGCGTCTTCGTCTGTTCACCTGTCGCTCTGACAGCTTGTTCTTTTGACCCTTGTATGGATTGTCTGTCGTACGAAATTCAATACGGATGGGGGTGCCTTTCAATTTCAGTGCTTCTCTAAACCGGCGTGTCAGGTATCGGCGATACGCTTCTGGTACAGCATCTGTTTGATTGCCATGAATCACAATAATCGGCGGATTATGTCCACCGACATGGGCGTAACGGAGTTTAATCCGGCGACCGCGCACCAGTGGTGGTTGATGTTCCCTGACAGCCACCTCAAGAATCATGTTCAACTGATTGGTTTTCAGTTCACGCGTTGCAGCCTCGTAGGCGCGCTGCACCGCATCGTACAATGATCCGACCCCCGAACCATGTAATGCAGATATGAAATGGATATCGGCATAATCCAGAAATGTGAGTCTTCGCTCAAGCTGTACCTTGATCTCATTGCGTTCATCCTGTGACAAGCCATCCCACTTGTTCACGGCGACAATCAACGCACGTCCCGCTTCCACAACGTGCCCCAGTAAATGCAGGTCCTGCTCAACGACCCCTTCTCGCGCATCCATCATGAGGATGACCACATGTGCGTCATTGATAGCATTCAAGGTCTTCACGACTGAGAATTTTTCGATCGTCTGCTTGACCCGTCCACGTTTACGAACGCCTGCGGTATCGATCAACGTGTAGCTCTGCCCTTCTCGCTCAAATGGCACATAAATGCTGTCTCGTGTGGTGCCCGCTTCGTCAAACACCACAACACGCTCTTCGCCGAGAATCCGATTAACCAATGTGGACTTGCCCACGTTGGGACGTCCCACCATCGCAATCCGGATACTGTCGTCATCGCGCTGTAATAGCGGGGGCGGTGTTTCGCCTTCCCCAGCCTCTAGCATCAGGCCTATCTCTGCGAGAGAAAGCAGCATCTGAGGCACACCCTGTCCGTGCGTGGCAGAGATCAGGCTTGCGGTGCCAAAACCCAGCGTCGCGAATTCACCATCAACCAGGTCTGGATTCTGCCCATCGACCTTGTTAGCGACCAACATGACATGCCGGTCTCCCATCCGCAGCAGCTCCGCAATCGCCTCATCCCCAGGGGTCACGCCATCCTTGATATCAACGATAAACAGCACCAGGTCCGCTTCTCCAATCGCATGACGAGCCTGCTCTGCCATGGAACCATCGATTCCCGATTCGTCGCCTGATAAGCCACCGGTGTCCACTACGAGATAATCGAAATCACCCAATGCGCCGCGCCCGTACTGTCGGTCTCGGGTCAATCCAGGAAATTCAGCCACAATCGCATCCCGCGTTCGTGTGAGCCGGTTGAATAAGGTGGACTTACCCACGTTGGGGCGCCCGACAAGTGCAAGCACAGGTAACATGAAGTTGATCCAGTGCACAAACAGAGTGAACGGATCAGTATACCGTATAGATGATGACATACTGGACACGAAAACTAAGCATCCTGCCAAGTCAGACTAAAATCGTCATGAAACCATTCCTTCGTCACTTCGTGCTGGTCATACTCAGCGTGACGTTAATGCTACCTGCCTTCTCCCTGTCCAGTGACTCGGTAAACGAGTGGTCATTCAAACGTGACCGAGATGGTATTCAGGTGTTCACGAGACGTGTTGAAAGCTCCAAACACAAAGTCATGAAAGCGACGATGTCGATCCAGGCTCCCGTTCACGCCGCCGTTGCACCGGTGCGCGATACCGATGCTTCCGCCGAGTGGGCGGTACTCTGCAAAGAATCCTATGAAGACGAGGTTTTGTCAGAGACAGAACTGAACGTGTATACCTACAACAATATTCCCTGGGCGGTGTCCGACGGAGATACACTCGCTCAGGTCGTCTAGGGTTTCGAAGAGAAAACGGACTCTGTCACAGTGCTCTTAAGGGTACTTAAAAATCGGATGGAAAGGTCAAAGTTGCTATCCGCATTCCCAATACGGAGTCAACCTGGATCTTTCAATCTGGCATAGACGATCAGTTGAACATCATCACCAAGGCACGCGTCGATCCCAACGGACCGACGCCTGCATGGATCACAAATTTTCTACTTGCGGACTCACCGTTCGAGACGCCCTCCCGCATGCATGACCTGATGGCAACAGGTCGCTACGATAACCATCAATTCGGTTTGATCCAGGACAGGCGTCCCACGGATGCAGCAGAAATCATTGAGAACAGTGCACCATGAACATCGATGCAGTGCCGATTAGCGATCAGCCTCTCAAGGACGTCAACGTCGTCATTGAAGTACCCGTGGATGTTGAGCCCAACAAACACTGAATGGACAAGTGGTCAGGCGCCTTGTTTATAGATCGATATCTGTATTTACCGATGCGTGACCCTGGAACCGATGGTTTCGTACCACACGCAGTATCTGACAACGGAGACCCCATTTATTTACTGGTCGTACTTTGATCACTGAATCGATCAGCAGGACTGAACGTCAATAGGCTTTGAGCTTTAGAGCACTTCCAGTGCAAACAGTCGTCCACTATTGCCCAGGGCATACATACGATTGCCATCGGCAAGAATAGGCGCACGCATGCCTTTGTTATCCAGCCGTTTTCTCGCGACAAAACGACCATCTGTCTGCGCAATGACATGGAGGAACCCTTTGTAATCGCTCACGACGACAAAACTGCTGACAACCACTGGTGGTGAAAGATCACGGTTCTTGAGCGATTCGTTACGCCACACATTTTCACCATTCTGCTCGTTCATGGCGATCAAGTGATCTTCCTCCGACACCAGATAAACGTTGCCGAAACCCGTTGATAACCCTAGCGCACTGGACGCCTGTCGGGCCCAAAGAATCCGACCGCTCTGAGTGTTGATTGCGACTACATTTCCCTGAAAACTGACGGCGAAAAGGACGGGGCCAGACGTCACCATGTTGCCATCGATATCGATGAGTTTTTCCAGGTCCGACTTCCCTTTCGCGGCTGCAACGCGCTGATCCAACATGGGTACACCAGTTCGCTTGTTCAGCCCCACAACACGGCCGTTTGAAAATCCAGCAACAACTATCTCGCCGAATATCATCGGCGTTGCTGTCCCACGTATCGTCAGACTAGGAACAGATACGGAATACATCCACTGACGAGTGCCGTCGACAACATCGTGACCGGTCACCCGACCATCAATCGTATGCGCTACGACAATGCTGTTGTCTGCCTGAGGTGGCGCCAGGATTTCACTGGTCATTCGCGTACGCCACGCAAGCGTGCCGTCACTTTGATTCAAAGCAACCATATCACCGGCCGATGTTCCCACGAGAACAATATCCGCGCCCAGACCCACACCACCGGTAATGACATCTGCCCTTGGCGAGAACGCATGTTCACGCTCTCCCTCGTCATAGAAGGAGACGACGTCGACCTCCCAGAGAACATCACCTTCGCCAGTCGAAATCGACATGATCTTCCCGTCTGCGGAGGCCGCAAAAACACGACTGCCTGACAACGCCGGAACAAGCTGGACCGCATCGTCGCGCGCAGGACCACCCACTTGTCGTTCCCACCGAACACCGAGTTCCTGTTCTCGAATAAAGTGCTTGAGTGGCGCTGGCCGTTTCGCGATACGTTTTTCTTTTTCCTCCAGCCGCTTCTGCCGCTTCTCCTGGAGTTCCTCCTGATCAGTCGCACAGCCTGCAACTAGACAAAGTGTTGCCATCAGAACAATAGGCCCATGGCCACTAAAGATCCGGGTAGAGGGAACGATCACGAATCCTCCGATGCGACAGAGACATCAGCGGGTGAAAGATTGTCACGCTTCATCTCTAGCAGCGGACTCGGCGAGTTCTCGGGCAAGGCCTCAGTTGCCCGGAGATACGCATCATAGGCACCACGCTCATCACCTTGGGCCAGCGCTATATCTCCCCGTACTTCGGCAATACTGCTCGCAAACGCACTTTCTTCTGACAATACAGTGACAACGTCATAAGCTGCGTCTGTCTCGTCCTGTGCTAGCAGAACGCGTGCAAGTCGCAGTCTCACAATGGGTTCCAGAGACGCGTCAACGCCGTTGTCCAGAATCCAGCGAAGCTCTTTTTCTGCACCTGCCAGATCCCCTGCCTCTACAGACAACTTAGCGAGGAGTAACGTCCCCAGCCGCGCGTAGCCCGTGCTGCCGTACTCATCCTGCAGCCTTCCAGCAAGGAAACGTCCGGTCGAAATATCGTCATCAGAGAGCGCCTGCAAAGGACTGTCATTGACGACAGCCTCTACCAGATCCTCGTAGATCACCGATGCCTGGTCGGCCGAAGACTCCTGTTGGTTCTGCCAGGCCTGGTAACCAAAAATGCCAGCGACGGCCACAACAAGCGTCACCACAAAGGATGTCCCGTTCTCCTTCCACCAGTTCTTGATCGCTTCCAGCTGTTCGTCATCGTCAGCCATCTTGCTCTCCTACGTTTCTCTCGTACTTTATTCTTCTGAATCTATCTGACTGGAGTGGCGTTCCGCGGCCACTCAATACACTCGCCAGCTCCGCCACACTTCCTGAGCTTTCTTAGCTTCTCCAGCGTCAACATCTATTCCAAACATTGGGCCAACAGATCCGCCATATCAGACTCGTTAACCGTTTGCTGATCGGACTGACCACGGAGCGGTTTTACAGTCACCGTTCCTGCCTGTATCTCCGACTCGCCGATAATGACGGCAACCTGTGCACCACTGGCGTCCGCCTTCTTGAACTGACTCTTAAACTTGCCGTCACCACAGTGAGTCACAACACGCAAGCCCGTCCGCCAGTTACGCAACTTTTCCGCTACGACCAATGCCTGCGGGCGCGCGACCTGCTCAGACACGATGAATACATCCGCTTCTGCGGGGGGGACGAATTTGTTCTCAAGCATTAGCGCCAATCGATCCAGCCCCATTGCAAAACCAACCGCAGGCGCAGACCGACCACCCAATTCTTCGACCAATCTATCGTAGCGCCCACCACCACAAACCGTACCTTGTGAACCCAGCGTATCCGTTGTCCACTCGAACACGGTCCTGTTGTAATAATCAAGTCCCCTCACGATGCGGGGATTTACGACATACGGCACCTGCATTTGGTCAAGGTTCCGTCGTAATTCATCAAAATGTGTCCTGGCCTCATCATCCACAAATGTCGTCAACGTTGGCACATCAGGCAACAGCGCTTTCGTCCCTTCGTGTTTGCTATCCAGAATACGGAGGGGGTTCGTCTTCAGGAGGCGGCGGCCGTCATCATCGAGTTGATCGGATTTCGGGCTGAAATAATCAACGAGGGCATCACTATAGCGTTTTCGGGCAGCAGTATCGCCCAGTGTGTTGAGCTCCAGGTTTACATCATCCGTCACACCCAGTGACGTCCATATCCGATGCAGCATGAGCAACATTTCCGCGTCGATATCAGGCCCTGCCATACCAAAACACTCACAGCCGATCTGTTCGAACTGCCTGTATCTACCCTTCTGGGGTCGTTCATATCTGAACATCGGCCCGGCATACCACAATCGCTGTACCTGATTGAACGTCAGTCCGTGTTCAAGCGCCGCCCGAACACAGCCCGCAGTTCCTTCCGGTCGAAGCGTGACATCGTCGCCGCTTTTGTCCTCAAAAGTGTACATTTGTTTCTGCACTACTTCTGTCGAATCCCCGACGAGTCGAGCAAACAAATGGGTTGACTCGAGCAATGGCAGGCCAATCTGGCGGTAACCATAGGTATCCAGCAGCTCACCGACACGGGAAGTGATGTGTCTAAATATCGCCTGTTTCTCAGGTAACAGATCCTGCATTCCCCTTAGCGCTTTGACTTTCATGGTCGTCTCGTAATTACCAGCTGCATACGTCTACAGTTGTTGGGTCCTAATTAGTGCGGTCTCATCATCTCTGATAAAAGGATCCACATCGACAACATCCCCGTTCAGTTCGATTCTGACTACGGAACCACGTCCCAACAATATCGTAAAGTGGCCTTTGCCACGAACGCTAAGCACATCACCATCACGATTTAGATCTGCATACAGCTGCAGCCCATCGGCATCACTGACCTTCAACCAGCACTCACCATAGAACGTAAACGATAGTTCATCGGGCCCGCCTGCATTCACGTCAACGTAGCGGACATCTGACTCAACTCGACGGTCGACACTGATTTCCGTAAACGTGCTGACCATTTCAGCAACGACGACATCAGAACTCGCAGAGTCACTCGTCTGCAGTCCATTATCTGTGAGCAGGTTACGATCGTTGACGTCATTTTCCCGGGGCTCAGCGGTCGTGACGCCAACCAACGGGTCTACATTCGTTATCGTCGGCTCTGCTTCTCTAGGATCAGGATTTGTTGCATCGGACCGATCAATCGGGCTGGTTTCCAGTTCAGCGAAGGCAGTGGGATTTTCGGCAAAACGTTGTGCTGACGGATCGGTGGGTTGATTGTCGATCACCGCGGTCTCCGACACCGTTGTGAGATCCTGCGTGGGTTCGTCATCACCCACCAGCCACCATACCAACAGCACAAGGACCAGAGTCACACCCAGGCCAGCTATTCCCGTGGTCAGCACGGGTCCTGTAAAAACTGCCGGCCCCACTTCTTCATCACTGACGGCCCGCAGTTCCGGTTCATCGGGATGGTCGTACTCGTTCTCATACGCTGCAACAATCTGATCGCCATCGATTTCTAACAACCGCGCGTAGGAACGAAGGTAACCTTTGATGTAAGCCGCGTTCGGCAACTGCTCGAACCGACCTTCGTCGATGTGGCTGATGTAGGTCGCTGTGAGAAAAAGCTCATCGGCCACCTGTTTCTGTGTCAATCCAAGTGCCACTCGACGAGTGAATAACACAGTCGATACGGACTGCGATCGCGATTGTTCAGCCGAGTCGTTCATGACAACGCAATATCAAACAGGCCCACTGAACACACAGTACTGGCCTCTAACCCGCATACGCCAGTGAGCCGGCGTACTCCTGGTACTTAGGTGCGGACGGAACCACGTTACGCACCTTCAAAACACAACTGGCCTCGTCATCCTGTCCCTCGATTACCCCAGCCAACCAATTACAGATCCAGAGACTCTGTGCATTATGCTCACAAACCGCGCGGTACCTTTGATAAATATCACGCGTCTCAACATGATTTCTCTGGTCGACGCGAATCTCCGGGAGATCCAGCAATGATCGAACCTGGTCTGACTTCAATGCGAGACTTTTCACATCGGACTCTTCCGCAACGGTCCCTTCACCCATTTTCAGCTTACTAATGCCAAGATTCTCGAAGACGATCGCACTAAGTTTGGAATGTCTGATCATGCCTCCGCCTCCGAGGCAATCATTCGATACTGTTCCTGCCTGCGTGTTTTATCCACAACCTGTCCTCTCAGTTGGCCGCAAGCTGCCTCGATATCTTCACCACGGGTCGTCCGAACCGTCACTGAATGACCAGCGCGAACCAATCGATCCTGAAAACGTCGGATATTGATGGATGCAGGTCTGCGATATCCGGAACCCGGGAAAGGATTGAATGGAATCAAGTTGATCTTGCAGGGTAGCGACTTCAGTAGAATTGCCAGTTCCTCTGCATGTTCAGGTTGATCATTGACCTTATCGATTACCGTGTACTCCACGGTAATCGTACGTTTGTCCCCAAGGTTCCCGACATACCGGCGTGCTGCATCCAACAGTGTTTCAATATTGTAACGTCGATTGATCGGAACCAACTCATCACGTAACGCATCATTAGGCGCATGGAGCGACAGTGCCAAAGAACAGTCGGTCGTTTCAATCAGCTTTTCGATGCCTGGAACCACACCCGCTGTTGAAATCGTAACCTTGCGTTTGGAGATGCCATAACCAAGGTCATCCATCATAATGTCCACTGCAGAAGCAACATTATCGAAGTTCAACAGCGGTTCACCCATACCCATCATGACCACGTTGGTCACTGCTTGAGCGCGCTCAGGATAGACATCCGCTAGCAAACGATTGACCATTCGCACCTGGCCCACAATTTCACCCGCTGTGAGGTTGCTATTGAATCCCTGTTTTCCGGTTGAACAGAAACTACAGTCCAGTGCGCATCCGACCTGTGAGGATACACACAAAGTGCCACGACTCGATTCGGGGATGAAAACAGTTTCGACAAGGGACCCTGAGGCTGCACGGATAAGCCACTTTCGCGTGCCGTCAACAGATTCGAAAGACTCTTCCACCGGCGCCTCATAAACCGAACCCATTTCTGACAACGTGGCTCGTAACTTCTTCGACATGTCGGTCATGTCATCGACGTCACTCACCTGACGATGGTGCATCCACTTCATCATCTGCTCGGCACGATATGGTTTCTCGCCAAGTTCCAGGAACAGCGCCGTGAGCTGGGCACGGTCCAATCCCAGAAAGTTGATAAATTCTTTGGTGTCGTCGGCTGTCACGAGTGGTTAGAGCCAGCTTACCTGGCGCAAATCTGATCGTCGTTAAAGAAATAGGCAATTTCACGTGCCGCAGATTCAGGACTGTCAGAACCATGGACCGCATTAGCATCGATAGATTCAGCAAAATCTGCGCGAATAGTGCCCGCAGCGGCTTCCTGTGGGTTCGTTGCACCCATCAATTCGCGATTGCGCGCAATTGCGCCTTCACCTTCAAGCACCTGGACGATCACCGGGCCTGAGGTCATGTATTCCACGAGCGATTCATAAAAGGGCTTACCCTCGTGCTCATGATAGAATCCGCCGGCCTCGTCCTGAGTCAAACGAGCCATCCGCGAGGCGATCACCTGCAGGCCGGCTTTTTCAAAACGCGAAACGACGTCTCCGATGACATTCTTGGCGACAGCATCCGGTTTGATGATGGAAAAGGTGCGTTCAATGCCCATGAGTCACTCCTAATTGTCTGAAGGTTAGATCCGACGGATCGAAAGGCCGGCATTATAAACGAAACTGGGTGCCATCAGGCCGCATTTCAGCAGTTAGTACCTGCGGATAACGTTGAATCAGTGCTGACTCGCTGCTTCTGATCGGATGCGGTCGATCATCGCACGCAGACCGTTGCTCCGCGCACTACTTAAATGTCGCAATAAGTCCAGTTGCGCCAGGTAGCCATCGATATCGAACGCCAGTACAGCGCTCGCCGTCTGCCCGTTGTACGCCGAAAGAATGACCCCTAGCAGTCCTTTCACAATAAAGG
Source organism: uncultured Gammaproteobacteria bacterium (assembly GCA_913049815.1). Lineage (GTDB taxonomy): Bacteria > Pseudomonadota > Gammaproteobacteria > Pseudomonadales > Azotimanducaceae > UBA7451. Next base: position 21,773 of record CAJWYI010000005.1, read on the forward strand.
CGTCGCTGTCTGCCTGAAACCAAAACCTGTCACCGTCTTTGCGTGCGTTGAGCCAAACCTGGCTCTGGCATCCTCGGACAATCGAATCGTCAGTGCGGTCAGCTTCGAGCATGGACGGCAGTGATTTGCCAAGGTCGATGATGTACTGGTAGCGCTCTTCCCAGTCCTCGAGGAATTCCATCGTTTCACCGATATCGGCACTTGTAATGCTCGTTCCGAACGGGTTACCAGAAGGATTACCCGGAAGATGATCGCGGTCAGTCATACCCAATCAGACGTTTAGTCAAATAGGCCAGTCGCAAGACGCGCTTCGTCCGTCATCATATCGCGCGACCACGGCGGATCGAAAACCAGCTCAACCTGGACCTCACTGACGTTTGGCACCAATCCGACGCGCGCTTCCACATCACCTATTAGCACCTGGCCGAATCCACATCCAGGTGCTGTCAGTGTCATCTGGATATCCACGCGCTGGTCGTGCTGATCGATATCCACTCCATAAACCAAACCCAGATCAGGCAGGCTGACCGGAATTTCTGGATCGAAGACGGTCTGTAGTGCTTCCCAGACCTGTGTCTCGTGAATCTGACTGTCACCAGGCTCTTCGAACATGATCTCAAGCGGCGGCAGGCCGATCACATCTGCATCGATACCGTCGATCCGGACCATATTGCCCTGATGAATGATGGTGAAGTTACCACCTTCAGATTGAGTCAGCGTCACAAAAGCATCTTTAGGGACCGAGACTGGATCACCGGCTGGAACCAGACGACCCTCACAAGCTCTCGTCGTCACGACCATGCGACGCTCTGAACCCATGTTCAACGGTGCGCTCATTCTTCGTTTGCGTCCGCCGGTGAAACTGTCAGATTAATATTGAAACTCTCACCACAGCCACAGGCGTCCGTGGCGTTGGGATTGTTGAATCGAAGATTCTGATTGAGGCCATCTTGGGTGTAATCCACTTCTGTGCCACGTAAGGCGGCAGCGTGTAGTGGATCCAGATAAACCTCAACCCCGTTATAGAGCGGCAGGGTGACATCACCATCTGAAGCTTCATCAACCTCGGAGATGTCATACATGTAACCAGAACAACCGCTCTCCTTAAGCGTGATACGTACACCACGGTGGCCACTTCGTGCCAATTGTGATTCAAAGTGCCTAGCAGCAGCCTCGGTGACCGAAATAGTCTTGGCCGGGTCGATACCCGGACTGTATGTTTCAACACTCATTCGACTGTACCTCACGATTTCGATGTGTGGTCTTCATGACAGCATTGTCCTGACCTTTTCGAGCGCCGTAAACAGGCGATCAACTTCCTCAAACGTATTATAGAGGGCAAATGATGCTCGGATGGTTCCTGAAATGCCCAGCCGGTTCATCAGTGGCTGCGTGCAATGGTGCCCCGTTCGCACAGCAACGCCCTGCTGATCCAGCAACATCCCGACATCAGCAGAAGGTAGCCCTTCCATAAGGAAGCTGAAAGCTCCTGATACCTGATGGGCGCAGCCATAACGCGTGAGACCTTCAAAGTCCTCTCCGCGTTCCACCGCATAGGATAGTACGGCGTCCTCGTGCGCCGCGATCTCATCGCGGTCAAGGCTATTCAGATAGTCCACTGCAGCGCCCAAACCTACCGCACCGGCGATATCAGGCGTTCCTGCCTCAAATCGATAAGGAATCTGTTGATACGTTGTGCCGCCAAAAGACACCTGATCAATCATCTCGCCACCGCCCTGCCAGGGTGACATATCCACCAGCAAATCGGTACGTCCCCAGAGAGCTCCAATCCCCGTGGGTCCATACATTTTGTGCCCTGAAAATGCGTAGAAGTCGCATCCGAGCTTATGAACATCAATCGTCTGGTGCGCCATTGCCTGAGCACCGTCAAGTAGCACAACCGCTCCCGCGTCATGTGCAAGCCTGACAATGTCCTCGACCGGATTCACAGTACCCAACGCGTTCGATACATGCCCCACGGCCACCATACGCACGGGCCCATTCAACTGGGAACGGAAGGCGTCCAGATCGATCTCACCCTCGTCAGAGACACTGATCGGGATCACATTCGCCCCGACACGCTCAGCAACCAGTTGCCACGGAACAATATTGGAGTGATGTTCGAGTGTAGATACGAGGATCTGGTCTCCCGGTTGAAGTCGGTTGCCCCACGAGTACGCCACGAGATTGATGGCCTCGGTCGTGCCGCGGGTCCAGATCAACTGTTTCTCATCATCACTGCCGATGAACCTCGCGACTTTCTTGCGGGCACCTTCAAATGCTGTCGTTGCACGATCTGCAAGCATATGTGCCGCACGATGTACGTTGGCATTGTCAAAACGATAGTAGTCCGATATGGCATCAATAACGACATTGGGTTTCTGTGTTGTTGCCGCACTATCAAGATAGACCAACGGGTGGCCATTGACTTCGGTCGAAAGGATAGGAAATTGACCGCGCAATGCAGCCACATCCAGTGGGGTAGCCATAGCGTTCATGGTGCCTCCTGTTCAAACCAGTTTTGCAGTCTAGTCCGCAGATATTCGGCGAGTGGTGGTTCAGAAGCGCCGTCCAACAACTCATTAATGAAGGCAAAATTGAGCATTCTGTATGCGGCATCCGGCCCCAGTCCCCGCGATCGCAGATAGTGCAATGATTCTTCAGACAATTGAGAAACCGTTGCGCCATGCGCGCAAGCAACATCATCGTTATAGATTTCAAGCTCAGGCTTGGTGTGGACCTGCGCCTTGTAACTGGTCAGGAGATTCTTATTATCGAGGGTTGCCTCAGTTTCTCGAGCCCCCGGATGAATGTGGATCCTTCCGTTGAAGACGGCACGTGCTTCATCGGCCACAATCCCACGGAAGGTCGATTCACTTGTACAGTGAGGGGCGCTGTGTTCAGCACAGATATGGTAATCAATCCTCTGTTTCGTCTTCGGCAGATAAGCGCCCACCATACGACTATCTGCTCCCGCGCCGGCATGGTTCACCGTGACATCAAGCCGTTTCAACGGGCTACCTGTTCCAAGATGAAAACCCGATAGCGATGCATTGGCAGACAACCGCGCGTGGCATCCACCTACGTGAATGGCGGCTTCATGCTCAAGATGTAACCGGTAGTGATGCAGATGACTGTTCTCGGCGAGCTCGAACTCACTGACACTGTTGGTAAACGCGCGCCCAATGCCGCAAAAGTGTTCAATCAACGTTGCCTGACTACCCGGTTCCATCAACACGAGCAGACGATGGTTTAACGATCCATGGCTATTGGATTGCCACACGATTCTGATTGGCTGCGAGACAACGCCTCTGATTCGCAACATAATACCGTCATTCAGACGGCTTCCGTTTAATTGAGCAAAGTGCTGTGACACCGGCACGATCGTACCAAGACTGCTACGAATCAGTTGAGCCTCTGTCTCGCTGGCATCAGCGAGTTTTACGACGTTCACGTTGCTGGGTGTCTCATCGGACAGTTCTGGCTTGTATTGACCATCAACGAACACGACGTCTCGACTGTTCAGGTCATCGATCCTATATTCACTCGGATCGCTAGAACCTGTCATCGTTGAATCATTAAAGGACTCATCAGTCAACGGACGCAGGCTCGTATTGCGCCAGGCTTCCGTTTTACGGTCAGGCCAAGGCACGCCAACCAGCGCAGAACGAGACGCAGCGTGAAAGTCTTGTAGCCAGACAGGACTCGCTGCCGGTGCTACCGCTAACTGTTCGAAGTCCATCACGCGACCTCGTCTTCCAACCAGCGATAGCCCTTCTCTTCAAGTTCCAGAGCAAGCGACTTGTCGCCTGACCGGACGATGCGCCCGCCCACCAACACATGAACATAGTCCGGTTCGATGTAGTTCAGCAGACGCTGGTAGTGTGTGATCACGACAAAGGACCGATCAGGGGCGCGCAAACTGTTGACGCCATCGGCCACGACCTGCAGGGCATCAATATCAAGACCGGAATCCGTCTCGTCCAGGATCGCCACCTTCGGTTGTAGCAGCATCATCTGCATCAACTCGTTTCGTTTTTTCTCACCACCAGAAAACCCCTCGTTCACCCCCCGGCGGAGAAATGACTGGTCGAGATTCACGGCGTCACATATTCCGCGCGCCTGTTTCAAAAACTCACTGGCATTGAGCGGTTCTTCGCCATAATGCCTGGACCGCGCTTCGACCGCAGCTTTCAGAAACTCGAGGTTGGTCACACCCGGTACTTCAACGGGGTACTGGAAAGCGAGAAACAGCCCGGCTCGACTGCGAATTTCCGGTTCGAGCTCTAGCAGATCCTGGTCATCCATTCGAACTGAGCCGGAAGTCACTGTATAGCCAGGCCGTCCCGCCAGCACATGTCCCAACGTACTTTTTCCCGAACCATTGACACCCATGATGGCATGGACCTCACCATCGCTAATCTCAAGAGAAAGACCCTTTAAGATTTCGGTCTCGTCGACTGAGGCATATAGATCATGAATACTGAGCATTACCCAACCGCTCCTTCCAAACTGATTTCGAGCAGCTTTCCGGCTTCAACCGCGAACTCCATAGGCAGTTCCCTAAACACCTCTTTGCAGAAGCCATTAACGATCATGGCGACAGCCTTCTCAGCGTCCAGTCCACGCTGCTGACAGAGAAAAAGCTGGTCACCACTCACTCGAGAGGTTGTCGCTTCATGCTCGATAGTCGCCGTCGGATTTTTCCCTTCGATATAAGGAAATGTATGCGCGCCGCACTGGTCACCAATCAGAAGAGAGTCACATTGAGTATGATTACGTGCATTCTCTGCACCCGGATTCATCCTCACCATCCCGCGATAGGAATTGGAGCCCTGGCCTGCAGAGATGCCCTTAGACACAATGGTCGATCTCGTATTGCGGCCAATATGTACCATCTTCGTTCCTGTATCTGCCTGCTGATGATTGTTGGACAGTGCGACTGAGTAGAACTCACCGACACTGTTGTCACCCTTCAGGATACAACTGGGATATTTCATCGTAATCGCCGAGCCCGTTTCTACCTGTGTCCAGGAGATGTGGGCATTGGTGTGAGCGACGCCACGCTTGGTAACAAAGTTGTAGATGCCACCACGCCCGTCCTGATCACCTGGGTACCAGTTCTGAACCGTTGAGTATTTGATGCGCGCATTGTCCAGAGCAACCAGTTCAACGACGGCAGCATGCAACTGATTTTCGTCTCGCATCGGGGCTGTACAACCTTCGAGGTAGCTCACCTCGCTGCCCTCGTCCGCCACGATCAACGTCCGTTCAAACTGTCCCGTTTTCGCCTCGTTGATACGAAAGTAGGTGGAGAGTTCCATAGGACATCGCACACCTTTCGGAATGTACACAAAGGAACCATCCGAGAAGACCGCGCAATTTAATGCTGAGTAATAGTTGTCCGATACGGGCACCACACTCCCCAGGTGTTGACGGACCAGATCCGGATGCGTCTTCACGGCTTCGCTAATAGGGCAGAAAATCACCCCCGCCTCCTCAAGCTTCTCACGGAAGGTGGTGGCTACGGAGACCGAGTCAAATACGGCATCAACGGCAACGCCCGCAAGCATCTCCTGTTCGTGCAGCGGTATCCCGAGTTTCTCGTAGGTCGCCAGCAGCTCCGGGTCCACTTCATCAAGGCTCTTCGGCTTGTCTTCCATGCTCTTGGGTGCGGAATAGTAGGAAATTGCGTTGAAATCAATATCCGGATAGCTCACATGAGCCCAGTCGGGCTCTGTCATAGTGAGCCACTGGCGATAGGCGTTCAGACGCCATTCCAGCAGCCACTCAGGCTCGTCCTTTCGCGCGGAGATGAAGCGGATCACTTCCTCGTTCAATCCAGGTGGCAGCGTTTCGGACTCGATGTCGGTCACGAAACCGGCTTCGTAATCCTGCTTGATAAGTTCGTCTATCTGCTCAGACATGACTGGCTCGCTTCTCGTTCATTCGCCGACTGATCGGGGTTGTTCAGCAATCCAGGCATGCCATGCCTCAGAGTTCTCCCGTAGCGTATCAACAGCGTGGCGAATCTGATCAATCGCTGAATCCACATCTGCTTCAGAAGTAAACCGGCCAATGGATAACCGCAGCGAACTGTGTGCGAGCTGGTTGGACAAGCCAATCGCCCTCAGCACATAGGAGGGTTCGATACTGGCAGAGGTACAGGCAGACCCTGTGGAGACCGCAAGATCATTCAAGGACATCACCAGTGTTTCACCATCGACAAAACCAAAACTGACGTTGATGATTCCCGGAACATACACCTCAAGGCTACCGTTAGCCTGAACTGCCGGCATACTACGCAAGCCATCCCACAATCGATGTCGCAATTTCAGGATACGCTCGGATTCTTCAGCCAGTTCCTGATGGGCAATACGGAAAGCTTCACCCATGCCAACGATCTGGTGGGTCGCCAAAGTGCCCGAACGCATGCCTCGCTCATGGCCACCGCCATGTATCTGAGCATTGACACGGACCCGTGGGTCGCGCCTTACGTACAAGGCACCCATCCCCTTGGGGCCATAGATCTTGTGTGCCGAGAATGACATCAGGTCGACGGGTAGTGTCGCCAGATCGATCGGCAGCTTGCCGGCGCTTTGGGCAGCGTCAACGTGAAACAATACATCATGTTTCCGGCAGACGGCGCCAATGGCTGCGATGTCGTTTGCAACACCAATTTCATTATTCACGTGCATGATTGAAACCAGTGCTGTATCCGGTCGAATCGCGTCTTCGACCTGTTGAGGCGAGGTGGTCCCATCCAGCTGAGGCTCAAGATAGTCCGCCTCAAAACCGAGTTGTTCCAGGGAGTGGCAGGTGTCCAAAACTGCTTTGTGCTCAATCGTCGAAGTTATAACGTGGCGGCGCCGTGACGCTTCGTGGTCAATCACTCCTTTAATAGCGAGGTTATCGGATTCCGTCGCGCCCGATGTCCAGACAATTTCGCGGGGATCACAGTTAACCAGATCAGCCACGTGTCGGCGTGCGACCTCAACTGCTTCTTCGGCCTGCCAGCCATATTTGTGGCTACGACTCGCAGGATTACCAAAGTTGCCTTCGACGAGCAGGCATTCACTCATTTTCTGCGCGACTCGCGGATCAACGGGTGTCGTCGACGCGTAGTCCATGTAAATTGGTAATCTCATTGCGCGATTTCCCGCGTTGGCAATCGGATCAGCGCTGCTTCCGAATCTGCCTCCTCATTGGCTGCTTCTTCAGATGGTGTCAAAACGCCTCGTCTGGCCAGGACGCTTGCGAGGTCAATACCGGCAAGAAACTGATGGATTTGTTCGGAGAGATCGGACCAGAGTTCGTGTGTGAGACATTTGGCACCATGCTGACAGTCGGCACGCCCATGACATCGAGTGGCATCAACGCTTTCATCGACCGAGTCGATAATCTCAGCAACAAAGATCTGTTCAGCACCACGAGAAAGTGTGTAGCCGCCGCCGGGACCACGGACGCTGCTGACAAGCCCGTTCCGACGCAGTTTGGAGAAGAGTTGCTCAAGATAGGACAGTGAAATATCCTGACGTTCGGAGATATCAGCGAGGCTGATCGGCCCCTCGCCGTCGTGCAGTGCCAGATCAAGCATGGCGGATACCGCGTACCGACCTTTCGCCGTCAGTCTCATCGCTCACCTCAAATATGGGTTTGGCAGCATCGCTCGCAATCCATCAGGGGCTGCAGCGAGTTCTACCGGACTTTTAATGTACGTTTTTGCCGCACATTGGGATCGGCGAGTATGGAATACCTGACTATTTTAGTCAATTATCTGAGCATCAGGAGCTACAGGAACAGTGCCATATCCTCAGTCTGCAGGTAATCGGTCGTCTTGAAGAGCAGATGCCCCTTTGCATCCGTGATAACAAAAAACGGTAATCCGACATTGAGTTCCGGAAACCGAAGGTCTGCTGCATAAACATCAAACTCGGGGCTCGTGTCGTACACCTTTAGTAACACAGCGTTCTGCAGCGCGGCGTTCAAGGTGGCATCAGTGCCTGTAAGCTTTACGAACTCCTTGCAGTTGGCGCACCAGTGGGCGTAGAAATCGATAAACACGTTGCGACCCGTCTGAGCGGCCATTTCATAGGCAACGTCCCTATCCAGATGCCAGGTGAGTCCATGCTTTTCTTCGATGAGTAAGCTCGCGACAGACGCCTGTTCTCCATCGAGATTCGCTATTTGTGTGATCGGTGCCGGTAGCATTCCGCGCAAAAGTAATGTCACCCCAATGATGGCAGCCGTCGCCGACAGAGACCGCTGTATACGTTGCTGACGCGAGATTATGGGGTCTTGCAAGAAGTACAGCGCCAACAGCACCAAGACCAGCCCACCCATCGAAAGACTGACTTGTGCAGTATCCAGCCCCAGCACCAGAAGTCCTTTTTCTACATAGAGATGCGAAAACCATAAAATGAGGAGTGCCAGAAACCACTGGATGACTCGCATCCATGCACCACCTTTCGGTAACTGAGTGCCAAATAGACCGATCATTAGCAATGGAAGTCCCAGGCCAAGCCCAAACGCCAGCATACTGACCGCACCCTGGATGGCAGCCACGGCAGGGGCACCATCGCTGGACGCCGCAATCGCCAGTAGAATCCCCACCACGACCGGTCCGACACAAGCAGATGACAACAAACCTGCACTCATCCCCATCAACACTGTACCGGTCGCTCCGTCGCCGGGATCAGTCCCACGCGACTTAAAAATGGGTAAACGAAGGTAATCCACCACAGCCAGTGCAAGAGCCAGAAAGATGCCGCCGATGACCAGGTTGGTCACGGAATATTGCATCAGCTCGTTCAGGAAACCACCGCCAAAACCTGCAAATGCTCCGAAAACGAGATATATCATCACGAGGCCAAGGTAATAGAGCAGCGGATGAACCCATCTAGATGTACTGCCACGCGCGCGCAGCACAGAAATCGTCACCGGATACAACGGATACACGCAGGGGAGCAGACTCGCCACCAGGCCACCTGCAAACAACCACAGAAAGGTCAGTAGACTCCCATCAGCCGACAACAACTGTCCGCTGATCCAGGTATTGATTTCGGCAAGGCCCGGCATCACAGGTGGTGGTTCAGGCTTCTACCTGTGAGAACAAGAACAGCATTTCACGGCTGATCTGTCGACAGCGCTCGTCATACTTTGCTGCTTCAAGCTCCGTATTGTCGAATGCTTTTGGATCAACATACGGAATCGCAACCCGATAGCTCGCACCGTTAACGGTCGGGCAGTTCTTGTCGGCATCCGAACAAACCATGACGGCGCAGAAATTGTCCTGGGGATTCTCTTCGTGTTCGTACTTTTTTGAGAACGCGCGCATCGGCTCTCCATCTTCACCATTACGTACGTGGTAGAGAGGATTCTTGCCCTCCAGGGTTTTCTCTATGTTGAATCCGGCGCGTTTCATCGCAGCAACCGCCCTTGGGTTGAACGCGGTCGCCTCCGTACCACCTGAGAAGGTCTTCACACCTTTGATGCCATAGTAGTCAGCTGCAGTCTGCGCCCACAGTTGCGACATATGGCTCCGCCGCGAATTGTGTGTACAGATGAAGTTAAGGCTGGCCTCGTTACCACTACCGGTTTGCGTGCGGACGTACAGTGCGATTCTGCGCAATTCTTTGCGCCTTTCATCATCAATCTGGTCGAGTTGATTGAGAGAGGTATCAATATAGTTTTGAACGGGTTGATACAGATCCGCCACGCCCGTCAGTGGCACTGCAAAAATACACAACGCTCTACAGAACAAATTCGTTATCTTCATACCAGCTCCAGAAAAGGTCCGATTAGAGCGCCAGAGTAAACTTGTAATATAAGCGTGCGATAAAGATCGCACGGTTCAATTTACTCTGGAATTTTACTTTGGCCCCAGGGTTATTCCCCAGGGTCAAACCAATGTCGTGTCCGGTTGGCTACAGCGACTAATGACAACATGACCGGGACCTCGACCAGCACCCCGACCACCGTCGCCAGCGCAGCGCCTGAGTTTAGGCCGAACAAGGAAATTGCAACGGCAACTGCCAATTCAAAAAAATTCGACGTGCCGATCAGACAAGCAGGCGCTGCAATATTGTGCGGAAGGGAAATCGAACGTGCAGAGACATAGGCGATAGCAAAAATGCCATAAGTCTGGATCAGGAGCGGTATGGCAATCAACACAATCACCAGGGGCTCGCCGATAATCTTCTCAGCCTGGAAACCGAATAAAAGCACCACGGTCGCCAACAACCCAACCACTGACCAGGGTTTCAACATCTGCACAAACATCTCGACACCGCGACCGCCATCACGCGATTCAAGCTGCCGTCGGGTGATATACCCCGCCACCAACGGCAGGACTACGTAAAGCAATACCGACAGCATCAACGTCCTCCACGGGACCTCGATATCTGTGACGCCCAGAAGAAAGGCCGCAATAGGCGCAAAGGCAAAGATCATAATGATGTCATTGACCGACACCTGGACTAGTGTGTAGTTGGGATCGCCTTTAGTAAGCTGGCTCCACACAAACACCATCGCAGTACACGGCGCCACACCCAGGAGAATCATGCCCGCGATATACTCGGTGGCCGACTGTGGATCGACAAGATCCGCAAAAATAACTTTGAAAAATAGCCATCCCAGCGCCGCCATCGTGAACGGTTTGATGAGCCAGTTGATGATCAGTGTGAGGATGATGCCCTTCGGTTTCTTTCCGACTTCCTTTAGCGAGTTGAAGTCCACCTGCACCATCATCGGATAGATCATGATCCAGATAAAAACCGCCACCACGAGATTCACATGGTTGAATTCGATAGCAGCAATCGCTTCGAACACCGAGGGCATCACATAACCCAGAGAGACACCCGCAAGGATACAAAGACCTACCCAGACAGTCAGAAATCGCTCAAAAATGCCCATGCTGTGCTCTCGGAAGTGTCCAAACCCTAAAGGCATGGGAGTATATTCCAGATTAGGAATATGAAATACAGAAAGCTAGAAAAGAAACCTCAGTACTGACCGTGTCGCTTCAACCAGGCCATGGAGAAGGGCAGCTCATCCTCATCACGACCCTTCGGCATCATGTCCATTATGTAATAAACGCCGTTGAACATGCCGAGACCCCAGGAATACGTGGAGCAATGTCATGCACTATGTTGTGACCGTTCATTAGTACAAGGTGTTTGGGTGACCTTATCGACGAACTTCAGGAAAGATTTTCGCGCGAAATAACGGAGGCAATTGATGCGAAACTCATCCCCAACATGCCGATACAACACAATCTCCGTCATGGCGAACTTCAATCCGCGGCAAAGATTCGGTTACATCAATGCCGGTGGTATTAATGAGCTTGCCCGAAGCACGATGGGTTTGGCACCGGTGGCAACTGCGAATACGCGTGAAGCTGCCAACTAGTGACGCACCGCATCACCCCAGGTCATTCCAGAGCCAATCCCACCGCGGTGGTAAATTAACGCGTGACTGCCAATACTGTGCGGCCGACGAAGAGGAGAACATCATGAACGTGTTTGAACTGAAGGATCGCGTCGCCATCGTGACGGGCGGGGGCGGCACGGAACACGGCACAGGTAGAATCATCGCGATGGCCTTGGCTGATGCCGGTGTAAGCGTCGTACTTGCAGGGCGTCTCGACAGTCACTTAGCCTCCGTGGCGAAAGAACTTAATGCTCAGGGGGCACACACACTCTCCGTACCCTGCGATGTCACCGATCCAGCGCAATGCGCGGATCTTGTTGCCAAGACAGTAGCCGAACTCGGAAGACTCGATATTCTGGTAAACAACGCTGCCACTGCACTTATGGTTGATCCTCTGAAACTGACGGGCCAACAGTGGCGCGATAGCATTGATGTCAATTTGAATGGCGTGTTCTTTAGCGCACAGGCAGCAGCACGCCACATGGTAGAACAGGGGCACGGACATATTGTCAACATCGCTTCGTCGTCCGGTATCAAAGGAGATGAACATATGGCGCCCTACGCCGCGGCCAAGGCTGCTGTAATCAACCTGACACGCACTCTGGCCATCAGCTGGGCGATTCATAACATCAACGTCAACTGCATTGCTCCCGGCAGTATCGCAGTACCGGACCATGATCTAACCGGTATTCCACAGGATGAACTGTTACGGCAACGTGCCTTCTTGGACCAGAATAATCCACCGATCCAACAACCGGGCTCGCCCGACGACATCGCCGACGCCGTGCTGTTCTTCGCGTCTGATGGTGCCGCAGGTATGACCGGGGAAACATTACCGGTCAGAGGTGCCGAGTGGGCATCGGCCTATAGTTAAGGAAATTCTACATGTCGAGATTTGATCTAAATGGCAAGGTCGCCATCGTCACAGGCGGCGGCAGCGGTATTGGCAAAGCCATCAGCCTCGCGTATGCGAACGCAGGCGCAGACGTGGTGGTGGCGGCTCGGGGAGCAGAAAGACTGGAGGCAGCGGCGGACGAAATCAGAGGATTGGGTCGTCGTGCCCTGGCAGTATCCACGGATGTCACAGAGCCCGACCAAGTGGATGCACTCATTGAACGAACCACTCGTGAGATGGGCAAAGTCGACATCATGGTTGCCAACTCGGGCGGAGGCGGCTCGCCGAAGCTGGAGGACATTACGCTCGAAGATTGGGAAAACCAGATGCGCCTGAATCTCAGCAGTGCGTTCCTGTGTGACGTCTCAGCAGGCAAAGCGATGATTGCTCAGGGAACCGGCGGGCGGATCATCAACATCTCTTCGACCGCCGGAATCAACCTCAACCCAGGGCTCCCAGCCTACGCAGCTGCCAAGGCCGGCATGATCAGCTGCACCAAAAGCCTGGCCCTATCGTGGGCCGGTGAAGGCATCAATGTGAACTGTGTTGCCCCAGGATTCACTGCCACCGAAGGGATCCGGAAGGCGGGTTATGTTCCATCTGATACACGTAAGGACGGGACCAAGGTGCCGCCACTGCTTATGCCCAATGAACCAGAACACGTCGCCAACGTTGCTGTGTTTCTTGCTGCTCCCGCCTCATCGCACGTTACGGGAGAGGTGATGGTGGTGCGCACGATGTTTCATATGGAGCGGAGTGATGACGTGTTGCGCGATCGCGCGGTACTCACACAATAGAACGATATGCGCGCACCCAAGGACACTAAGTCTCAATCCCACATAGCCGAACAAAATCAATCTTCTGCTGATCCGTCATCTGATCAAAAGCAGGCACGCGTAGTTCAGTCACTGGCAGGTCAGCAAATTCCGGGGAGTCCATCTGCAATGTCGCCGCCACATTGTGCAACCCGTTACCCTCTTCCATATCCTCGCCCAATGCCATCGCGACTTCACGCGGCCATGGTCCCACAGGATCCAGCATGATGCTCGCCTCGCCTGCCTCGTTGATATCCAGACCAAACGGATTGGGCCTGCCCACGTAGGTCTCTATGGCGGCGAACAATGCCCCTTCCTCAACGTTGCGCTGTTGCTGGCCGACACTGCCATACTTTGCGCCAGACTGATGACAGATAGATCCCCAAGGCACTTTCCCGTGGAATCCAGGAATCCTCAATGACGCCTCTGTGACACCATCGCCCCCGGTAACAACACCGTTTTTGACCATAAGGTAGTAACCCGCTCTCTCACGGCCGCCCGTCATCAAACGCGCAGGTGGATGTGTGTAGTGTTCAGTAAATGACCAGGTGATCGTGTCAGGTAAATTGACAGCCTGCAGCATCCGGATGGCGCAATTGACACACGCTTCGCCCCACTCCCTGGAGCCAAATTCTCCAACCGGTTCCAATGTTGACATCTCGATGACGGGCATTGACGATCTCCTTCTCTAGGCACTTTTACACTTTGTAAACTTTTACGGTACGTCACCGTACCCTACTGACCTGACGAGGCGACCATTGTCGACCATTGAAGAGCAAGGGGCCAGTCTGCCCAATTACGAAATCTATGCGTTGCGCTACGCGGTACACAAACAACGTACGGCCAGTCACAACTTCATTGCTTACGACATGCACGATGGTCCGATGCCACTCGACTTCTTTGTGTGGGCCATCGTCGGTACAGAGCGCACTATTGTGGTGGATACAGGTTTTGGTCAACGCGAGGCCGATGAACGTGGACGGCAACTATTGCGTACACCTCGTGCCGCGTTGGACTCCATCAACATTGACAGTCACTGGATCGAAGACGTCATCATTACCCACCTGCACTATGACCATGCAGGAACCACAGAGGATTTTCCCAACGCCACCTTCCACATTCAAGATCTGGAAATGCAATTTGCGACCGGGCGGCACATGCGCCACGGCGTCATGCGTGCCGCGTTCTCTGTCGAAGATGTGATTCGGTTTGTGAGGCACGTGTACGAGGACCGTGTCGAATTCCATGATGGCGATGCGGAAATCGCACCAGGAATATCCGTCCACTTTGTTGGTGGACATACCATGGGTTTACAGTGCGTGCGCGTGAATACCGCCCGCGGCTGGGTGGTACTGGCCTCCGATGCCAGTCACTACTATGACAACATGAACAAAGCATCACCCTTCCCGATCGTCTATGACCTGGGCCAGATGCTGGAGGGATATGACGTACTACGCCACTGGGCGGACTCCGAAGACCACATCGTACCGGGTCACGATCCATTGGTGCTTCAGTACTATCCACCCGCCAGCCCGGAATTGGCAGGAGAAGTTGCACGGCTCGACCTACCACCGTATATCCGGAGCGAAAAGCCATGAACCACAACCGAGTCGGATTTATAGGTGTCGGAGTTATGGGCGAACCCATGTGCCGTAACATCGCGCAGCATTCAGGGGCCACCGTCACCGCGTTTGACCTCAACGACGAACCATTGACTCGCCTGGCGTCTGTGGGGGTAATTCGCGCTGAATCGATCGCAGATGTGGTTCAGTCGGCCTCAATCATTTTTCTCTCTCTGCCGGGAGGCCCGGAGCTGGAAGGAGTGTGCAGAGGAGACGATGGACTGCTAGCAAATACCGCCACTGGACAGACGATCGTTGATACCTCCACAGCACCGGTGAAACTTACTCGCGCACTGGCTGCACAGTTTCAGGACACAGATGTCGACTATGCAGACACGCCAATTGCTCGAACGCGACAGGCCGCAGAAGCAGGGACGTTGAGTATCATGGTGGGTGCGAGCGACGAGGTGTACGCACGTATCGAACCTTTCCTGAAGTGTTGTGCCAGCGATATTACTCATTGCGGTAATGTGGGTTGTGGGCAGGTTTCCAAGCTGATGAACAATATGGTGTTGTTTCAGAACGTGGTCGCCATCGCCGAAGCACTGAACGTGGCTCGCGGTGCGGGTCTGTCAGACGACGTTTTATTCGACGTACTCAGCAAGGGCTCGGCAAACAGCTTCGCCCTACAGAATCATGGTCAGAAAGCGATCTGGCCCGATGAGTTCCCGGAACGCGCTTTCCCGACGACCTACGCACAGAAGGACCTTTCTTACGCCCTTCAGCTTGCAGAGGATTGCGGACTGGATCTGAGTGGCGCGAAGAATGCTGGCGAGCTCCTTGAGGTTTCAAGAGCGGCAGGCTACGGCGATCTGTATTTTCCCGCGCTGGCACGCATCATCGGGGATTAATAGATGGTTGACCTTCCCACAACGTCAGATCCGGAGGAACTCACGCGGCTCCGCATCGAACGCTTTGCGCACGAGCTTGACGACAATGGATTGACCATTGTCCCGCCTCCAGTATTCGAACTCTCTGAGTCCTTTTTCATCGAGCTGCGAAAAACCGTCCTCTGGGTCGCTGAACAGCAAACTGGCGCTAGCTTCGACCTGGCGCGAGGCATCGATCGAAATCTGGGAGGCCGTCCAGACGAAATCGGTCATGTCATGATCACACACCTTGTCCATCAACATCCTGCCTTCGAACAGGTGCTTACGCATCCCGTCAAGAAAGCGCTCATGTCTCACCTGCTGGGTCCCGTTCATAGACTCTCCCACAGTAGTGCCTGGATCAAGTGGAAGACGCCTAACGAATGGAAAAAGGTGATGAGTACTGGCATGCACGCCGATCAAAGTCGGGTTCCAGAGCCCTGGAACTGGCGTGCGCCACACATGGCCAACATGAACTGGCTGCTAACAGACTACACCAGGGATGATGGTGCGTTGTCCTATGTGCCTAAGAGCCACAAGGAAGAAAGATTCCCACCCGAGGACGAGGCCAACGAACGCGCCGTCCCCGTCGAGGCACCCATGGGATCTCTGGTCATCTTCCAGGGAGGTACCTGGCACGGCTCATTCCGCAAAACAACGCCCGGTCTCCATGTCAGCCTGCACGGGGTGCATTGTCGTCCGTATATGCTACCCGCGCAGGACTACAAGGGTCAGATCTCAGCACCCGTGTTCAATCGCAGTGCGGATCCGAACTATCTCCACATGTTGATGCGCGATGACGAGGAGATGCTGGCGAAAAGTGCATGCACGCACAGCGTTAGCTAAATGAGGTCTCAGGGAACTGTTCTGTGATCTGCATAATCGGAGAGCCAGATGCAAACACGAGATAGGTCCGAGAAATCAACCAATCGTTCGGATCGCAGCCAAGATCAAGACCACGATCACCCGCGGTCACTTTTTCCGTCCAGCAAATCTCTCGAAATGTCTCCAATCGATGTTCAATGATGAGCGTTCCAATCGGTTTCTCACTATAGAGCAGTTCATCACTCATCCTCTTGGGAAGACGATCAGGAACAATCAACGATTCTGCGAAAAGATGAGCCTCACCCGAATGTTCACCGCAGAGCATAATCTGGCGACGCATTAACCGAGTCCCTACCTGTAGATCGAGTAATGGAATATGATACTCGGCGGTCTCGACAGTCTGATGCAGCTTTTGAACTCTGATTGGCTCTGCCATATATACGGACAACATCTCGGTGACCGTACCATCAGTCATGAGCAAAATGCGTTGGAACGGTGGTAGCGAGGGGAGGTCTATCGTGGTCGATGGCGACATAACCTCATCTTACACGCACGCCGGCATCATAAGATGCTATTTGTATGGACACCTTGTGTAGCTTGACTGACGCAGTTTCGGCAAATTGATCACCACTCGAAGCACCGATCTCGCGATGACGCCCTAGAAGCGGCGATTGGAAACGTGGCACAGTTTCTAACTAACCGGGAGTGGCCTCACACGACGATGTCACCGTATTGCTGAACAGTAGAGAAGGACCTTTAAGCGAGCGATCATCTTGTTGCTGATCGCAGCGATCTGTTCCATTGAATTTTCATTCCTCGGTGGATCTGCCTTCTGGCTGCTGGGTGGCGCACACAGCCTTAATATCCAAGGTATCGCAACCACACACGACGGTCCGGCAACGCTATCTGTAACAGGCTGACGTTTCCCAACTGGTGACCTGGGAAAACCGCGAACTCACTCCTTGCAGTCCAGTGCCCTTGAGACAACACCCATTCAGGTCGCAAACTCGCTGGTATTCTAAAGTGCAGTTAGCGTGGCGGACTGGTTATCGTTCAGCCGCGCCGCTGTCTAGCCGTTGGCGTAGTGTTCGATGCGATCTCGCCACAATGTTGGAGAATCATCACATCGAGGTAGGACGAGTCTTAAACAGAGCGGATAGCACCCGCAATATGGTCATTAGTCAAAACAGGCATTAGGTAATCATCAGCATGAGTCACCATCGATGCAAGGACAAACGTCAGAGCTAGTGCAAGGAGCCTTCGCATACGGCCTACGGCAGCCTGACTATCGATTGGGACGCCGACGCTCCCGCATGATCTTCAGAATGTCTACCCACGGTTTGACCTCACAGCGGGCTGCCCAGGCCTCATAATACGATGACAGCTCCGCAACGATCTCTGGATGCGACTCAGAGATATCGTCAGTCTCGGTCCTGTTCTCGACCACGTTGTAGAGTTCCCAATCACCCGGATACTTGCAGACAAGCTTCCAATCACCCATCCTCACTGCTCGATTCCCTTCATGTTCCCAAACCAGCGCTTCTTTGCCATTCGGCTGATCATCGAAGATTGGTGTGAGCGATGTCCCTTCAAGCGGTTTGATAGTGTTGCCGTTGAATTGTGCTGGATACTCCGCACCGGCGACGTCAACGCAGGTGGCCATGATATCCGTCAGCTGTCCAGGCTGATGGCGAAGCTCACCGCGAGCTTTAACGCGATCGGGCCAATGCACAATGAGGGGTGTGGCAATGCCGCCTTCGTGGACCCAGTGTTTGTACTCACGAAATGGTGTGTTAGACAGATTTGCCCAGGGGACACCATAGCTCTGATAGGTATCAACCGGACCCGGCATGATGTCCGGATCGTTATTGAATCGCACAGGCCGACCATCTCGGGTTTCGGTCGTACCAGACAAAAATGCACCACTCTTCGACCAACGATCAAAATCGATTTCTTCAGCACACGCGCCATTATCAGCCAGGAACACGATTAACGTATTATCTATTTGATTGTTGCGTTCGAGTGCATCCAGAATGCGACCAATACCTTGATCCATCCGGTCAATCTGCGAGGCATACACCTCCATGCGCCGCGACTCCCATGATTTGTGCTGCGCATCTTCCCACGGTGGCTGAGTCGCGTCCCTAGGTGTCAGAGGCCAGGAACGGTCCAATAAACCAATATTCCGCATTCGTTCCAGTCGTTCCTCTCGCAATTTGTCCCACCCAGCATCAAAGCGCCCGTGATACTTCGCAATGTCCTTATCGTGGGCATGTAGTGGCCAATGGGGCGCAGTGTAGGCGGTATATAGAAAGAAAGGTTCGCCGCGATTCTCATGCTGATCAATGTACGCGACCGCATGGTCGCTAATTGCGTCTGTCAGAAAGAAATCATCGGGTTGCTCATCGACATTCAGTGCTTCGTTTTCGCTCGTCAGTGTTTTTGGCTGCCAGTAGTTAGCTGCGCCTGTGATGATGCCAAAGTAGCGATCGAAACCACGCTGACGCGGCCAGCTGTGCTTTGGTGCGTCTGGCGCTGTGTGGCGCGTGACATGCCACTTTCCACTCATGTAGGTCGCGTACCCTGCACTTTTCAGTACTTCTGCGATCGTCACACAGTTCGCGTTCAGGTCACCGCGGTATCCATCTTCATCGAAGTCATCAACCATATGTCCCACACTGGTCTGGTGGGGGTGTAACCCCGTCAGAATGGATGCACGCGTTGGGCAGCATCGGGCCGTGTTGTAGAACTGCGTAAAGCGCAGCCCGTGACCCGCCAGTCTGTCGAGGTTCGGTGTCATGACCTCACCCCCGTAACACCCGATATCCGAGTAACCCATATCATCATTCATGATGAGCAGGATGTTGGGTTGATCATTTTTCGCCATTGGGAATCTCCAGTCTCAGATGGTTGACAAGGCCGAGTGCAGCTCGATGTCGCCATCCAACACGCTGAAGCACTTGCGAATCGTATTGGGTCGATCGAGACAGGCCACCAGCGTCGCCGCCAGATTCTCCCGGGAGGTTCGGCCGCTACCATGAAGTTCGGACGATACCGCAACGCGCAAGGTTGCCTCATCGTCCGTCAATCCACCTGGACAGACAATCGTGTAGTCCAGATCAGTTGCCACCAGATGGTTATCCGCATGTGCCTTCGCTTTGTGGTAGTGCTTAATCGGAGAAGTGCTGTTCACGTCGTTGTTGATGGAACTCAACATGATGTAGCGTTTCACGCTGTTCATCTGCGCAGACACCATCGATCGAATAGCACCCAGTTGATCAACAAGAATGGTCTTGTCCTTTCCTGTTTTGCCGCCAGATCCAGCTGCGAAGATCACGGCCTCACAACCTTGCATCACATGGTCGATCGGATACTCTAGATCACCCATTACCGTTGGGACACCCATCTCGTCGAACCTCGCTCGTTGCGACGGATCCCGGATCATCGCCACCGGATCATGTGGCGAATCCACCATGCGACGGATCGTTCGTGCAGCCGTATTGCCATTGGCACCTATCACCAGAACTTTCATGGGATTCCCTTTCTGCAGTCAGACGTAGAAGTGTATCAAACGGTCCATGACCGAAGCGTGCAAGCGTCCCACAATCTAAGCCCCGAGCCCCTGCTGTGACACGAGGAGACACGCGCAGACGACCAAACTACGGCCTTACTGCATTTTGAGTAGATTGAATGGCATGGTGAAGGGACCTACCACTACCTGAACGAACAACTTTGTAGGGGCAATAGGTCCGCGGCTAGAAAAACACAGCCTGGGTACCTACCTGTTTAGCGCCAAGTCAGAATTTTTACTCTGACTCCTAATTTCTAAATTTATACAGGCCAATCGATCTGAACACCGTCGACAGAGAATGCCGGTGACGTTTTAGTACCCATGGACTTCCACGCGGGGCTCAACATGCGATCATTCCAACGTCGATGGATGCGTCTCAGCTTTCGTAGCGTTCTTATTTCTGTATCGGCAAGATTTGAGCGTTCACCGATATCCTCAGCCAGGTTGTACAACCAGTCCCTGCCTCCCGCATGGATCAGTTTCCAGTCGTAATGTCGAATCGCCCAGTTCGCACCACTTCGCCAGTACAGCGTTTTGTGGGGCTGCCCTTGTTTGCTCCCATCGACATAGGGCATCAAATCGACACCGTCGCCGTGCTTCACCGGCGCACCCACAGCAGCCATGACAGTTGGGTAAACGTCCAGTGCGCTCACTGGAGACTCAAAAGTTTTTCCACGCGGCACAGTACCCGGCCACTGCATGACAAAAGGTACGCGCACACCGCCCTCAAAGAGCGTCTGTTTGCCCAAACGCAACGGGTCGTTGGTGCAGTAATCCGCAACACCGGCACCGTTGTCACTCAGGAAGATCACGAGCGTGTTCTCTAACAGTTCATGTCTCTCTAACGAATTAAGAATGGCGCCCACACTGACATCCAGGGCAACAGTCATGGCAGCATAGACTCGACGGCTTTCGTCCTTGATGTGTGGAAATTGGTCGTAGTACCGCTGGGTCACTTGCAGAGGCTGATGTACTGCCAGGTGCGGAACATAGAGAAAGAACGGTTGGTCCTGATGGCGTTCAATAAACTCGAGTGCTTCGCGGGTATAGGCTTCCGTCAGGTATTCATCCTCGACTACCGGCTCGGTGCCTCTCATGATGACGTTGTAGTTCCGTCGTCCCTGCCAGGGGCCCTCCGGTAAAGGTGGTCGTCCCGGCCGGGAGATGTTCACATCGTCGCGCTTTGGGTCAATGTAGTCGGTCCAACCCTCCAACGATCCAAAAAACTCATCGAAGCCATAGTTTGTCGGATTGAACTTGAGGTCCAACCCCAGGTGCCACTTACCCACTATGCCTGTCGCATACCCATGCGACTTCAAGGCTTCTGCCAGCGTTTTTTCACTGTCAGGCAGACCATCAGTTGGTTTAGCGGGCAGGAATTCGTGACCGAAACGCTGCTGATAAAGACCAGTCAACAGAGACGCTCGCGAAGGCGAGCAGACGGGACTGGTCACGTATCCATCGGTAAAACGAACGCCCTCCTCTGCGATGCGCATCAGGTTAGGCGTCGGCACATCATCACACCCATAGAGCTCACTGTCACAGTAACCCAAGTCATCAGCTAGAATAAGAACGACATTGGGGCGACTCGTGTCCGCGAAGGTGCTTGCGCAACAAAAGAGTGTCAGCAGCGCAACCCCGCGCCATGTAGCAGTGATCCACTTCATCTCAAAATCTCAGCTATTACCGACTGTAGCTCGCAACCAGCATACCTATCCTCAAACGAGTTTGACACAGAGGCCAGACGGCACGATGGAATTTACATTCGCTTGAACGAACGGAGCGAGAACGTGACCGAAGAAGAACGACTATCAGACTCTGATTCCCGATTTAGCGCAGTCCCAGTGTTCGCGTGGTTCTGAACATCAGGCTGAGGAGACCCAGGAAGACCAGGATAATCCCCGCACCCCAGAACACACCTTCCAGAGATATTCTGATCAGTGCGCCCGCGAGAGCATAGGAGAGTGGCGCCAATCCGTTGTTACAGAACATCACCACTGACATGACGCGACCCAACAGGTGTGACGGAATTCTCGCCTGGAACCAGGACATCAGCAGCACCGTCATATATCCGTCGATCAAGGCACCTACGACGGCTGCTCCCATTGCCCACTCCACGTTGGGTGCTGTTGCATAGACAAAAAAGGTCAGCCCCAGAATCATCAGATCAATTAGCAAGAGGGGGCCATACCATCGCTCTGGCGGCCGTGGCATCGAACCCGCCAGGAGCGTCCCGATCAGTGCACCCACCCCGAACGCCGAACTGATCATGCCAAAAGCGAGCGCTCCCTCATCAAATCGGAGGTCAGCGAGAACAGGAATGCCCACCATATAAGGCCCACGAAAGAAAAAAGTGAAGACGGAGAAGATGATCACCATTAGACGGACCGGTACATCCCGCCAGGTCGCAGAGAAACCCTCAATTACCGATTTCAGAATCGTCGCCTGACGACCCGCCGCACCCTGAACTAATGCAGGTAGTTGAATCAAAAACAGCGTGATCGCGGAGAACAGGAACCCAAAGCTGTCCACGAAAAATACCAATGCGATTCCAGGGAGGTCCGCACTGACCTCCTCTCCCCCGACGCTGAATGCAGCGATCAGAACGCCGGCCAGAACGGGCCCGAACATCACGCTCAATTGCATCATTCCCTGCATCAACGCGTTGGCAGGAGGCAACAGATCAACCTTTACGACTCGAGGCAATATTGCCGAAGATGCTGGCCACGAGAACGCATCAACAACGCCAAAGAGAAAGGCCACCACGTAGATGGTCGGCATGTTGACCAATTCTGTCTGTACCGTAACTGCCAGCAAAAACAACAGCATCATACGCAGGATCGAGGACCACATGAGCACAACACGTGGGTTCCATCGATCGACAATCGCACCACCGGCAATCATAAACACCGCTCTCGGCACCCCGGAGATCGCCAGAACGATACCCATAGCGAGGGAGTCACCTGTCAGCTTCAGTACCAACCAGGGGAACGCGATGATCGTCAGGTTCGAGCCAATCATGGAGACAACCGAACCAAGCCACAGCAACCGATAGTTCCTCACTTTAAGTGGGAGCAACAGTGGCCACCGTGATCGTGGCAATCTTTCGTTGGAGGTCGTTTCTGACATGTGGGCTGAGGTAGATAAAGCATGCAGTCTACTGATTTGCTCACGAGCTTCCACAGCAACTAGCGCTTCATCACTTTTACGCACACAGAACGACTCATCCCAAGGATGATAATCGGGTCGTGGCCCCCGCCCGTGTTAGGTTTCTGCAGATGGGTTTCGAAAGGCTTGGTGGCATCGCCACTAACGCAAATGGCCATCGATTCGCCAAATACGTTCAGCAAGTGCTCGGATACACCGGTGTGCA
>CAJWYI010000006.1 GCA_913049815.1 uncultured Gammaproteobacteria bacterium
CAATAGCTTGAAAGCCTCGGTGTGCTGGCGCGTCGCATTGCATATGACTTCAACAATCTCCTAACCGTTATTCTTAGCAATGCTGACCCGGCAAGACCCCCCTCAAAAAACGAAGCCGACAAAGCGCTAAAACGTCAGATCTCCGCCATCGTGGAAGCTGCCAAACAATGCTGGACCACGTCGGTGGCATGCCTCCCGGATCTCAGGCCCATCGATCTTTGTGAACTCGTCACAAATACCGTGGCGTTTCTGCAAGCGACCACAATTCGGAAGGTTTCATTGATGACTGTTACCCCACTATCCGCGTTTGTTTAAGTAGATGAAGCACAACGCAGTTAGGGGTTAATCAACCTTCTCAACAATGAGGTGAGTTCCCCGACGCAGAGCCAGGAACTCTCTAAACAGACGGCAAATCCATAGTCAGGTGATCGCGGTCCAGACATCGCCAAAGAGGCAATAAGCCTAATTCTAATCTACGATGATTCGTTCCAGGATGTTCCAACGGTGCTACCAAACCAAAGAGCTACCCAAGTGATTCATTTCGCTCAGGCTGCCACAGATCAGGAAGCGCGCCTGACCTGGACTTTCAGTCGTGCGGTATCCCGCAGAAAATCGACAGACTCAATCTCCACCGTTCGTACGTCTTCTCCCAGTCGTTCCTGCAGATCAGCTATCAATATATCCCGACGTTCCGGAACGATGTTCTCAATCTTTTCATATTGAATGTCTCTTTCTTCGAGGCGTGGCAATAACAAGCTGGTTTCTGTGAAATACGCAAGGCCACAGATCAACATAAACAGCACAATCAACGTGACCTGATCGGTGACACCTACGCCTGACAGTAGCGACATGGCGATCACTAGGAACAGGTAGGTCATCTCCTTGATGGTGATCGACTCAGTGCGATAACGAAGCATCGAAAAGATCGCAAAGAGTCCAAATGCGAATCCCATAGAGATGTCGACGGAGGACAACTGACTAGTAATCAGAAACACGCCCAGACCAAACAGAATGAACGCTGCCGCATAGGCTCGATTTAAATGGGCACGAAAATAGACAAACCGGACGAGGATGAAAACCGCGAGCATGTTCAGCAACAACCGGATGATGAAGTCGAGATCAGTGGCAATCATGATGGTGCCCTCATACGACGTTGAACCTTGTCCAGTCGCATCAATACAGGTTTGAAACGGTTCTGCTTGAGTTCGCCTGGTCCCGTGAGACAGACACCAATGCAATACTTGCTGAAACTCGTACGTTCCAGACCAAACGAGCTGGCGCGCCTTACAAAGCTTGAAGCATCAATCTTGTCCGAGCTTTTCAGCTCGGCGATGCAGATGTTCGCGAGCCCATAGGTATCCAGACAATCCGTTCTGCGGAAGTGGACATCAAAGTCAAGCGTCAGACGCTCCCCCGTCGCGTGATCCCAACAGGAGATACGACGATAATTGAC
Source organism: uncultured Gammaproteobacteria bacterium (assembly GCA_913049815.1). Taxonomy (GTDB): domain Bacteria; phylum Pseudomonadota; class Gammaproteobacteria; order Pseudomonadales; family Azotimanducaceae; genus UBA7451. Next base: position 1,454 of record CAJWYI010000006.1, read on the forward strand.
GTAAAGCTTGGTCTCGAGAACAGCGTCGGTACCTCGAATGGGAATCGCACCGCTCCGTGAAAATGGCAGGCGCTCCTTCACCGTTCGAAATCGATTCTTTTCTTTGATCTCTACCCAGCTCACATCTGTTTCGGCATACCGTCGAAATCGGTATTTAATTCGGTGAGTTGCGCCATTGTGATGCTGCAAGTACAGATGCCAGTCCGACGTATCAAAGTACGTATTCTGGTAGGTAAACATCCGATGCGGTCCGATAGTCAGCACAGTGAACTGAGACTGCAGCGATCTCAGCACCTCCGGCAGAAAACCGACATGAAATAAGAACTTGCGATCCGAACGCTCCAACAGAAGTACCTCATCCTGTTCCGCCAGACTGTGGCTCTCGAAAGCCGCCAACGCCTCTTCACACTCGTCCTCAACAGGATGCCGACGAGTCCGTAGCATGGCGTGATCGTCGTGAAATCGCTGCGCGTCCACGTGCATAATCGACATCTGCAAGTCGTGCGCGGTCCGCGGGCACCCCTCAAGATACCTACGATGAACCACGTCCCCCCATTATTATCATAGCCTTAGCACCATAGCATATATGTTGGTGCACCACCCACGGTTTCTTCTGCTATTCTCCGAGTGCTAATGGCTGCGATCTTCAGTTAGAAGTGCGGTCAAACAAATAACACGGTATAGATTCCGCAATCATTTAGAGTCAACGCAAATATGAAACGTTTTCTCGTCTTGGTCACCATGCTCGGTCTCGTTAACGCGTGTGGTGGTGGAGGCGGTAGCGATACGCTACCTGCAACTAACGCCGACACCAGCCCTCAACCCGCCGATCTACCAGTCATCATCATCAACGAGATCCTGGCATCCAACGATAACGGATTGCTTGATGAAGACGGCGATTCATCAGATTGGATCGAACTCTATAACCCAGGTGATAACGCCGTGGATCTCGCCGGTTGGGTGTTGTTCCAGAGCAATGAGAATCGCTGGTCATTCCCTGCCGTCACTATCGGAGCTGGTGAGTATCTGGTTGTGTTTGCATCCGGAAAGAATCGACGACCGACACCTGCAAACATCACTGATGGGATCAGCAACCTCCATACCGGATTCCAACTAAATCGGGGTGGTGAATATCTAGCCCTGGAAAATAATACTGGCAACCTGCAACCCGATGGCGTTTTTGATCCCGAGTATCCGGTCCAGCGAACCGATATTTCCTATGGCATCTTTGCCAACACGCTGCGCTACCTTGAAAACCCCACGCCCGGTCAACCCAACATCGGTCCCGCCTATGTCGGTGCCGTTGAAGACACCGGTTTCAGTGTAGACCGCGGATTTTTCATCGACCCCTTCGACGTCGCCATCACCAGTGACACAGAGTCCGCGACTATCCGATATACCATCGATGGTAGCGCACCCACTCTGGATAACGGTATGGACTACGATACCCCGATAGAGATCAGCGCTACGACAACGCTGCGCGCCGCTGCGTTCCAAGAGGATTGGCTCCCGACCAACGTCGACACGCAAACCTATCTCTTCGTTGCCGATATCCAAACACAATCACCAGGCAATGAGCCTCCCGGCGAAGGATGGCCAGACACGAACGTAAACGGACAATTGATTGACTATGGTATGGATCCTGATGTTATCAACGACGCTCGCTATACCGATCTCATTGACGATGCCCTCTTGGACATCCCATCCATATCACTGGTGACTGACCTCGCCCATCTGTTTGATCCAAAGACAGGCATCTACGTCAACGCCATCAAAGATGGCCGAGAATGGGAACGTCCGGCCTCTGTCGAGCTGATTCATCCCGACGGTTCGGAAGGATTCCAGATTGACGCTGGCTTACGTATTCGAGGTGGCGCGTCTCGGCGTGACTACAACGCTAAACATTCCTTCAGGCTTTTCTTTCGCGATGAGTACGGCAACGGAAAGCTCGAATATCCACTATTTGACGAAGAAGGTTCAGACCTTTTTGACAAGATCGACCTGCGCACGACACAGAACTATTCATGGCACATTGGTGGGCGTGCCAACAACGTGATGCTACGGGACGTTGTGAATCGCGATATCCAGCGGGATATGGGGCACCCATATACACGCAGTCGCTATTACCACCTTTATCTGAACGGCGTCTATTGGGGTATTTTTCAGACGCAGGAACGATCTGAAGCTCGCTATGCCGAAGCGTACTTCGGGGGCGATAAAGATGATTACGATGTCATCAAAGTTGAATCCGGGCTCACGATCAACGCGGAAGACGTCGAGTCCTTTCTCGACTATACCACCGTCCCGACAGACGGTACGATCGATGCCTGGCATCGCCTCTGGGATTCGGCAGACCTTGGCTTTAACTCCGATGAGAACTACTACAGGGTTCAGGGGCTCAACACCGACCAAACCCGGAACGACGCTTTCGAGCATCTGTTGGATGTCGACAATCTGATTGATTACCTGTTGATCATCTTCTATGGGGGCAACCTTGATTCCCCCGTCACACGATTCGGATCGAACAACGTCCCCAATAACATGTACGCGGTCTACAACAGAGTCAACCCAGCCGGCTTCAAGATGTTTGTACACGATGCCGAGCACACCATGCTACTGGGTGATATTCACGGCTTCGGTGAGGAACTCTTCACCAATCGCACCGGTCCATTTCCTGCGGGCCAGGATAGAAACTACTCAAACCCGCAGTGGCTACATCAACAGCTCGTCGCACACCCTGAATACCGCATGCGGTTCGCAGACCTCGCTCACCATGCCTTTTTCAACAGCGGTCCGATGACGCCAGCAGTCGCAGACGCCAGAATGATGAACAGGGCGAACCAGATCGAACTCGCTGTAATCGCAGAGTCAGCACGATGGGGTGATAACTCCATAGAAATCCCGCGAACGAAGGACGATGACTGGTTACCAGCCATCAATGAGATACGAACAACTTGGTTTCCTCAACGTACCAATATCGTCGTCGACCAGCTAAGGGAAAAAAATTGGTACCCGGACCTGGATGCACCTGTCTTCAATATCAATGACAGCTACCAACATGGCGGTCACATCTCGGCTGGCGATGCTCTGACCCTGGAAAATTCAGATGCAATTGGCGAAACCTACTACACGCTGGATGGTACTGATCCTCGCTCACCGGGTACGTATACGTTCGCCGAAGAAGTCGTGGTCACGGAGGAAGCGAACAAGCAGGTTTTCGTCCCGACAGACGAACGCTCCCTCTATGAAGCAAGGGCAGAGTTTGCGGTCACATTCGTCCAATCAGCCTTGCCAGTGACCAACCTCAATACAGCGATTTCTCTGGTTCTTCGCGAACCTCAAAACCAAATCAACGTCATCACCACGACAGCCACAGCAATCAATTTCCTGAACACCGGTGACAATGGCCGCTACGATAATGATGCGCCATTTCCAGGCACTACCATTGGCGTCAACACCGATCGCTTTGTAATGGAGGTCCGGGGTGCTGTTTTTATTCCTTCAGCCGGCGAGTGGACATTCGGTGTCAACAGTGACGATGGATTTCAGCTGAATGTCGGTGGCAACGAGATATCTCATTTCGGTCGGCGAGGAACTAACGACACGCTGGGAACCTTTTTCTTTCAAGCTCCGGGTGTGTACCCGCTGTACCTCGTGTCCTTTGAGGATTTCGGCGCTGCGTCAACGGAACTGTTCGCAGCCGAGGGTCGCCATAGTGAATGGAATGCCAGCGAATTCAGTCTGGTTGGTGATGCTGCCAACGGAGGGCTGGAAGTCGTGGGTACGGCATGGAACTGGAGAGAGTTTGACGATGCGACCTGGGCCACCGGGAGCGGTGGCATTGGCTACGAAACAGATGACAACTGTGATGAATCCAACACCTGCTACAACAGCTTTTTTGACATTGATGTCGAGGCCGAGATGTTCCAAACCATCAGTAGTGTCTTTGTACGCATTCCATTCGATCTGACAGAATTAGATCTCACTGATGTGTCCGGTCTCACAATGAACTTGCGATTTGAAGATGGCTTTGTCGCCCATCTGAACGGTGTCGAAATCGCTCGAGCAAATGCCCCAGGTTCCATTCTCTGGAACTCTACAGCAACCAACGTAAATGGTGACAATCAAGCAACCTCGTTGCAGGCATTCATCATCGATGATGGGGTCGGGTTACTCAAAACCGGTGACAACCTGCTTGCCATTCAGGGTCTCAACATTGCCAATGCAAGTTCAGATTTTCTGCTATCGGCGGAACTTGAGGTCAACCGATTGGTTGGTAACCCAACTGTCGCCAATACAGCAACACTTTACGATGGTGGAACAATCCACCTGCCGGTAGGCACAACAACGGTATCAGCGAGAGTACTGCTGAACGGTGAATGGAGCGCACTCAACCGGGGAACATACACCGTCGAGTAGATCGTAGATCGGCGTTGACCAGATCAACGTAGCCTGCGACGTACGTTGATACTGAACCGTTCCGCTTCTGCATCAGTCTGGTCCCGACCAAGGTTATCGATGTCCTCCCCATCTGTCTGTCGCCAGGAAAGCGTTGCGAACCAGCGCCGCGCAAAGCGCCATCGCACGGACGCACTCACTCTCTGTTCGGTTTCATCAACGCCAAAGTGATCTATATCCAGGGGGTTATCACTTCGAAAGTCTGATGTCTGATGTCGGTATGACACGATCACGCGCCAGTCTTCAAGAATATTCAGCCTCACACCGATGCTTATCGTATCTCGAGCTCTGCTGCGATCCACCAACGTCATGAGCGGGGCGTTACGTTCAACATCTCTGTCACCATTCACATCCCCGTCAAGTGTTTCGTCAACCAGGACTACCTCGTCTTCACCCGGGGAGTTAATCGTGTCACGACGCCAAGCGGTTTCGATATTTATCTCGGGCGTCAGTTCAGCCTCGACGCGCACTTCGCCAAACCACCCCTCGCGGTCACGATTTTGATGGGGTTGGTTGTAGTGCCGTTCCAGGACACCACCTGAGACATGAATATCTAGGTCCCGTTTGCTCGATGATTCTTCCCCAGAAACCAGCGTCAATCGATGGCGATACCCTATCGACCATTCCTGCTCATCATACATCCCCGCTGCGTACTGCCGTTCCCTGCACGGGATATTGCCATTCCCATTAACGTCTTCCACGTCCGCCAGGTAATTCCTGCGAAATCGGTCACCTGCGAGCTCTGCTCCCAGTCGAAACCTGCCCTGCTCTCCCAACTTGCGGGTCAGTGAAAAATCACCCTCGAAATAGCTTGCCGCACTGTTGTCCTGATAGTCATGGTAGACCAACCCACCAGACAACGTTACTTTTTGTCCAAGCACATCGTCTAGTTTTTGATCAAGCGCGATCTTCGTTGTTTGTATTCGATCATTGGCAGAGACCATCCCCGTCAATCGACCATTATTCAAATTGCAGGGATCACGTTCGATCAGTCTCACGAGTCCTGACCGCCCCAGTTCAAAGACATTGTCCACGCTCGCGACCCCCATCGTCACCCGGACTTCGGGACCGCCCGGTTTGGATGCGGGTTCAGACTGTGTATCTTCTGACGCCTGCGCGCATATGAGTGGTGTCAACGCCAAAGCCAACACCGTTTTGACTACGTTCACGCCCGCTTCCCCCTAAGATACCGTGAGTGTCCTGAAATGACGTCATTGAAACGGTCCGTCTGCCAGCCTCCCCGCAAACATTAGGGTAGTCTCAATATCCTAGGATCATACGCTTGTTTCGCAAGTGCCAACAGCCTGAGTGAGGCGGATCTATATTTCGGATTGTTGCATGAATTCACGCAATAGGTCTGCAACCAATGTAGGGCGATAGAACAACGAACCGTGTCCGGTCATCTCCATCACCCGCAGTTCGGCACGAGGAATATGCTGAGCAATCCTCTCAGCTTCATCCATGTTCATGTCCTGTCGTCCACATGCGACAAGGACAGGGACCTTGAGATGTCCCATTCGTTCGGAAAGGTCTTCTTCATGCTGATGCGCTGTATGCGCTAGGGCAGCGGCATCACGATTTTCGTAGAACCGCCAATACTTCTGCCGTTCGACCACGGGCTCGCCAGCCGCTTTCAACAAATCCAGGGCTTCCTCCCCCAGACGACCCTGGTCCTTTTGATCCACGGGCGGTCGCAGGGAAACATCAAATAGACCCAGCGTACTCAGCCGGTCTGCATGGCGATCAGCAAATCTTGCAGCCGTCCGAGCACCGTACGCCACACCAGCAACCGCCGCATCCTCAAGACCACAGTGATCCATAATGCCGACCAGGTCATCGGCGTACCTCGTGAACGTAAATGAATCCTCGTCACCCCAGCCACTTCTGCCGGTACCGCGAATATCGAACCGCAAGACCCGCGCGAATGTGAGCAACTGATCGAGAATTAATTCCCAGCAGGTCAGGTTATGGCTCGCCATATTGACCAGCGCGAGCGCAGGTTTATCGGGTTCACCCGAAAGATCGTAGTGAAGTGACACACCGTCGATATCAACAAATCCTCGGACGTCGTCATAGGGTGTAGTCATGAGACACCGATCCCTGCGGCTTGCTTTTGGTCCCTCACCATAACAGATATGCTGTTGACACATCCGCGATGACACGAACTACAGCATGAGCAAAATTGACCGCGTCACCATTCAGACGTATGAATACACGCTCGATGACTTTGGCCCCGGCATTGGTGTCTACCAGCCTGGCGGTAAGCTGACCCTGACAAAGTTCCTGCTTACCATTGATACCGATGATGGCCTCTCGGGGTGCTACGCTCCTCACTTCGGTGCAACACCACATGCAAGAGTACAGGTTCAGGAGATGGCCAGAAGTCTCATCGGGATCGACCCTGAACAGCGCGAACGCATTTTCGAGCGACTGAAGCTCAGCCATCGTCACTATGATAAGACTGGCATCGCAATCATTGATACCGCACTCTGGGATCTTGCTGGAAAGAAGTACGGCATCCCCATTTCACAGCTACTCGGTGGATTTCGAACTCGACTACCCGTCTATGCAAGCACCACGTCCGGGCAGCGGTCACCGGGTGGTCTGGATAGTGTTGCACGCTATGCGGAATTCGCTGCCACGTGTCAGGAGGCAGGGATCGGTGCATTTAAAATTCATAGTTTCTTCGACGGCAATCCCCGTACCGAAATCGACATCATGACCGCCGTTCGCGAGAGCGTCGGCACTGATATGAAACTGATGACAGACCCTGCTTCTTCACTGAAGTCATTTGTAGACGCGGTTGAGGTGGGCAAAGCCTGTGACGACCTGGGATTCTTCTGGTACGAAGATCCCTATCGAGATGCGTCATCTAGTGCTGCTGCCCACAAGCGACTGCGGGACTTCATTAAAACACCCATGCTTATTGCCGAACATATCCGAGGATTCGAACAGAAGGCTGACTTTGTCCTGGCCGGTGGTACCGACATCATGCACATTGACCCCGAGCTTGATGGTGGAATCACAGGCACCATGAAACTGGCACATTTCTGTGACGCAATCGGGATGGAAGTGCAGCTGCACACGGCAGGACCCATGCATCGACATTGCATGGCAGCGATCCAGAACACATTATTTTATGAACTTGCCCTGGTCGGACCAGACAACACTCAGAATGGCATGCAGCCGCCCATCTATACCGATGGCTACGGCGATACTTTGAGTGACGTCGATGCTGATGGCTGTGTTTCAGTCCCTACAGGTCCTGGCCTGGGCGTGAGCTACGATCTCGAAAGAATCAATGACGGTGAACTGGACAGGGTTGAGTTTCGATAGACCAACGCGTTTTGTGAGGGGCACATAAAAGCGCCACTTCAATGAAGGACATTCCAACAAGGGACATGACATGAGCCTGGACGTTTACACGGGTGCGACCCCCAACGGCTGGAAGATCAGCATCATGATCGAGGAACTGATTGATGCTGGCGTCGAACTGCCGCCTGTAAATTGGCACACAGTCAAGCTGAACGGCCAGCAATTCACGCCTGAATACATGGCGATCAACCCCAACCAGAAGCTGCCAACCATCGTGCACGACGGCAGACCCATCATGGAGAGTTGCGCAATCCTGCAATACTTGGGGGAAACGTTTCCAACTTCCCTCATGCCTCTGGATGAAGGACGTTGGGATGTTGTCCAGTGGCTCTACTGGCAGGCAGCAAACATCGGACCTGTGTTTGGCAACAAGCTGAGTTACACCCGCTATATTAATGATGCCACGGACGAGCAGAAGGCCCACCCGTTGGCCCGATTCATGGCGGAAGCACTACGACTTGTGGCAGTACTCGATGCACAATTGGCGGAACACGACTACATCTGTGGCGAAGACTATACCGTTGCGGATATTGCAACATGGTGCTGGATACGATCCTATAAGTGGTCAAAGGTAGACATCACGACAAAGCCAAGAGTCGTTGACTGGGTCCATCGTGTCCGGGCACGACCTGGCGTCGAGCGCGGCATCAGTTTTGGTGTACCAAAAGATGAAATCGACAAATTCAGTAAAGAGAGACGAAAGCAGTACCAACAGAACGGAGGCGGCATTGCTTCCAACAGTTCACTGCGATCAGACCTGTAACCGCAAACAATCTGGAGACACCATGTCTGATGTCATCACGAGCGACCTGACTGCATTTGATGGACCCACAGTCGTCGGGGACCTCAATAGACTCCTAAGGCTTCGCACCACACCGATTGGCATGAAGCTCTTCGCGACAAAAGAAGAAATGGAGGCCATCCCTCGGATTCGAAGGCCCACCGACGTCCATACGACCGATCAGATTGTTGGTCAGGCATCCCGCAACGGCTGGACGGTGGGCATCACTGTCGACGATCTGGTAGGTGCTCAATGTTCGACCGTCATTGGGCTGACGCCGCGATCCGATGAGTGGCTCTCTGGAGACCAAATGGCAGGCGTCTGGTACGCCACCGAGGAAGATGCAGCTGCCCACCAGGCGTCAATGGATGTTGCGCAAGCGGGCACCTACCAGGCTATGGTCGTCAGTCCGCTAGCCAGCGGACGACTAAACCCGCCAGATATCTGTCTGATCTATGCCACGCCTGCTCAGATGATCCTGTTCATCAATGGTCTTCAGTGGACTGGCTACAAGAAACTTGAATGGGGGTGTGTCGGTGAATCTGCCTGTGCAGACTCCTGGGGGCGCGCGCTCGCGACGGGAGAACCCAGTCTGTCAATTCCATGTTTTGCCGAGCGACGTTACGGTGGCGTGATGGAGGATGAATTGTTGATGGCTATCCCTCCTCACTTCCTGCCGAAGATAATTAGAGGATTAGACGCACTATCCGGCAATGGACTACGTTATCCGATCCCGCAGTACGGCGTAAATAACGACGTACGCGCCGGAATGGGCGTCAGCTATTGACAGCAGTTAACCCCAGCGATGCACGAGTCTGATTGATAGTGGCTGCCGCCCAGGTTGGTTCATCCGGGCAACGCAGAACCAATCGTAGTTCAGCGCGCGCTTCCCGCGTCCGACCCAGACGGGTTAACGCACGCACACGCCACAACGCAAGTAGTGGTGTCATGCCCTGATCATCACAATGATTGATTGGTATGTTCGCACTACGTCGGAAGCGATCTACCAAAGTCATAATGTCATCGTGCCTGCCCATTTTTTCCATCGCCCAAATCGCGCGAAGATAGAATCGGGCGTTAGAAGGGTATCGCTCCACAAGAAACATGATTTGTTCCAGACCCGCTTCATGATCATTCTCCTGATCAGTCAGGATGTCACCATAGGGGTAGCGGGCACCGTGACCAAAGATGTGATCTGATAGTGCCGTTTCTTTGACTAGGGCCAACCCTTCCACTGCGTTGCCACGAGGGATGAACCACAAGACCTGTCCAAGTGCTCGCACAAAGGGCGGCAGATTGTCCGTGAAATAAAGCAGAAGCCCATAGTTCATCTTCGCACCTTGAAGCGTCGGCTCCAGCTCGAGCGCACGTTTGTGCGAAGTCATCGCACGCGTCGTGGTGGTAATGGCGCGCAAGTATCGCCCACGAACAGCATGAAGGTAACTGAGAGATACGTTCGAAGATCCACAGAAATGATGAGCCAGCGCATCATCTTCGTCACGCAGCAGACGGGCTTCGCAACCCATTAGGATTCGATCCGCAGTCTCCATGATTTCATCGTCGAGCGCGGTATAACGATCATCCCAGGACAGCCGCGTAGTCAATGCATTAAGGTAGGCAACGAGCGTCGCCAAATCGGGAACTGCTTCCGCGACCGCACGTCGACCCAGTGCCAATGCACCACTCGTATCGCCTCTCAGCAAACGAAACTGGATGTCGTAGGCAACACTCCCCGCTTCCGGGAAATCAACAGGGGCCTCATTGTTCTCAGCCAATGTGGGCGATGCATTCAGTAGCAAGACAAGCACGACGCTCCAAGCGATAGACGCAAGCTCTTTCATGACGTCGGGCAAAATGACCTATTGGTTTGAAGTGAAATTCAGCGAACAGATGATTGGGCAAACGTCACGGATGATGTCGACGCATGTTGAGAGGACGACGTCTGCACTAGCCGAGCCTGCGCTCCGGGTGTTTGACAGTTGGGGCACCCTTGGGGGGTTTACGCGTCTTGGCGTGACATAGACGTTTAACATCCTTTCGTTCGCGGATGGTCAATCTATTGTCCGTCTCGGCAATTGTGTAGTTTTTCGCAGACATGGTCTTGTCAACCATGGGAAGCACCCATGACGGAGTTACCGCATTCAATATGGCGACACGGTCTTCGCCACTGACATTCAGTTCGTCACAGGCTCGATGCCAGGTTCGCGAGTCGTAGACGAGCGCTGAACCACTCGGCGCAGTCATTTGTTCGACATCCTTATGAACACCTTTGCCCATACGGGTGCCGCCAGTATTAAATTCTTCCGTTGGCCATTGCCGCAATGCAAAGGAATCCGGCAGGTATTGTGTTGCCGCGTTATCCGCCCGAAACTCATCGACGCAAATGTTGTACTGCACGCCGAGAGGCTGATCATCACCCCAACGTTCTCGTTCCAGAACACCCGGATGATATGGATAATCCGTATGCCACCCCAGCGGAGGGAATTTACCCAGAAGCTCTTTCGCAGGTCGCATGCATGTGACGCTAGGGGGATGGCAAAAGTGGATCGCGTTGGTACCAAGGTAGGTTTGCATCAGCCACAATGCAACAGGGTGCGTAACGACCCGTGCAACATCAACGCTCCACGTGACACCGTCTCCGACACCAAGCCGACCGTCATTCTTCTGCTCGTTGCGGGCAATGCGACTCGCAACATCACCCTTCAGACGCAACACTTCATCACTCGTCATGAGGTTATCGAGAATCGTAAATCCTTCCTCTCTCAGCTCGGTAAGGTACTCGGAAGGAAATCTTACTGGCCCCGGACGCATGAACAACGTCGCACCTTCGATATCCGTTGTGGTCACTGCACCCGTTTCACCATCGGTGGTCTGTCGTAAGACCGTTCCATAAACAGCATTGTGCAATCCACCGGGATGTTGTTGCCAGATGGCCGCATCATTCGCTGTCAAAAGATAACGGCCATCACCATGCAGGGACTCGCCTGCGCTATTGGAGAGTAAGTAAGTGTTCATGGGAAGCAGTATACTGGCAGTAGGGAGTTTCAGGCAGGGTTTTACGTCCAGCCTCCGTAAAGTAGTGGTACCAACGCGAGCGCACCTTTCCAGCTTTAGTCATGCCATCAAAGCTCGCTTCTAGCACGAGATCATCACTTGCCAACACCGATGTCACCATGCGCTAAGGCATCATATACACCGGTACTTTGATGCGACCTCTTGAAGACGAGTCTTTACCTCGCCCCTGGATACTTACGGAGAAGTAGAAAAATCGATCGTTTAGCAAATATTGCGCAAAGGGCCCACCAAAGTTGGTTTTGACTTGATTCACCGTCATTCGGAGTTCAAATACCAGATCAGAACCATCTGTATTGACCGCAAACTCACGCACCGCTTGATCTGCCTTACCTTTCTGGGGGGCATAGACAGAATTGTGTGGAGGCGCAAGTACCCTGAGCCTAACCGCAACAGAGTCAGTCATTGATCCAGAATAGGTCCATCTGCTCTCCACCCACATTCGTTCACCGATATGGGATCCATGCGGTATTGTTGACCGCCTTTGAGCCCTGTGATTAATTCACCTGACCCTGAAAGGATGCCGCGAGGAACACGATGAGCTACATTCAGATCACACCTATGCCAGATAAGGTCTTCGGTGCCACCGTCACCGGGGTCAAACTGGCGGAACTGACCGATGACTCCTTCACCAAGATTCACCAGGCGTTCCTGGCGTATGGCTTCCTCCTTTTTCCAGGGCAATTCCTGAGCGATACCGAGAACATTGCTTTCGGTGAGCGGTTTGGAGAACTGGAGTTTGGGGCCAATCCCATGTCCAACCAGCATCGGCACCGCGATGGTTCCTACGGCCAGGTCTTCGATGTCGATACCCAGCGAATGCGCACGAATGTTGGTAACGAAGCGTGGCACACAGACTCCACCTACAAACCACTGTCTAGCAAATGCGCGATGTTGTCCGCTGTGACCGTACCAAAGAAAGGCGGCGAAACCGCGCTGGCCGATCAGCGCGCTGCCTACGAAGCCCTGGACCAGGCCACGCAAGACCGTATCGCAAATCTATCTGCATACCACTCCACGGAATTCTCACAGGCGAACGATCTCGGCGACTTTCCACCCCGTGAAACAGACTCCATCTATCATGGTGAAGCATACCTTCGACCAATGGTCAAAATGCATCCGGAAACCGGCCGGCCGAATCTGTTTGTTGGCCGGCATGCTTTTGGCATTCCCGGGCTTGAGCGATCCGAAAGCCGCGCCTTGTTGAAACAGCTGATCGATTTTGTCGTCTCAGACGAGTCGCGTGTGTATACCCACCCGTGGACCGAGGGCGACACGTTGCTCTGGGATAATCGTTACGTGCTGCATCGGGCTATGCCTTACAACTACTCAGAGCCGAGAGTTTTGATTGGTACCCGTATCGCCGGAGACCACGAAACAGAACTGGCATACTATCCTTCAGACCCTGCGGCACAAGCTGGCAGGGAGGCACTCGATACAGAACTTTCGATCCTGCGCAATGAAACTGTCGACAGGCGGTATGGTGCGACAACCGCGGAGCGAGTCATCTGATGCGTAACCTCGCCCCTTACCCCTATAAGGACCTGGATACAGAAGACTGGTGGCATCCTGAGATCCCTGCGGGTGATCCTGAGACAGATTGCATTCTCTCTCAGGAACAGGTTGAACAGTGTCGTGTCAATGGCTTCCTGGTCTTGGCTCAGTTGTGGCCTGAGAAACTTATCGAAAGAGCCGCTACGGAAGCACGACAACGTCATCCTCGTGAACACGTCGTTGAGAATAACGGCGGCTTCAGTGCCATGCCCTGGGTGCACCACGACAAACACGCGGATTCAAACACGGGTTCAGCAGATGCGGCGCTCAACCACATGACTATTCATCGCAACGCGCTGAAAGCGGTCGCCCAGGTCATGGGTGTCACACCGATGGAATTGCGTCTAAGCCAGTCGCACGTAATCGCAAAATACGGCAGAGAAGTTCCGGACCCCCACGATCCGAGCAGGACCATCATGGCTGAGGATCAGGACATACACGTTGACTACGGTAACAATACGCTGGTCGTACCACCGCATACCTCAAGACCGGATGGCATCGCCTGTCTCTGTTACTACAGCGAGGTCGACGAATGCGCTGGTGCAACACACTTTGCCCTGCCAACACCTGGTGAACTCACCTCCTATTCACCTGAACAATTCAATGCACCGAACTTTGTCTTCGGTACCCGAAACGGGTCAGCCGCTACAGACCAGGGACCACGTTCGGAAGCCAATACGCGAAGGCTCTATGCTGAAGAAAAACCTATTTGTTACGCGCCTGGAACCTGTATCATCTATGGTCTGAACGCGTGGCATCGAGGGACCCCGGTGAATCCGGACCAGATTCGATATACACATCATCACGTATGGCGTCATCGGGAGGCAGAGTGGGTTAACTGGCAATCACTGGCGCCGAGAATGTCAGCGATGCCATCGCTCTATTTGTCTGGATTGTCTGTCCTTCAACGCACAGTCCTCGGTTTTCCTGCACCAGGAGATCGATATTGGACAGCCGATACACTTGATGCCGTGGGTCAGCGCTATCCGGAAATGGACATGTCGCCCTACCGTTCTGCCGCGGTTCTCAGCCACGACCACTGGTAAGCAAGTGAATCGCGTCTGGCGTCGTCGCGACAAACAGGATCGTCTACTCCACGCAAGGAGGACAAGTCCCGATCCCATTAACGCCATGATAGGTGGTTCCCATACAACACGTTCGTGAGTCCGCAGGATCGGTGACTCAAGTTCCAACGTTATAGCCCTCGCGATATCAATTTGGGCCGGAACGACACTCGAAGCCGGTCCCTCCCCCGCGGCTTCACCCATGAGCACCACCACCAGAAGAGAACCTGAGAGGGCCGTGGAGAGCCAACGAATATCGCGACCTAGGCGATCAGTGCGGTTATCATGTTCTCGGTCAGACATATCCAAGCGGCGCAATCTACCCGTATGTTTTGAATCTGCGGTAAGGGGTCTGTGAGTACGCTGTAAGTTTTGAGCCAATATAGGGTGCTTGCCTCAAAAGGAGGGTTTCGTTACTTTTCCCAATTGCCCAGACCACACCAGAGGTCAAATGACCGATTCCTTTGACCAACACCCACCACGACTGTCTGAAGATGAAAAACAACGACTCTACCGCGACGGAATGGTCATCGTTCGTCATGCGATCCCACCGTCAATGACCCAGGCGGCGCTAGAAGTGATCAACGCCAACCCTGAGAACAAGGGCTTCACCAATAACAGCCATACGAGCACCATCGATCTGTACACAGAGTCAATCCTTCCCGAATTGATTGATGAGGTGATGGGTCCGCACACCCGTCCCATTACCGGCTTTGTGGCCTTGACCCCGCCGGGTGTCAGCGACGCGGTTGTTGGTAATCACTTCGATGAAAAAAAAGTGCCCAGACCTGCGACACATGTCGATGGCGGCTGGGCCGGATTAGCGCCTGTAAAGCGCAGCGAAATTGAAGCAGCCGGATTGGACCTTCATACCTGGGGCAGCGATGGCGACCCTCAATCAATGGGTCCTGCGGGCGGCGCACCACTATGGCAGGATCCGCATAGAACCGTCGCCATTGGCAGTTTCACAGCATTTGTCGGGGTCTGTTTGAATGACCAGATGCAACCCGGAAAGGGGCAATTCGCGTTTCGCCGAGGTGCACATGAAGCTGTTGAAGCATTTTTCAACATGCAACGACGCGAGGGTGGCCCTATCGGTGGCGGTGGCCCCGGCTGGCCAAGACTGGTACCTGTGGGTGAAGACAGTGCTATGGCAGGCATCATGCCCAAAGCTATGGAAGCCACCTACCCTGACACCCGTTTTGAACATGAGGACTGGCCCTGGCCAGAGCTAACGCCGGCGCTCATGGAGGAGGGAGACGCATTCATTACGTTACATGCACTACCACACACAGCAACACCCAACCTCAGTAGCGACTCACGTATCAACGTATACTATCGAGTGCGTCGAACTCGCGAGGAGAACCCGCATGAACAGAACCGAAAGATCGGCTGGGGAGTGTCGGATCATGCCGATCGCGCGTTGAATGGTGACTTCCTTGACTACCCTGACCACTACAATCCCTACCAGACCTCAGTAGACAAACTCTGCGATCACTGGAGTGAGTGGGACGGTATGGCCGACATCGTCGAAAAAGAGCGGTCAAAACACCGGTCCTGACATGACATCTCGACCGCACCCAGCTTTCACACCGTCGGTGACTAGATTGGCCAGATTGCTTGAAACATGATTGAATCAGCGGCTTTCTATGCGTACGGGATCGCATGACTCGACCCACCATCAAGATTATTCACACGTCCGATGTCCATTTGGACGGCAGGAATCGCGCACCCGAATCCGATGGTTTCCGAAACGTCGCTGAAAGGGCATTTTGTTCAGTCGTGGATCTGGTCGTTTCAGAATCGGCAGATCTGTTTCTCATTGCGGGCGACCTATTCGATTCCAATCGAATGTGTGAAGCAGACTTCGAGTTCGTCTATGAGCAGTTGTCCCGTACCAATTGTCCGGTCGTAATGATTCCTGGCAACCACGATGTCAACAATGAAGCGTCTGTATGGACTCGCATGCAATTGGATAGAGCTGGTCCGGACATCCATCCGATTACCGACGCGACTGGTGAGTTGATTGACTTGCCCAAACTCAGAACGACAATCTGGGGTCGCAGCATGGCTGAACATGCCCCTGACAATATCCCCATGGAGGGCGTCAGCACCGGCCCGGAAGATTACTGGCATATCGGTATGGCTCACGGCGACGTCCTGAGAGACCGCGCATCAGGATGCTCGTCCCCGATCACTCACGAAGAAATCGAGACTTCTGATCTGGACTATCTAGCCCTTGGGCATGTACATGTCTGGCGACAGCATGATCATGGCCGGACCCGCGCCTGCTACCCGGGATCACCTGTTGCAGAATTTGCGACCATCGCCGGTGGGTATGCCGCAGTGATCTCTCTTGTCGACGGAGAGCCCGCTGATATTAGGAAACACAAGATCAGTGAACGGAAAGATACGCATCACTTCATGATGTGATACTCACATCGCCTTGCCTGACTCAGAAGACGACGCGGCGTGAATGGGATCGATCCAGCGAAGCTTCTCTGGTGGTTCAACCACTGGAATATCCAGATTAACGACCACCGCCTCCTGATCGCTACGCACCAGCAAACATTCCAAAGGTTCGTCGTCGCTGGCGTTGATTTCCTGGTGAGGCACAAACGGCGGCACAAAAATGAAGTCCCCGGGGCCTGCCTCCGCCACGTACTCTAACGTTTCACCCCAGCGCATTCTTGCACGCCCACTGATGATGTAGATGACACTCTCCAGTTCACCATGATGATGTGCGCCTGTTTTCGCGGATGGGTGTATGGAAACAGTACCCGCCCAAAGCTTCTGCGCACCAGCAGTCGCGAAATTGATAGCAGCGGCGCGGCTCATCCCCCGCGTCTGCGGGGTATTGGTGTCCAGATGCTCACCGCTCACAACTCGTACACCGTTGGTTTGCCAATTCTCGCTCGCCATATCTTCTGACCCCATGCATCAAGCCTGTCATATTAGCATTGGTCTTGAGTACACTCCGTGCTTCAGCGACATTGAGGGGACCTCATGACTGGCACACTTTCCGGTATTCGAATCATCGATCTCACCAACGTGTACTCTGGGCCCATTGCCGCTTCGATTCTTGGTGACCAGGGAGCAGACGTCATCAAGATCGAAGCTCCCAGCGGGGACATGCAACGCGGTCCTTTTCGGTACGTTCGCAATGGCCTAGACGGACAGTTCGCCATGAACAATCGCAACAAACGATCAATTGTCGTAAACCTGAATCACGACCAAGGAAAGAAGGTGCTATGGTCGCTCCTCCGTGACGCCGATGTTCTGATGGAAAACTACCGCCCGGATGTAATGTCAAAATTTGGCTTCAGTTTTGATGCGGTCCACAAGATCAATCCGAAACTCGTTTATGCCTCCATCAATGGATTTGGTAGTGAGGGACCCTACGCCGGGCAACGAGTATACGACGCAGTCATCCAGGCTGTATCAGGGATTGCAACCCTTCAGACAGACAAGGAATCCGGTCGACCACAGATGATTAACTCTCTCATCTGCGACAAGCTGACTTCGCTGACCGCAGCCCAGTCGATCTGTTCAGCACTATTGGCTCGAGAACGCCAGGGAATCGGACAACATGTCCAGATCGCGATGATTGACGCAGCTCTGTACTTTATGTGGCCGGATGGCATGGGCAACGAGCACTTTCTTCCTGACCCTGAACTGGGAGAGGTTGCGAGACTCCCGGATGGTGATCACTCTCATATGCTCAAGGAAACGAGCGATGGCTACCTCGCAACAATGCCGGTCCAACCCAGGGAGATTGCAGCGCTTGTTAAAGCGATGGGCATTGATGACGCACTCGATGACGACGGCAGGTTAAGGCCACCCGATCAGCGGTCGCACCTGAACCTTGGTGAACTTATCAATGAGGGATTCAAATCGATGACGACTGATGAAGCTTGCCGTGTACTCGAAGAACACCAGGTGCCTTTCGGTAGAATCGATTCGCGGGATCAGGTCCTGAGTAATCCACAGATTCAGGCCATGGGATCCATCTTGAAGTTTGAGCATCCTCAGGGCGGTGCTATGCAACAGCCACGGCCGCCGGCACAATTCAGCGAAACCCCTGCCGGGATCCATCGATGTTCACCGCGGCTTGGCGAGCATACGAGTGAGATTCTCAAGGAGGCCGGTTTGTCAGACGAAGACATTTCGAACTTGAAGGAGAGTGGTGCGGTCGCTTGATCACAGACACGCATCACTAGGCCCAACCGACCCACGAACTTTGTTGAAGAACATCGACGCAAAGGATGACCTCATGAGCTACGTCGCAAACAAACCTATCGAGACCTGGATCGGGCAGGAAACACCGGAGGAAGTTCTGGAGCCTGATCTGACCATCATCGATCCTCACCATCATCTGTGGGACCTACGAGGCGCCACCATTGAACCTCATGCCAGCTTCGAACAGAAAGTCTACCTGTGCGAAGAAATCATGCGAGATCTTAACGATGGCGGGCACAACGTCGTTCAGACTGTTTTCGCGCAATGTGGTGCGTTCTATCGCGCCGACGGACCCGAGGAAATGAAGTGCGTGGGCGAAACCGAGTTTGTTCAAGGCATTGTGGCGATGAGCCGTTCCGGACTCTACGGAGAAACCCGACTGTGTACCGGCATCTTTGGTACCGCAGACCTCCGCATGGGTAAAGATGTCGAAGCGGTACTCCGCGCGCACCAACACGCGTCGGAAAACTTCAGAGGTATTCGCAGCATATTCCCTTCTGACCTCAACAATACGTTTCTGGAGGGCTATGCGGTCCTCTCTGATCTTGGCCTCAGCTACGACAACTACTCGCCAGACTTCGAACGCCTTCCTGTCCTCGCAAAACTCGCAGCAACTCAACCGGATGTGCCGGTGATCGTCAATCACCTCGGTGGCCAGATTGACCCAAGATCCGACGATTCATCTAAGGTGCGATGGCGTGAATGTATCACAGCGATCGCAGATGCACCCAATGCCGTAATGAAGGTTGGTGGTGCACAACAGCGCGTTGGACCGTGGGAACCACCTTTCCACATGCATGCACGCAACACGCCGATAGGTTCCGAGGCGCTGTGCGAACTGCTTTTCCCGTACTATGAACACGCAATCGGGGCTTTTGGCCCAGAAAGGTGCATGTTTGAGAGCAACTTTCCCGTTGACAAAGAATGTGTGAGTTATCGAACTCTATGGAACACATTCAAACGTATCGCGGCCAAACTGGGTCTGTCAGATTCTGAAAAAGCCATGATGTTCAGTGGTACTGCCGCCCGTGTATACAAACTACCAATGATCTAAGCAGGGAATGAATCAGAGAGTCTTCAGTTTTGGTGCCAGTACTGCCCAGGGTTATCGGGATGATGAGAAGGGTGGTTTTATTGTGCGGCTGGGTGAGAAACTGGCCGAGCATAGTCTCGGGCATATAGAGAATCTCGGAGTCGGCGGCCATACATCGGACCAGATGGCGGCCCGTGCTGCGGAAGTCGCGAGCGACGCAGATCCTTCAGACATCGCCATTGTCAGCCTCGGCATCAATGACGTTGCCCGCTCACCGGACCGTTCTCCAGATAAGCGAGTGCCCTTGAATAGGCATCGAGAGAACGTTGAACGTTTACTGGACGCTCTTCGGGCGCGCTGTTGCGTCCTCTACTTCACCCAATATCCTGTTGACTATGCCAAACATGGGCTGGATCCTACAGTGGTCACTCAGTATGTCGAAGCTGGTCATGCAGTTGCACGTGCCCTGGGCATCAGGGTCGTCGACATACACAATATGATCAACGAAGTCCTGTACCAACGATATATTCATGAAGACGGAATGCATTTCAACGCTGCGGGTCACGACTTTATCGCCGAACAGTTGTGGCCACCTTTGACGGAGATGATGGGTATCAACAGCACCTCGGGCTAGTCCGTCAACAGTGTGCCTCTGATCGCATCGAAGGTGGCCTCCGAAACGCCGATGCTCTTAAGGTACTCAATCGGTCCGCCATGGTCCCGTTTCAACCCATTCAGAAAAACAGTCATGGCATTGTTTGGCACTCCCGTCGCCTTAACCAACGCCTCCCGTGACATATCCGGTGGCAATCCAAAACTCGCTTCGACGAAATCAACCTGTCTGGGAACATCGCGGTTGGTGAGTAGATAGTCAGCGATGATGACTTCTTCTGAAACACCCAGAATCGACAGTACAAACGCCGTTGTGATCCCGGTCCTGTCCTTCCCAGCTGTACAGTGAATCAGCAACGGTTGCTCGTCGGCTGACGCGACAATGTCCAGATAACCAATCCACGGACTTGGATCGAAGGAGAGATAGCCGAGATACCTTTCACCGGAAATACCGGTAGCGCCAACAAGATTATTGAGTACCTCAGAACCACCATCCGGAATGACCGGGTGGCGGACGTAACGCACGCCAATTTCGACGAGCGGACCGACACCCTGGTCATCGATTTCGTCGGATCGGCGAAGATCGATCTGGGTTCGGATTCCTTTTTCCGCGACCAGCGACAGATCCGCCTTCGTCATTCGATCCTGTCTACCAGCGCGAAAATACCGACCCCATCTGAGTGTTCGACCGTCTTCCGTTGGATAACCTCCGATATCACGAAAATTGAAACAACCTTCAAACGGAGAGTGCCTTTTCTCAAAGTCGAGTTCCATGGTCACCATTGCCCGGCGAAGCGAGACCCTATTATAACAACTTTGGCCTCTCGAAAACCCAAACTCAGGCCGCCGACAAACAGAAGCTCGATCGATGGATGAGTGTTAAGGCAACTGTCGTTCGAGAGACTGATCGTTCCTACCTGCGGGCGGTATGCCACTCGGTATTCCCGGATCATGCAATATTTCCTCTAATAGACGAGTAGAATCGAGGGCCGGACGCGCCAACTTAGATCAACCCGAGTAGTGCATCACGGTGCACCATGTACCGAGAATTGGAGTGAACAGATGGAAGAACCTGACCTCATAGACCTGGATGATATTTCCCGAGACAACGTACTCATAAAAAAAATGATCAGTGAGGCCCTGCCGTTCACACGTGAACAATACATCGTGATGTTCTACGAGGATGAAGGCATACCTTCCCCATGGACCGATGTTCACGAAGACAGATTGCCACCCGTCTTTCGGGACACACAATCCAAGCAGGTCAGGGAAGCCATCGCCAACCTGGGAGAAGCCATCGGCGTGACCTACACCGGCGAAATCCCTCGATGAATTGACACCTGAGTGACCTGGCCATGGATTGCACCGTCACCTCATCGTTCTTGGAGCGAGCAAGACCGGTGACCTGACAAGGCCTAGTCGTCTAGCTCTCCGGGAGACCTGACAAAAGGACCTTCGAGTTCCTGCTTGGACAGGCCGATCACCGCACGATAACCGTGGTGCTCTTCTTCAATATGCAATGTTCGCTCAGGAATCACAAAACGCGTCCCCGCAACACACTCATGAACTTCGTTCGTCGCCGGATCCTGAAAACGGAACTTTCCGCTTGTGATGTACGCACGAATACTCACGTCGTGCCAATGGATCGGCGTACCGCCACTTGCGGGTGCATCAAAGACCGAGCTGTAGTAGCCATGTTCTTCGATCTCTTTCAGCGCGTCTTCATCTGTTTCGAAATACTGATGATCTACGGAGACACCCATGTTGATCTCTCTTCTAGGGGTTGGAAGCAGTCTATCACTACCTGAAGACGCGGACCTGGATCGTTGTCACCCGTTAACGCTGAATGCCTATCACTATTTTGGAACCGCACTGCTCTGAGCGGTCTACTCTGACCAGATACAAGCAGCAACCTGGCTACTTGATCATGGCGCTGACCCAGATCTGGTCCATGATTTCGGCGGCGCTGGACACGGCATACAGGCTGTAGCCATGTATCTGTCGGCACAACATGGTGTGCTCAATTGCCTGCGACCCCGGTTAGAACGCGGCGAGGATACCAGCATCATGGATGGCGCACACGATGGTACACCCGAAGACTGGTACTACTTAAGTGACATACCAGACGCGGTCGCCATTTTGCATGACGCAAAGTAATGCTCATTGGTAATAGTGGGCTGCGTCAAGGCCGACCCACCATCACAAGGTATCGAGCCCAAAATAGCGTTTTGGATGCAGTACTCCTATAGTACGCAGCCCAAATCACAAGCGGCTGAAGAGCATGTCATCACAAACAGACGACCTGCGAATCGCAGAAGTCAAGGAACTCACGGCACCTGAAACGTTGATTGACGCAATTCCGGTCTCAGATACCGCTGGTAACACGGTCAGCAGTGCTCGTCACGCCATCCATAACATCCTGTCGGGTGAGGACGATCGTCTGCTGGTCGTCGTAGGCCCTTGTTCCATTCACGATGTCAGTGCTGCCAGGGAATACGCCGAGCGGCTGACCACCATCAAGGACCAACTCGACAACGATCTGTTTATTGTCATGCGTGTCTATTTCGAAAAGCCACGCACAACCGTTGGCTGGAAAGGTTTGATCAATGACCCCGATCTGAACGACACCTTTCAAATCAACAAAGGACTCACGATGGCAAGGCAGCTTCTGCTGGACCTCGGCGAGATGGGTATACCCACCGGAACGGAGTACTTGGATCTGATTAGTCCCCAGTATATCGCTGACCTGATATCCTGGGGGGCGGTCGGCGCCCGAACAACAGAAAGCCAGACCCATCGAGAACTTGCGTCCGGCCTCTCCTGCCCGGTGGGATTTAAAAATGCGACGGATGGTTCAATCCAGATCGCCATTGATGCCATCGGTTCTGCCTCAAGACCTCACCATTTCCTGTCGGTGACCAAGGCCGGAAACTCAGCCATTTTCAGGACAGCCGGTAACGAGGACTGTCACATCATTCTAAGAGGTGGCAGTCATCCAAACTACGACATGTTCTCGGTTCAAGATGCGTCTGAGATGTTGGGCAACGCGGGACTTCCTGCACGCATAATGATTGACGCCAGTCACGCCAATTCGCGCAAAATACCCGCTCGCCAGGTAGACGTCGCGGGCGACATCGCGACGCAGGTGGCTCGTGGCTCACGCAGCATCTTTGGAATCATGCTGGAGAGCCATCTGGTTGAAGGTCGACAGGATGTGGTCGAAGGTGTGGAACTGACGCACGGTCAGAGTATTACCGATCCGTGTATTGGCTGGGAAGAAACGGAGTCAGTGTTGGCCAGGCTCGCCGAAGCATCCGGACAACGTCGCTCGTGACCAGTGTTCCAGGTTCAAGCTGGTCCAGGACCTCTCCCAAGGAGGCAGGTTTCAACCCCGGAGCCTTCGAAGATGCTCTCGAGCTCGCCTCTGCATCAGAAATTGGAATCGGTTCTGATCTCACCAGCATGATGCCTGATGGCACACGCCATCCAAGCAATCGGCCACTCGGACCAGTAAAATCTCGCGGCAGTACATCCGGTGTTGTTGTCTTTCAGGGACAGATCGTAGGGGAATATGGTGATATTCATCGCCCCGAAGTCACATTCAGCTGCTCCAAGAGTTACCTCTCAGCGTTGTGTGGCATCGCAGTAACAGATGGCCTGATCGACTCATTGGACGAAAGAGTCGGCGACAGAATACGTGATGGAGGATTCGACTCCCCGCAAAACAACCAGATCACCTGGCGCCACCTGTTCGAACAAACGAGTGAATGGGATGGAGAACTGTTCGGCATTCCGGATTGGATTGACCGTGGTCGACAAGTGGCAGACGCAAAGGCTCGCCTCGAGTCAACCGTTGGCGGTTCCGCTGAGGAGGTGGTCGATTATCGTCCACTCACCCAACCCGGCACATTCTGGGAATACAACGATGTAAGGGTTAATCGCGCTTCACTAGCGCTCCTTCAACTGTTCCGCGAACCCCTGCCGCAAGTTCTAAAGCGACGTATCATGGATCCGATCGGTACCTCAAATACCTGGTCCTGGCATGGATACCAGACATCCTGGGTCGAAATTGATGGACGAGACATTGAATCGGTTTCGGGTGGTGCGCACTGGGGTGGCGGGATCTGGATCAGCACACTGGATCACGCTCGATTCGGACTGCTGTATCAGAACAACGGCAGCTGGGGTGGCGCAACACTGCTCCCCGAAAGCTGGACTCGGGCGACCAGAACACCCTGTCAACTCAATCCGGATTACGGTTTGATGTTTTGGCTCAACACGCGACATCACCTGTCCGACGTAGCAGGAACCGACGCATTCGCTGCGATGGGCGCAGGCGGCAACGTTGTATTCATATGGCCTGAAGCCGAACTGACCATTGTGTTACGTTGGTGTGCTTCCACCAAAGGGGTCATCGACTCAATACTGAAGGCACGTATCGGCAGTTGATACGGATAGTTCGATGGTGGGTTCCAGCCGAATTATCACTATCGACGCCATCTAATGCCTTTTATAGCGCGTTCCCTCACCATAGTAACGATCGTGCCAGATACCCTCTGCCCGTTCTCCTCTCAGTGGCAGACGCCAACTTTTGACAGATGCCCCTGGTAGAAACAGACGGTATAGACCTCGTCGCTGATCAATCGTGTTATGAACGTAGGCTTCAGCCGCATCTTCCCGAATGTAACCGCTGGCGATATCACGATACAGGTTTCGCCAAAGATCATCGTCACCGATGTCATGCACCAATTCCACCCTGCCATCAGCGAGTATTTTGCGATAAAGATGCGCCTCTTCGTCGATACAGAGAGACACCCTGGGATCTCGAAGCAAGCATCCAAACCACTCGGAACGCTCACGAGGTGTAAACCAAATCGAATCGTCCCGAAAAATAAACCAGATGGGTGTCACCAACGGACTACCATCTTCACGAACACAGGCAATACGCATCAACACCCCGCGGATGTTCAGGAACAGTTCCTGTTCCTGGCTGGTCAGTTTTGGCAAGTACTGTTCCCTTTCACCTTCATGTCCCTTTACCTTTCGGTTCACATGGTCACGCGAATTGAAGATTACTTGGCCGCTTTCTTCCTATGGCCACGAGCGGCCGACGCGACGGATTTTTCTCCTGCTCTCGCACCCTTAATGGCAAGACTCGACTTCAATGCATCAGGTCAACAATCTTCTCGTCTGCTGGCTCCTAGGACATTTCACTCACTTCTTTGCCAACAACCTTCTACTTATTTAGTTCAGGACTTTTATAGAGACCATTCCAAAAGAAATTGATGCAGACGCAACTCGACGCATAGTCCGTCTCCTATACGGAAAGGTCGCCTGAGATTAGGGAATTGGCTGTCCTGACTCAAACCACCTGCCGTGAGAGGCGATCAGGCGGATACGTATGCCGGTGGGGGCACAAAGCTGAAACCTTCCGCCTCAAGCAGCTTCGCGAATCCAATGGTTTTGAGATCGCCGTACTCTGGCCCCATGATCTGAATACCAATAGGCAGGCCCTCACCTTTCGCGCCCGTTGGAACCACTGTCGACGGCAAGTAGGCACTGATAGCATGCCCTGCCCAGAAAACACCCTCGTTGTAGCCGCGGGTTTCGTTGTCCACCTGCAGTGTGCGCTCATGGAAAGGTCGGTGGTCGTGCTCGAATGCCGGTGTTGGCATCGTCGGCATCAGGACGACGTCGTACTGCTTGAAGAATTCATGCCAGGCCCAGCGTGCTTTGGTTCGAGTCTCATTGGCCATCGCGTAATCCCGATAGCTCGCCAGCTGCCGCCGTAATCCTCGGGCACGATCACTATCTGGATCAGATTCAGCTAGCCGTTGCTGCAGCGACTCGTACTCTTCCAAGGAATTACGTGATGCCATGACTGCCGTCAATAGCGCCTGGTAGTTATCGTGAATCTCAGTCACATCAAATTCGGGCCTTGCCTCCTCATCGACATACCCGCCGGCATCGCGGACTGCGAGTGCAATCATGCTGACCCGTTTTCTGGTTTCCTCATTGACAGGTGCCAATGTGTCGTTGAGCCAAACAGCTACTTTAACGTCACGAAGAGAGGCCCACGGACAGGGTACGAGAGAGAGTTGATAGCCTGCGGACATGATCTCGTCGGGCCCGGCCATAGCGAGTGTCGCCACCTCCAGATCAGCAGCGCTTCGTGCAAGAGGACCGATAACAGTGAGATCTGACTGCGCCAGAACACCCGGGGCTGCATGGCCACGTGGCGGCAACAATCCCCAGGTCGGTTTATGGCCAAACACACCGCAGAAGTGAGCCGGGTTACGAATCGAACCACCTATGTCTGAGCCACTCTCAAGCCCGGTCAGGCCAGCCGCCAGCGCCGCTGCAGATCCTCCTGAGGATCCCCCCGGCGCGCGGCTGTGATCCCACGGATTGTTCGTTGTGCCATAGATCTCGTTGTAGCTCTGCATGTCCGCAAGATTGAATGGGACGTTGGTTTTGCCAAAGATGTTTACACCCAGCGCTTTCAATCGTTGCACCGATAACGCATCGGTATCGCAGAGATTATCCTTCCAGACAGGATTTCCCCGGGTTGTGATCAATCCGGCCATGTCGTAGGACTCTTTGAGCGTCATCGGAAGACCATGCAGTAACCCCCAGGACTTTCCAGCCGCCAGATCACGGTCGGCTTGTCGAGCAGTTTCGATCGCTCGGTCAAAATCGTTGACGACGATCGCATTCAGATCAGGATTGAAGCGTTCAACACGATCGAGAAAATAGTCCAGCATTTCTGAGGCGGAGATCGAACGGTTTCTGATCTGTTCCGCAAGTTGTAAAGCAGATTGAAAGGCAAGTTCTGTCATCGAGATGAACCGTTGCTAAGTGACAGGTAGAGGAAACCACATGCAATCACTCAGGCCAACCCCCCTAGTCAGAACGGGGTAATCGGCTACATTTTCCTTGCGCGATACGATCTGGCCGTTGTTCCGGTCTGGGTCGGGACTGTCCTCGCCATCAACATCGCCAGTAACACAGCAGAGTTCCCCGGGGACACGCTCGCAGAGATCCTTGGCTCGCTGATCATATTCGTGACAGGTATTGGTGCATTTTTACTGCTGAGACAGTCTACGGGTTCTAACGCCACAGAAGGCGAGCCCATCTGACGACTCATTTTATTCGCGACATGTCAGGATTGTGTTCCAGTCCAGAACGAACATAGATGTGGACAGGGACATTCAGTAAGCTAAAACTCGCTCCTTACCGGATTAAGTTCTCTTCATGTCCGAAACGAAAGGTTCCAGCCCCACAGGAACTACTGATGATATAGGTGGCGAAATCGGCGGTCTGACACCGAAAAATGAAAGCAGTAAGGGCTTCTTCGGTCGGGTTCTTGCCACGCTCGGTCGGTTTCTAGGCGCGATTTCAGGCTATGTCCAGATTGGCGTCATTGCTGTGCTGTTGATCGTGACCTTCTACTTTACCCGCGCACCCACACAGGAAGACATAGAAGCGAGAAGTCCGGGGGTCGTGACGTCCTCAGTCACTGATGTCCAATTGGTATCCGTCGTGAGGCCACTTGCAACCGTATCGGTACCCAAAGTAAATGCTACAGGCACGGTCCTCGTTCGCTCCTACGTCACCTTGACATCTCAGGTGGGAGGCAGGGTGACCTACGTTGCGCCATCCATGAGGAGTGGTGGTGTGTTCGGGTCCGGTGAAGAACTGCTGCGCATTGATCGCCGTGATTTTGATCTAAATGTCCAGCAGACCGGGGCCGATTTCTCTTCTGCGCAAGCAACTCTGGAACTACGAGAAGCCGAACGAGACGTCGCTATCGATAATTATCATCTGCTGAACCCGGACGCTGACGTACCTACACTGGTCGCAAAGGAACCTCAAATCAGGCAAGCCAAAGCGCAACTAGCGTCTGCAAGGGCGCGGATGGATAGTGCATTGCTCGCGCTGAACAGGAGTCAATTCACTCTACCGTTCGATGGGCGAGTAACGGAATCAACCGTCGAGGTTGGACAATATTTGACACCTGGACAGGCCTTTGGCCGCGCGTTTGCAGAGAATGCGGTTGAAATCTCAGTACCCGTGACCGTCGATGAGCAGGGGCTGCTCGGTAATATTAAAGAACGTACTGGGCAGGTATTCGCTAATGGTTCAACGTATCCAGTTAGAATCGATCGCGTCGCCGCTGAACTCGATCAACAAACGCGATTTTCGCGTATCTACCTTCAATTTGTCGAAGATCGCATCATACCACCAGGGACATTTGTCGAAGTAGAGATCGAAGGTATGCCTCTCAGTGACACCTACCGACTCTCTGAGTCTGCGCGACAGATGAATGACACACTGTGGCTGGTTCGCAATGGTCAACTCGCGCTGTTTAAGCCGGAGCTTCTAGCTAGCACGCCGGACGGTCTGATCGTTCGTGCCTTCGACTATGGCGAGGGTATCATTCTTGGGACCATTCCAGGCGCTCGTGAGGGTCTCGAGGTCCAAATCAGCGAGCTTGATCTATGAGCAGCACCGACTACGGTGACATGAAAAATCCCCGAGGGATTATTGGCTATTTTGCTAGTAACTTGGTTGCCGCAAATCTGATCATGGGCCTGCTGTTGGTGGGCGGTCTGTTCACCGGTCTATCTCTCAACTCCCAGATTTTTCCTTCCGTGGATCCTGGGATTATCTCGGTCAGCGTGCCGTATCCAGGCGCGACGCCAACAGAGGTTGAGGAAGGCATTACACGGCGGGCGGAAGAAGCTGTATTTGGGATCGAAGGTGTTGAACGTGTTGTCTCAACCGCCAGCGAGAATTTTGGGTCACTGAATATCGAACTCAAGGATTTCGTGGACTCTAAAGAAGTACAGGACGATATAGAGGCTGCCATCGATCAGATCGCAGATTTCCCACCCGGCGATGCCGAAGCTGTCGATATCGTGCGCCTCAAACCTCGGAATGAAGCCATTACACTGGTCGTCTACTCAGACCTGTCGGAGGATTACCTTCGTCGGGGAGCGGAACATCTCGAACAAACTGTGCTAGATCTGCCAAGCGTGACCGATGTCAGCATGCTCGGTGCTCGAGGATATGAAATTGCCATTGAGGTCTCAGAAGATTCCTTGCGACAGTATGGCCTTACCATCGACCAGATCGCTGCCGCTGTTCGCAACTCATCGCTGAACTTGTCGTCCGGAGAATTGAAAACAGATGCAGGGGATATTTTACTTCGCACCAAAACCAAACGCGAAACCGGTACCGAGTTCCGCGACATTGTCGTCCGTTCGCGATCTGACGGTTCGCTGCTTCGGCTCCACGAGTTGGCCACCATACGAGACGGCTTCGTCGAGCAAGACTTCATTAATCGGTATAACGGCAAGTCAGCTGTCCTACTGACTATTTCAGCATCAGAGAACGAGAACCTTCTCCAAATAGCAGATGAAGTGAAGACCGCACTCAATAACTACGAACCGCTCCCCGGGGTTTCGGTGGAGATCTGGGTGGATTTCTCGCAGGTTCTGGCAGACCGGCTTAGTCTACTTGTCAGAAACGGCATCATCGGATTTATGCTGGTCTTCCTTTTCCTCGTCTTGATGCTCGATCTGCGACTTGCCATCTGGGTAGCAATGGGTGTCCCGATTTCATTTCTGGGAGCGTTCCTGTTGTTTGATGCACTGGATGTAAACCTGAACATGGTGTCCTTGTTCGCGCTCATTATCGTTCTTGGTATTGTGGTCGATGATGCGGTCGTCGTCGGAGAAAACATCGTCGCAGAGCAAGAAGCAGGACACGATGGCTACAATGCCGCGATTCTCGGCGTGAAGGGCGTACTCAGTCCGGTGACGATCGGCGTAATGACGACCATGGCTGCGTTTGCGCCGTTACTATTTGTGACTGGAACGTTCGGACAGATACTAGGCGTGGTTCCTGTAGTGGTGATTGCGGTATTGGCGATGTCGCTGATCGAGGCCTTCTTTATTTTGCCGGCACACCTCGCTCATGGCGGTAACTGGAGTCGATGGCCACTGAACGTCATTCAGGCAAAAGTGGGTCGTGGGGTTGCTCACTTCCGCGACAACGTCGTCGTTCCGGCAATCAGGCTCGGTGTGCGTTTTCGCTACGTCACGTTGCTATTGGCGTTTACGAGCCTGATCGGCGCAGGTGTCCTACTCACCTCGGGCGCAGTTCGCTTTATTTTTTTTCCAAGTCTCGAGGCCGATGCTCTGAGCGTAGATATTGCGTTCCCGGTAGGAACACCCTTTGAAACTACCCGTCAGGCAGCAGAACGTGTTATCGCCGCTGCACATAACGTCAATGATGAGACTAACGGCACTGCTTTCAAACATTTCAATACCACCATCGGTGGTCAGACCAGTACTGGTGGTGGACCTGGCGGCGGCAGCCGGGTGTCGTTCGCCACAAACCAGGCCTCAATCGCCATTCAATTGCATGCTGAGCCTCTCAGAACACTGTCTGCCGGTGAACTTGAGCGTCGCTGGCGAGAGGAAACTGGTGAGATTGCAGGGATTGAGTCACTTTCATTTTCTTCCGAGTTCTTTGGTGGGGGTCCAGACCTTCAATATGAACTCACGCATGTCAGCGACAACATCCTGAACGAGGCGGTTGAAGAGCTGAAATCAGCGTTCAATGATTTTCCCTCTGTCTATGACGTCCAGGACTCTTTCGATAATGGGAAAAGACAATACGATATCGAGCTGACGACAGCAGGCGAGTCCATTGGGCTGACACCCGCCTACGTCGCCCGTCAATTACGCTGGAATTTCTTTGGTGAAGAAGTACAGCGTATTCAACGGGGTCGAGAGGAACTGAAAGTCATGGTTCGTTTCCCCGAAGACGAACGCTCAAGTGCTAACGATCTCTACAACGCACGAATTCGTCTGCCAGACGGGACCGAAACACCGCTCGCAAACGTCGCGCGACTGGTCGAGTCCCAGGCATTTTCCTCTATTGACCGCGTCGATGGACGAAAAATCGTGACTGTATCCGGTGAGATAGACACAGCTATCGCAACCCCTACGGAGATCAACGGTATCGTACTGAATGAGACGTTACCGGATCTGGTTGCAAAATACCCCGGCCTCAACTTCCAACAGTCCGGTATCGCTGAGCAACAAGGTCAGGACCTGTCGCAACTAAGTAACCTAATGACTGTGGCACTACTCGTGATCTTCGCGATGCTCGCTGCTCAACTTCGAAGCTACGTGCAGCCTCTGATTATTCTGATGGCGGTTCCCTTCGGTTTTGCCGGCGCGGTTTACGGCCACTATCTCCTTGATTTCACACTATCGTTCGTGTCGATCTTCGGCATGATTGCGTTGTCAGGGGTCGTGGTGAACGACTCGCTCATTCTAATCGATCGGTATAATCGTTTCCGTCGCGATACCGAGATGTCCACAATCGACGCAATTGTTGCCGCCGCGCAGCGGCGCTTCAGAGCCATCATCCTAACGACCGCGACAACTGCTCTGGGTCTTACACCAATGCTCTTTGAAACGAGTATCCAGGCACAGTTTCTGATTCCAATGGCGGTCAGTCTTGCAACCGGCATCGTGTTCGCGAGTGTTGTCATTCTGTTCATCGTTCCTGTTCTGGTGATGATCCGAGAAGACTTTAGAGGTGGCCGCAAACCTACAGAGACCGTCTGGGAAGACACTCCTGTCGATGC
This sequence comes from uncultured Gammaproteobacteria bacterium, assembly GCA_913049815.1. Lineage (GTDB taxonomy): Bacteria > Pseudomonadota > Gammaproteobacteria > Pseudomonadales > Azotimanducaceae > UBA7451. The sequence goes on from CAJWYI010000006.1 coordinate 33,310, forward strand.
AACGGCGTCGTAACTAAGCCAGATCAAAGAAACGGATTTACACCAATTGCCGAATCCCTAGGCTTTGTCGCATCATAGGTTCCCCCTGACTCCGGGAGACGAGGATGTCTTTGCCACTGGAACATCTCAAGGTTGTCGATGCTGCGTCCTACCTTGCCGCCCCTGGCGCCGCAACGGTGCTGGCAGATTTCGGCGCCGACGTTGTCAAGATCGAACCTCTCCAGGGTGATGGCTACCGACTGTTGGTCGGCCCATACCCCGTGCCTTACCACTGGCAGCTGACGTCCCGAAACAAAAAGTCCATTGCCCTCGACCTCCGCAGCGACAGAGGATTAAGAATCCTCCACGAACTCGTCGCTGATACCGATGTACTGCTGACCAATTTCAGGCCAGACCAACAGCGGGATTTCAAAATGACCTGGGATCAAATGTCAGAACGGAACGATCGACTGATCATGGCCGAAGTGACCGGTTACGGCACCGAGGGACCGGACCGCAACATGCGTGCATTCGATGCAACCGCCTGGTGGGCACGCTCCGGCATGATGGACCTGATACGGGAACCGGATCGAATACCCCAACAAGGGGCCGGCGGCTTTGGCGATCACGCAACCTGCATGAGTTTGTTCGGAGGCATCATGATGGCTCTGTACCAACGCGAGCGCACTGGCAAGGGAACCTTCGTACAAACTAGCCTGGTGGCTAACGGCGTATGGTCAAATGGCATGCAGGTGCAAGGCAAGATCGCAGGCTTTGATCTCAACGAATGGCGGCAAGAGAACGGCCAACCCAGTCCGTTCGGCGCGGTCTATGAAACCAGTGACCATCGGCATGTGCTATTGTCCATCACCAATCCCAAAAAGGAATGGTCCAACCTTGCTGCGGCCGTTGGCCATCCTGAGTGGCTAGAGATCTGGCCGGTTGCGCGAGACGCCTATCGGGACCAGGACAACGTTCGCCAACACATCGCCACCGCAATGGCTCAAATGACTGCAGCACAGGTACATGAGCAGATGACCGAGTATACGATCCCCTATGGACTGGTCCAGAACCTGGACGACGTCGTCAACGACGAGCAGCTTAAGGTTAACGATATCCTCATTCCCACGGAATCGGATAACCCTGACTATCAGTGGACGGTTAATTCTCCGATTACTTTACAGGGTCACTCCAAGCGAGCACCGACAGAAGCACGAGACACCGGCGCTGACAGTCGCGAGATCCTGGAATCACTTGGGTACACCGAAGGCGCCATTCAGGATCTGATCGATGTTGGAGTTGTTGGTGAACCTGATAACCAGGAAGGGTAGAGCACCTCATCATGCCTGTTAGCTTTAACGGGGTCTTCCCAATCCTACCAACGCCATTCTATCCGGATGAGTCCGTCGACCTGAACAGTTACAAAAAAATGGTCATGTTTATGCGGCAACTCGGCGTTGATGGCATTACCATCTTGGGTGTTCTCGGTGAAGCCAACCGGCTCACCGATCAAGAACGCAGCACCATCCTTAATACCGCCATTGAGGCTGCCGGAGACCTCCCAGTGGTGGTTGGTACCAGCCACAGCGGGACAAGAGCGAGTATTGAGTTAGGGAAAATGGCCATCAAGGGCGGCGCGTCAGCTCTAATGGTGACTTCGCATCAGGAGCCTGTCCACAACGAGCAACGCATTTTCGAGCATCTATCCGCCATCTGCGAAGCATCGTCGCTCCCAATCGTGTTGCAGGACCACCCGGGCTCAACGGGTGTACACATGTCGATGCCGCTAGTTCAGCGACTCCTTGAATCTGAACAGAACATCGCCTGTGTGAAGCAGGAGGCGTTACCATCACCGCAACGTATCGCGGCACTACGCACATTCTCCGACATTCCAATATTGACTGGACTCGGTGCGCTTTATGGCGCGTTTGAACTCGCATCCGGAGGGAACGGCTTCATGACCGGTTTTGCCTTTCCTGAAGTTCTCGTGGCTATGCACAAGGCGCGGACTTCGGAGGACAACGACCGTTTGTGGTCGCTTTACCAAGCGTATCTGCCACTGATTGTCTTCGAACAGCAGCCAGGTGTCGCTGTACGTAAGGAGATCTTCCGGCGGCGCGGACTGATTGAGCACAATACCGTTCGTAGCCCGGCGGCCAGCCTCAGTAAGCTCGCCGCCAATCAATTAGGCGACCTGATCAATCGAGTGTTTAGCGTCACTGATATCACCCAGCCACTCATCCCCTGACGCGATGGCACCGTTCGTTACCATCGCTTAACATCGCGCTGGTCGGTCATGGTGAGTAAGAACAGCCAGAGGGAGTGCCCATTCCGGGCCTTCCCGGTCCACTGTATGAACGGGGCCATGCCCAGGCGATTCAAGCCGACAGCAAACGCACGTCACTCGAGAAGATTGACCCGGTTCCACGGCCGGATCTCATCAGTAACATCATGAAATCTGCCGGTATTTTCTCGCCGGGGCCACAGCGAGACGTTCGAAGCCAAGGCCGGTAGACTATGTCGATATGTTGCGAGAGTGTGAGTTCGTCGCACTAAAGTGGCAGGTCGATTTTGATCGTGATGAAGATCTGATTCTTGCGGAACTCACCGCACAACGTTCTTCCTGTTGATCCGCTTTGGGTCAATGTCGGTCGATCTTGCCATGTACGATGAAGACCACCTGGCCTGCAATATTCGTTGCAAGGTCACCGATCCGCTCTATATTGCTCGAGATGGTCAGGTAAGACACCGCCTGCCTGACCATGTTGGGCTGTTGCTCCATACCTTCCTGCAACGTCTTATAGGAGCGAGTGTTTTGTGCGTTAAGCTCTCTATCCATCTCACGAACACGTTCCGCCAGTGAGACATCCTGTTGGGAAATCGCTTCCAAAGAGAGTTTCACCATGCGTGCACTCGTCGCACTCATGCTGTTCATGGCATGATCCAGAATCAGTCGATCAATGTTGGCTAGGAACTCTACACGCTCTGCGATGTTGATCACCTGATCTCCGATCCGCTCAAGGTTACTGTTCACTTTGATCCCACTCACAATCCTTCGAAGGTCAAAAGAACTTGGACGGTGCAGCGCAAGTAGTTTGAGACACTCGGCCTCAATCTCAACTTCCAGGGCGTTGATTTCGGTTTCAGTCTGACGGATTTCCTGTATCAGAACTGGATCAAAGGTCTGCAACAAACCACTGACCTTCCCTACCGAACCAGAAACGAGCTGACCAAGAGACAACAGACGGTCGTTCAAACGCAGCAGATCCTCATGCTGCAGCTCTGTCTCCGATGGCTCCAAGATGCTCTCCGCTTGCTTCACATACCTTACCCACAGTGGTTGCGGCGCGGTTACGTCGAAAGATATTGAAGTCTGTTTAAAGATGGGTTTATTTTGCGGGAAAACAATGCCACTGCAACCCAATAGCCATGGTTTTCAGACTAAAAGGCCGGTTAGAATGTCAGGTCGAGTTATGATTTTGAAAGGCCAGATTCATGAGCGAACAGTTCATAACCAATGCGGCAGACTTTGACCCGAACAGCATTTCGCTCGAGGACATTGATCCTGCCCAACCTCATCTGTTTGCAGCCGATGCCCACTGGGGTCTGTTCGAGCGGCTTCGAAATGAAGATCCAGTCCACTACACACCAGACGGTCCGCACGGCGCCTATTGGTCCGTAACGCGGTACGAAGACATCTTTACCGTCGACACCAATCATGATGCGTTTTCGTCCGCGCATGGGATTACACTCGACAGACGTTCGGGTGCCAAAGAGCCCAAGCGGGAATACACGGAAGACGAGATCAAAGAGTACGAGGAACGACGTGAGCAGCAAGGACCGTTTAGCATGTTCATCGCGATGGATCCTCCTCGACACGACCAGCAACGCGCAACGGTCTCACCCGTTGTGGCACCGCCTAATCTAAAAAAGCTAGAGGGGACCATTCGTGAACGAGCAGGCAATATTCTCGATAGCCTGCCTATGGGTGAAACTTTCAACTGGGTTGACAAGGTATCCATCGAACTCACAACGCAGATGCTGGCGACCCTCTTCGACTTTCCCTTTGAGCAGCGTCGAAAACTGACCTTGTGGTCCGACATCTTCACCGGTGGTGAGGGCGCAGCGCATCTTAGCGAGGAAGAACGTGGCGCTGAAATCATGGGATGTTTGGCGCAGTTCACCGAACTCTTCAACCAACGTCGAGAGAACCCCGGCGAGTTTGATCTCATTACGATGCTTGCAAACGGTGAGAGCACCAAAGACCTTAAACCGATGGAGTTCCTCGGTAACCTCGTATTGCTGATCGTCGGAGGCAACGACACCACTCGCAACTCCATTTCCGGTGGCGTACTGGCGCTGAACGAGAATCCAGCTGAATACGACAAACTAAAAGCCAATCCCAAGCTGATTCCGAACATGGTGTCTGAGATCATTCGATGGCAGACACCACTCACACACATGCGGCGTGTCGCAAACCAGGATATCGAGGTTGGTGGCAAGACCATCAAAGCGGGTGATCGGGTTGTCATGTGGTACGTTTCCGGCAATCGGGATGAACGTCATATCGAAAATCCCAATCAGTTCATCATTGATCGAAAGCGTGCGCGCGAACATCTGTCTTTTGGTTTCGGCATCCATCGTTGCATGGGAAATCGTCTTGCCGAAATGCAGATCAAGGTCCTCTGGGAAGAAATCCTGAATAGGTTCAGCCATGTCGAGGTGGTGGGAGAACCCGTGCGGACCGCATCAATTTTCATTAAGGGCTATACCGACCTGCCGGTCCGTGTACATCCAATCTGACATTGCTTACCTATACCGTAAGCACGCGAAAACGGACCTCGCCTGACATCATCGACACCTAACAGTCCCTCTCTAGGATGGCGGCAGACTCTGGCCTATGGAGCTCCAGGCGTCGGAGCTGGTTTCATGATGTTGCTGGTCAATCTCTACGTTATGAAGTTCGCAACGGATGTACTTCTCATCGCACCTGGTGTGATGGGGGTCATCTTTGGTATCTCACGGGTGTGGGACGCCGTGTCTGACCCTCTGGTCGGTTATCTCAGCGATCGGTCAAAAAACAGACTGGGACGCAGACGCTCCTGGTTGCTCTTCAGTATTTTACCGCTCGCCGGCATGTTCATTTGGGTCTTCTCTCCACCTGGGAGTCTCTCCGCAGGCATGCTGATTGTCTGGATGGCGATTGGGGTCATCGGATTTTACTCTGCCCTGACCATGCTGGTTGTTCCTCACGTCTCTCTAGGTGCAGAGCTCTCGGAGGACTATCATCTTCGATCGCGACTCTACGGTCTGCGGCATGGTGCCTTTACTTTCGGTGCAATCCTCGCACTGGGCGGTATGCAATGGCTACTTTCGGCAGAACAGACAGGTCCCGAGGCGGTTCGATCACGCGCGTTTGAAGTCACAATGATCGCCTCGGTTGTGACAGGTGGGCTAATCCTATGGGCGGTTATGGGTCTTCGCGAAAGACAAGATTTCCAGGGTCGCGTCAATCATCGACCACTTTCTGCCTTTGCAGATGTCTGGCACAACGTGCACGCGCGACTCGTACTGATCGTGACATTTGTCGAAAACATTGGTGGAGCTGTCATCGCAACACTCACACTCTATGTTGCCCAATATGTACTGGGACGACCTGATATGGCAGGTCTGATTATTCTTGCGTACTTTATACCCTCAACGCTTTCCGTACCGATGTGGCTGCCGTTGTCCCGGAAGTTCGGGAAAGTTCGACTATGGATGTTTTCAATGGTTCTGACCGGTCTATCGTTTGGCAGCATGATTAGCATTCTGGTACTAGAGCCAAATACTCAGTTGCCCGTGATGTTTTTCCTGGCCTTTGTTGCCGGATTGTCGGCGGGTTGTGGCGGTACGCTGTCGCCCTCTATACAGAGTGACATCATCGACTACGATGAGTATGTCACTGGTGAGCGCAAAGAAGGCTCTTACTTCGCCGCCTTCAATTTTGCGCACAAGAGCGCCACAGGAGTGATGATCGTGCTGGCTGGCTTCATTCTCCAGTTGGCTGGATTTGTGCCTAACGTCAACCAGACTGAACTGGTCATCTATGCACTGGTGGGTTTGTTTGCCGGCTTTCCACTCGTGTGCTATTTAATCAGCGCCTGGCTTTTCCGGCGATTCTCGCTGGATGAACGCACGTACCGAAGGCTGCGCTCGGCATTGGATGAACGCAAAGTCAATCCGGAAGCCCCAGCACCCGTTTCGCAATGATGTTCTGCTGAATCTCGTTACTGCCGCTGTATATTGAGGCAGCGCGAGAAGACAGCCAACGGCGAGTTCCATCAATCTCGGGCGTCGAGAACGCATCACCTTCCCAACCGTATCCCTGCGTGCCTCGGAGAGACGTCAATAATTCCGCTTGCATCTTTTCATACTCGGTACTCACCAGTTTCATAATCGAGGTGACCGGACCGGGAGTACGCCCATCGCTCGCCTCCTCGACCATTCTGCGTGAGGTCAACTGTAGCGAACGCGCCTTCATTTCATAGTCAGTCACCTGGTTACGCACCAGCAGATCAAGCTGACCGGTCTCAGGACCGACGTACTTACGCGCGATATCGACCATCGTAGTCTGCTTTCGTTCCGTACTTTGTGACACCAGCATTTCCATCCCTGAACGTTCGTGTTGCAGCAATCGTTTACCCACTGTCCAGCCACGATTCATTTCACCAATCAGGTCGCGTTTGTCAGCAACAGCGTCATCAAAGAAGGTCTCACAAAAGGGCGAGTGGCCACTGATAAGTTGGATAGGGCGCACTTCGATACCGGGTTGATCCATTGGGAGTACGAGGAAGCTGATACCGTCATGTTTGGGGGCGGCTTGATCCGTACGGACGAGCATGAACATCCACTCGGAGGTATGTCCATCGGATGTCCAGATTTTCTGACCGTTGATCACGAGGCGATCACCATCGAGTACCGCACTGGTCCTGAGGCTCGCGAGATCCGAACCTGCTCCTGGTTCTGAATAGCCCTGACACCAGGCGCCTTCGCCACGAGCAATCATAGGGAGCAGCCGACGTTTCTGCTCTTCGGACCCAAACTCCAAAATTGTCGGCCCTACCATTTGCGTGCCGCGATTGATGAGTGGCGGTCTCGCACCAATCGCTTTCATTTCTTCGAGTAGCACGACGTACTCGTTGGACGTCAATCCTGCGCCGCCATACTCTGGTGCCCAGGTCGGCACGGTCCAACCTTTTTCCGCCATCCTGTCCAACCAGACAGAAACATCCGGGTGCGACAAAGAGATTTTCGTGCTGCCTGTGTGGACCTGTCCGGGTCCACGCACCCCGTCAGGACAATGCTCTTTGAGCCAAGCACGTGCTTCTTCCCGAAACTCATACAGCGCCGTCATACGCCAAATCCGCCAGTAAAACACCGAGGGTAGCACAGGGGTATACTGCGAGCCGATATCTCTCGACCAAAACAGTATGAAAGCGAAGATCATCATCTTCATCGGGCTTACTCTAGTGAACAGAGCTCTGCCAGCTGAACAACCAACTTACTCGACGCCGGTGCGCGATGACTTCCCGACTAAGGTTTTTTGGGGAGATACCCATCTACATACCAACTTGTCGGGCGATGCGGTTTTCAAATTGGGACCGGAAGAGGCTTACCGTTTTGCAAGGGGGGAGAAGGTGATCAGTTCCACTGGTCAATCTGCGAGATTGTCACGTCCACTCGACTTCATTGTGATCGCTGATCACGCCAACAACATGGGCGCTCAGATCAGCCGCCAGTACAGCGGTAACGATGAAACCTACATGGATACGAGGCTGGGCCGATTGTGGGCTGAAGCACGGAATGAGCTTCTCGCCAATCCTGATGTGAACCATGAACGTCTGAAAACAGGTTCACTCTGGCCCGGAAATCGAAGAGATGTCGCTCTGCGGCATCCCGGTTTTAGACAGGCTGTCTGGGATCTTGTCACGAGCAACGCAGACAAATACAACAACCCTGGTAGCTTTACCGCATTCGTTGGCTACGAATGGACTTCGAATATCGCAGCCCAGCATCGTGTTGTCTTGTTTAAGGATCCAGGCAAAACAGTTCGGCAGGTGCTGCCATTTTCTTCCTGGGATGGACCGCAACCTGAAGCGCTTTGGGATTACCTAGAACGTTACTCGAGCCAAACAGGTGGCGATGCCATCTCCATTCCACACAACAGCAACCTGACCTTCGGCAGAATGTTTGCGATCGACGACTCTACCGGGGAACCATTCACAACAGACTATGCCCGCACGCGTTCAAGGTGGGAACCCATTGCGGAGATAACACAGATCAAAGGCGACAGTGAAACCCATCCGATCATTTCTCCTGATGATGAGTTCGCGGACTTCGAACGATGGAATGGTTGGGCTGGCAGAGAAGAAGGTGGCGAGATCTGGAATGGGAACCGGACGCGTAAGCGGCCCCACAACCTGATTCGCTACGAGTATGTCAGATCGGCGCTGCAACTCGGGCTCGCACAAGCACAAATGCTGGGCGTCAATCCCTTCAAGTTTGGTGTCATCGGCAGCACCGATGCACATACCGCGCTATCAGCAACGACCGAAAGCAATTTCTGGGGCAAGACCATGTACGCTGAACCCAAGCCAGCTCGTGCGAATCAGGCTCATTCTGTCTATAACTGGGAAATGAGTGCCTCAGGCTATGCGGCAGTTTGGGCGCAAGAGAACACACGAGAAAGCCTGTTCAACGCATTGCGACGTCGCGAAGCCTACGCAACCACAGGTAGCCGCATCACTCTAAGGGTATTTGCTGGCTGGGATTTCGATCGCGATGACGCTCATTCACCTACCCTAGCCCGACAGGGTTACCAAAAGGGTGTCCCTATGGGCGGCGATCTAACGAGTGCTCCCAGTGGCGCCAGACCCCAGTTTCTGATCGCAGCTGCCCGAGATCCAGAGGGCGCTCACCTAGACAGAATACAGGTGATCAAAGGCTGGATAGGTGACGCGGGTGAGACCAAGGAACAGGTTTACAATGTCGCGGTCTCTGATCTTCGTCGAATCCGAGGTAACCGGGTACGGCCGGTTGGAAACACCGTAGACGTTGCCACCGCGACGTACACCAATACGATAGGCGATCCGGAACTCAGAGTTGTCTGGCAGGATCCCAACTTCGATAGGAACGTGGCGGCGGTCTACTATGTAAGGGTACTTGAGATTCCCACGCCAAGGTGGACCGCCTATGACGCGGCGTTTTATGGCACGGACGTACCATCTGGTATACCAATGGTTATCCAGGAACGGGCCTACTCCTCTGCGATCTGGTACACGCCCTGACAAACATTCACGATCCGACAACCTCTTCACATCCTTCCACACGACAAAGGAAACAAGTACATGGAATACCCGCTCGCTGGTTTGAAGGTCCTCGATTTTTCACGGGTCCTGTCTGGTCCATTCGCTGGTCGATTGCTCTGCGACCTGGGTGCCGACGTCGTAAAGGTAGAACCACCTGAAGGCGACATCACACGTTACTGGGGCGAAGTCATTGGCAATGTCCCTGGCTATTTCAACCAGCAGAACGCAGGCAAACGGAACATCTGCATGGATCTGCGGGCACCGGCTGCGGTTGGCCTCGTCGCGGACCTCGTTCGGGAAGCGGACATCGTCATCGAAAACTACCGACCGGACGTGATGCCACGGCTTGGGCTCGGATATGAAGACCTGAGAAAATTCAATCCACGGATCATCATGCTATCCATCTCGGGGTTCGGCAGTGGCGGGAGCGAGTCCAGACGTCCCGCGTATGCGCCGGTCATTCATGCCGAAGCAGGACTGATTGCGCGGCAGACGACCCGCACCGGCAACTATTATGCCGATTATCCCATCTCGATCGCAGACACCAATGCATCACTACATGGCCTCGTGGGTGTGTTATCAGCCGTCATCATGCGGGAGCGCACTGACGAAGGGCAGCACATTGATATGGCCATGATCGACGCGACCGTGGCCACCGATGATCAGCTTGTGTACGACATTGAAGATTCACATGCCACGGGACCACTTCCGAATGATGTCTGGGAAACACCGATTGGACCGATTCTGTTGTCGACAGATTTCCGATTTCTATGGCGCATTCTGAATACGGATTATAGCGTGGAAGATCCGGCGACCAGCGACATGGATCTCGATGAGAAAATCAGGCTCAGACGCGGGGCTACGGCGAAATTCATGATGACACTATCTAGCCGGGAAGCCGTCACTGAGTTAATGGAGAGATATAACATTCCTTGGGGTGACGTACGCGAAGGTGCCTTCATGCGGGAGCAACTGACCCTGCGTGAACGTGGCAGCATCATCGATATCGATGATCGAGCCGGTGGGACGCGACCAGTGATGCAATCGCCTTACCGATTCTCCAACGCCAAAAGCGGTATCCGTTCCGGCGCTCCCCACCAGGGTGAACATAACGAAGAAGTCCTAACGGAATGGCTGGGGCGCAGCAAAGACGACGTTAGCGCACTTTGCGCGTCAGGGGTCCTGTTGACCGACGAGCGAGATGAACGTAAAAGCAGATAATCTACCTTCACCATGGGCGAGATCCTATGTTGACAGCGCAAGACAATGACCTTCTTACGCTGACTGGCCCCGATCAGCCGATGGGTCAGGTCTTCAGGCAATACTGGCTACCCGTACTTCTTTCCAAGGAGCTTTCGCCCGATGGTCCACCTCAACGTGTGCGTCTGCTGGATGAAGACTTCATCGCGTTCCGCGATACGAATGGAGCCGTTGGTGTTGTAGAACCGCAGTGCTCGCACCGTGGGGCCAATCTCTTCTTCGGTCGCAATGAGGAATGTGGGCTTCGTTGCGTGTATCACGGTTGGAAGTTCAATGTTCGGGGTGAGTGCGTCGACCTGCCGACCTCAGAGAGCACAATCGCCTCCACCATCAAACCAAAGGCTGCGATTCGTGCGCTTGCAGTTCAGGAATACGGCGATTTGATCTGGGTTCACTTCGCTCCCAATGCCCCGAAAGACTCGTTACCGATATTCGAATTCGCCCAATTGCCCCCGGAGCAACGATTCGTCTCCAAGAAGTTTCAGCAATGTAACTGGGCACAGGCTGTGGAAGGCGG